>CAXUFG010000073.1:4821-22038 GCA_964250265.1 uncultured Pseudonocardiaceae bacterium | reverse complement strand
GGACCAACGGACGACCCACGGCCCAGTGGCCCCGGATCGAAGCTGGACCCTCCGACGACCTCGGCACCACCGGCCGCTGAGGGCACCGGCACATCAACGAGTAGCGGGCTACTCATCTGGTCGGCGGCACCCTCGTCAGCCTGCTGGGTTGGCGCGCCGCGTTCGTCCGCGCCGCTCGCCCCGGTAGCACCTCGGGTGGCACCGCGATCTCGCGTACCCGGGTTGGGGCTGGGTGGGAGGTGGGATCACGCATCGGTGCTCCTCGTGTGTGGTGCGGGTGTGGGGTGGTCGGCGATGGCACGCCAGCATCGCCCGATGCTCGGGATCATTGCCGGGTACACGATCAGGTGCCGGAGCGGCGCTATCGTGGCCATGTAAGCCTTGCCGAACAGGCCGTTCGGCTTCACCAGCACGCCGTATGGATGCGGTCGACGCGAACGGGGGCAGGTCATGGCCGTCGCCCGCACGCCCCGCGCCAGGTGGATCGAGGAGGGATTGCGGGCACTGTCGGCGCGGGCCTGACGCGGTCCGGATCGAGTCGCTGGCGCGGGCGCAGGGCGTCAGCAAGGGCGGCTTCTACGGGGTACTTCGACGACCGGCGCGCGCTGCTGGACGAGATGCTCGACACGTGGGAGCGCAGGAGCACCGAGGAGGTGATCGACCGCGTCGAGCGCGAGGGCGGCGACGCCATGGCCAAGGGGCAGCGGGCAGCCGCGCTCACGTTCAGCGACGAGTTACTCCCGATCGACCTCGCGGTCCGCGACTGGTCCCGGCGCGAGCCGCCGATCGCCTGCGACGCGTCGACAACCGGCGAATGGAGTACCTGCGCTCGCTGTTGGCCACCTTCTGCGCCAACGAGGATGAGCTCGAAGCCCGCTGCCTGATCGCCTTCTCGGTGGCGATCGGCGACCACTTCATCGCCGCCGATCACGGCGCGCGCAGCCGCGCGGACGTGCTGGAGCTGATCGCGAGACGGCTCTTTGCCCAGTAGTACGGCTTCCGCCGGCGTTCCATGTTCGTTTGGGGAACCTCTAGAGGGCGTTGAGCGAGCATCAATGTCCGAGGAGGCGAGTTCGTTGGTCACGTGGCAGGCAGCTGACGACGAGCCGATAGGAGTGGTCGATCATCTCTCGAAGCTCGTCGTCCCCAACAGTGCCGTCCAGCTCGACGGTGTTCCAATGGCGCTTGTTTTGGTGGTAACCCGGACGCACAGCCGAATAGCGAGCTCGCCATTCCAGGGCAAGGCCTGGGTCGCACTTGAGATTCACGCTGCCGGGCTGCCCGGTAAGAGGGACGAGCGCGAACATCTTTCCCCCGACCTTGAACACCGCGACCTCATCACCGAACGGGTAGTCCTCCACCGCGCCGGGCAGGCTTGTGCACAGGTCAAGCACCTCGTCCCTCGTCATGCCTCAATCAACCGTGGGCCGTGATGCCACAGCTCGAACTCGAACCGGGCAGGCAGAAGGTCATGTTGCGCGGGCATCCGCTGTGCTCAGCGCTCATGCCGGATTCGAGTAGACACGAGTAGCGGAGACGAAGACCGCAGTGCGGCGCTCCTCGCGCATCACTCGGTCGTAGGTATCCCAGTCGTCGTGGCTCCCTCCCGCTGCGCAAAAGATGTCGCGAAGCAGGAGCCGGAGCCGCTCGTCGCCTACCTCCGGGTGGGGGTCGTCGGGTCCGATCAGCTCGGCATGGCCTTCGACGGCGGCCCATTGCCAGCCAGCACGGACCACGATTGCGATGGTTGGGTCGGCGCGCAGATTGGCGAGCTTGCGGGTGCCGCCCGCGGCTACAAACGCGACAGAGCGGGCACCTGTAGCCGGATGCGGAAGGACGCCGGCGTTCACGACGGTGGCGTGGGGGGTGTGATCGGCGCGGCGGGTGACGACGACGCTGAGGCCGTGGTCAAGGGGCACCAGTTCTTCAAACCGTGCCAGGTCGGTCAATGTTCACCTCCGAGGGTCTGCCGAAAGCCATTGGCGCCATCCGTAGGACCATGTGCGTGACAACTGTGAAAGCGGCGAGCGACAGTGGCCGGCGGGCGAGTCTGCGGGTCATTTTTTGGGGCCGGCGGAAGCGGAGGGATTCGAACCTCCGGTGCCTCTCGGCACGCTCGCTTTCACGGTCGTCGACCGGCAATCAGCGGTGACCGCCCCAACATTTTGGGGAGATCGCTCGTCCTGCTCGCCGAGGATACCGACCACATCGCTACCTCTGACCTCCCGGATCTCCGCGCGCTGGCCGAGGCCGCCGACCGGCACGTGGAACTCATTCAGGTATGATGCCTCAGTTGTGGCGCCCATCGGCGGGCTGCCGTGGGAACCATCCCAGGAGGCCTCCCCCGGAACATCTCCAACGGTGACACACTCCGCGGCATCGTCGACGAGGTGCGCCATGCGCCCTGGAACCGGGAGCTCCCCGAGGGAGGTACAGAGGGGCGTAGTGGCGAACGATTCCGTGCGGCTCCCGTAACACCGGCTCTCCGTCTTGGCGCTCAGGTTGTCGGGGCCATGTGCTTCGCCGGCCCCCGACCGGCCGTCGACATGACCGGACCGCGGCGGGCGTTGCTGGCCGTCTTATCTGCTCGTGCCCGTGCTCCACGCGGCCAGTCTGCTGCGCCTGGTTGAATTGAGCTTGGTGGACGTACTGCCTCGGCGCCTGACCGCCGCTGAGGGGAGATACCTAGTCGTGAGCACGCCGACGCGAGGCTCTGCGAGCGTGGTGCCCGATGCCATCGTCGGGCGGCGGCGCGAGCTAGCCGCGTTGCGGGCTTGGCTCGACGCTGCCCGAGGCGGGGCTGCTCGGCTGGTGCTGTGCGCTGGCGAGCCTGGCATCGGCAAGTCCCGGCTCGCTCAGGAGCTCGCCGGGATCGCTCTCGCTGGTGGCACCGCTGTGGCCTGGGGACGGTGCGCACAAACCGAGGGGGCGCCCGCGTTCTGGCTCTGGCGCCAGGTGCTTCGCTCGCTGGGAGTCGCGCCCGACCGCATCCTCGCAGCGGATGTCGAGTCCCCCGAAGACCGGTTCCGAGTCTTCGATGACATGAGCGAGGCGATACTCGCCGCAGCGGGCAGCCGCAGTCTCGTCGTCATCCTCGACGACATCCACTGGGCGGACGAGTCATCGCTGCTGGTCCTGCGCCACCTGGCGCACCAGATGATCGGCTGCCCGCTGCTCATCTTCACCGCCTTCCGCACCATCGAACCGGCGAGCATCCTGCCCCGCGTGCTCCCCGACCTTCTCCGGTCACCGGCGGTCGAGCGCCTCGAGCTGCAGGGCTTCGACCTCGCCGAAGTGCGCGAGCAACTATCGAGAATGCCTGCCGACGACTCCGCGGCCACCGCCCGCGCCGCGCTCGACGTCACGGGCGGCAATCCGTTGTTCGTCCGGGAGGTCGCTCGGGCGATGGCGGACGGCACCTGGCGTCCGGACCGGCCGCCTCGCAGCGTGCTCGACGTCGTGCGAGTACGGCTGGACCGCGTCTCCCCGAAGTGTCGCCGACTCGTCCAGGCAGCGGCCATCGTCGGCCGTGATTTCCCGCTTCCACTCGTGGCGCGGGCCCTCGATGAACCGGTCACGCAGTGCCTGCCGGTCATCGATGAAGCGATCGCCTACGGACTGGTCGACCGCGCCGGCCACACCGGCGAGTATCGCTTCATCCATGCACTGACCCGTGAGGCGGTCGAGGCGTCGCTCGCGACGGCCGACCGGACCGCGCTGCACCGCGCCGTGGCCGAAGCGATCGAGGCGCACTTCGCAGGCGACCTGTCCGAACACCTCGCGGACATCGCCTGGCACTGGGGGCAGCTGGCCGCGTACGACCAGGGCGCGATCGCCTGCGGGTGGACCATCCGAGCCGCCGAAGAGGCCGTTCGCCGGCTGGCGTTCGACGAGGGCGCCCGCCTTTACCGCGCCGCGCTGGCCCTGCCGGCGACACCGCTGGTCGCGGGCCCCGAGCGCTGCCGAGTGTGGATCGCGCTCGGCAGGGCCGCCTACCTGGCGGGGGACCTCCCAGGATGCGTGGATGCCGCAGTCACCGGCGCGGCGGCTGCCCACACAGCGCAGAGCCCGGAGCTTATGGCCGAGGCTGCCCTGGTCCTCGAGGCGGTAGCCGACGCTGGCGTCAACGCAGTCGCCAAACAATTGTGCGAGCAGGCGCTCGCAGGCCTCGGCGATCTCGAATACGAGGCGTTGCGGGCACGGCTGCTGGCCCAGCGCAGTCATCTCGCCTTCTACGACGGGGAACAGCAGCGCGTCCAGGCCTTGAGCGCGGCGGCGCTCGAAGTGGCGCGCGCATCGGGCGACGACCGCGCGCTGGTAGCGGCATTACACGCCCGGAAAGAGGCCTGCCCCGGACCAGCCGGCCGGGCCGAGCGGATGCTGGTCGCCACGGAGATGCTGGAACTGGCACAGCGGACGAGCAGCGCGCGCTCGGCCATGTGGGGGGAGCTGTGGCGGATCGACGCGCTGCTAGAGAGTGGGCGGCTGGCGGCGGCCGCCGACGAGCTTGCGGCGCTGCAGATGGCCGTCGAGCGGGCGGGTGGTCCGATCAATGCCTGGCATCTCGATCGAGTGGCCGCATTCATCGCGCAGGCGCAGGGCCGGTACGCCGACGCCGTCACCCTCGGCCGTCGCGGATTTGCCCGGATGCGCGCCGTCGAGCCTCGCCCGGCGCAGGGCGCGTATTTCGCGTTGCAGTGCGCTCTCGCCGGCCACCTCGGGGTCACCGACGAGGCGGTGGAGTTCGTGCGAAGTCCGTTCGAGCCGCTGCCGCTGTTCAGGACGATGGGTCCGCTGACGCGCTGCCTGCTGCTCGTATACGCGGGAGCGCCGGACGAGGCCGCCGCGTCGTACCAGCAGGCTGGACCCGTGGACACCTGGTGTCCTCCGCCGTTCCATGTCCTTTACACCTACGTGTGCGGTGCCCGCGCCGCTGCCGCCCTCGGCCGGCACGAGGACCTGGCACTGCTGCTCGAGCGGCTCGATCCGCTGCGCGGCGAGCATGTGGTCGCCGAAGGCGTTGCCTACCTGGGCCCTATCGAGCTCACGCTCGGCCGCGGGGCCATCGCGCTCGACCGCCTCGACCTGGCCATCGACGATCTGGTGAACGCCGCCGAAGCGGCCAACCGGGCAGGGGCGCGCGGGTTCGTCGCCGAGGCCCATTACCACCAGGCGACGGCTCTGTGCGCGCGCAACCTGCCCGGCGACGTCCACCGTGCTGCGTCCGCCGCCCGCGAGGCCGACCGCATGGCCCGCGCGCTGGGCATGTCGGCCTACACCGAGCGCACCGGCGCACTCGTCGCCCACCTCGGCGGCCGCGAGCACCTGCCGGCGCTGAGCCCGCGCGAGGCTGAGGTCGCCAGGCTGGTCGCCGAGGGCCTCACCAACCGGCAGATTGCCGAACGGCTCGTCATCTCCGAACGCACCGCGCAGAACCACGTGCAGCACATCCTCACCAAGCTGGGGTTCAGCAGGCGAAGCCAGATCGCCGCGTGGAGTGCGGGGATGAACGGATAAGTAGGGGTATGAGTCATCCAGCGGATGTCGCGATGGAGACGCATTTCTAGCGTTCCTCCTGCGGCCACCCGGCCGCCACGATTCCAGGAGGCCAGTCATGCAATGGATCACAGTCGCCACCCCGTCCTTCGCGTCCCTCGAGCAGGTCGACGCCGTCATCGCTGAGCTGGATGGGCCGCCCGAGGGCATCGAGGCGCGCTACATCGGTACCACGGGCGACGGCAAGCTCCGGGTCGTCTCGCTGTGGGAGTCCAAGGAGCACGCCGACCGATTCCTCGCCGAGAAGCTTGGGCCTGCGGTGGCCAGGGCACTCGGCCCGGAGCCCAACGGCGCGTCCGAGGTCATCGGAATCAACGTGGCTCGCAGTTACGTCCGCCAGCCGGTCTGAGACAACAGTATGATCACCTTACCGTTGCCGAGCTCGGCACCACGGCGGTCTGGCCGTCAAGTCAACAGTCGTCATGTTGAGTTCGGCAACACCAGGGCATTGAGGGGGCGCGACCCGCCATCGGCCGGAGCGTCGCCCATCAACGCAACGGACCCCACAGAGGAATGGGCCGGCATTGCCTAGGGTCCAGGCATGGAACCGGACAGGTTGGGCCGGCGGGTCTGGGCGCTGTTCACCCCCTACCGCGCGAGTCTGGTGGCGATCGTGGTGGCGGTGCTGGTGTCCAGCGGGTTGGGCATCATCACCCCGTTTCTCACTCAGGCCGCGTTCGACCGGGCACTGTTCCCCCTTGGTGGAGGCGCGGTACGGCTGGGGTTGCTGGCGTGGCTGGTCGCCGGGATGGTGGCGATCCCGGTGGTCTCCGCGCTGATCGGGGTGTATCAGACCTACCAGACCACGCTGCTGGGCAACCGGGTGATGGCCGATCTGCGCGGGCGGCTGTTCGAGCACTTGCAGCGGCTGGATCTGTCGTTTTTCACCGCGACGCGCACCGGGGCGATCCAGTCCCGGCTGGCCAACGACGTTGGTGGAGTGCAGTCGGTGCTCAGCGAAACCGCCAGCTCCATCTTGGGCAACGTGGTCACGGTGCTGGCCGCGTTGGTGGCGATGGTGGTGTTGTCCTGGCAGCTGACGCTGGTTGCGGTCCTGCTCATCCCGCTGTTCGTGGTGCTGCAGGTGCGGGTGGGACGGGTCCGGCGCAAGCTGGCGGGTCGCACCCAGGAGTCGCTGTCGGAGATGACCGCGCTGACCCAGGAGTCGCTGTCGGTGTCCGGTGTCTTACTGGCCAAGGTGTTCAACCGGCAAGCCTACGAACTCGCGCGCTATCGGGCCGAGAACGCCCGTCAGGTCGAACTGCAGGTCCGCCAGGCGATGACCGGGCAGTCCTTCTTCGCTGTGGTGCAGACATTCCTGGGAATCACCCCAGCCCTGGTCTACCTCGCCGCCGGATTCCTCATCGCCACCGGCAGCGGCGTGAGCGTGACCGCCGGCACGATCGTCGCCTTTACCACCCTGCAGACCCGGCTGCTGTTCCCGACGGTCAACCTGCTGCGGGTCGCGCTGGACGTGCAGACCTCGCTGGCCCTGTTCGCCCGAATCTTCGGCTACCTCGACCTGACCCCACGCATCGTCGACAGCCCACACGCCCGGGTACTGGACACCACCAACCTGGCCGGCCGGGTCGAACTGGACGGCGTCTGGTTCAGCTACCCCACCACCACCGACGTCGCCGCCGCGCCCCCCGGCAGCGACAACCCGCCAGGCGCGGCCGCTGCGGTCCAGACCGCGAGTACTCCCGTCCACGCCCTGGCGGACGTCTACTTCACCGTCGAGCCCGGCCAGCTCGCCGCCATCGTCGGCCCCAGCGGCTCGGGCAAGACAACGCTGTCCTACCTGATCCCCCGGCTCTACGACGTCGACCGCGGCCAGGTCCTGATCGACGGCCACGACGTTCGGGACCTGACGCAGGCCTCGCTGGCCGAAGCCATCGGCATGGTCACCCAGGACACCTACCTGCTGCACTCCACCATCGCGGACAACCTGCGCTACGCCCGACCGGACGCCACCCAGGACGAGATCGAAGCCGCCGCGCGGGCCGCCAACATCCACGACCGCATCCTGTCCTTCGCCCAGGGCTACGACACCGTGGTCGGCGAGCGCGGCTACCGGCTGTCCGGAGGAGAAAAACAACGGCTGGCCATCGCGAGGGTGCTGCTGAAAGATCCCCGAATCCTGATCCTGGACGAGGCCACCAGCGCGCTGGACACCGCCAGCGAACGGCTGGTACAGCAGGCACTCGAACACGCCACCCAGCGGCGCACCACGATCGCGATCGCCCACCGCCTGTCCACCGTGCTTGGCGCCGACCTCATCTTGGCCGTCGAGGCCGGCCGGATCGTCGAGCAAGGCACGCACACCGAACTCCTCGCCCACGACGGGCTGTATGCCCGGCTCTACACCGAGCAGTTCGCCGGCGGCAAGGTCGAGGCCCGCTGCGCCGACGGGGTCCGATTCCGCGACGGACACGCCCTGCTCACCGGATGGCGGAGAACAGGTCGGTGACGCGGGCTTCTCGGGTGGGTTTGCCGTCCGGGCCGGTCAGTGGTGGCAGTCCGAATCGGTGTTCGATGGTGGCCAGGATGGAGGTGGTGTCATGTGAGGTGTGGTCCACGCCGGAGCGGAAGATCGGTGGGATGATGCCGAGCCCGAAGTTCGGCGAGATGATCAGTGCTGGGACTCGGGTGCCGGGGCCGAAGGCGTCGTAAGGCCCGGGGTTGGCGGCGCTGCCGGGTGGTGACACGTGGTCCCATTGCCCACCGAATTCGTCGTAGGTGACGATGACCATCGTGTTTTTGGCGTTCGGTCCGTTCTCGATGGCTTTGAGCAGGTCAACGAGGTGGGAGCTGCCGTTGGTTTCGCTGGTGTAGCCGGGGTGTTCGTTCTCGGCGCCAATCGGCTTGACGAAGCTGACCGCAGGAAGCGCGTTGGGTCGGGCTGCGTCTTGGAAGAACTTCTGCTCATCCAGCAGGTGCTGGGTCCGGGCTGAGGTGCCATCGGCGTAGTTGGCGAAATATCCCAGCGGCTGGTGGTGGAACTGGAACAGGGGATCCGGGCAGTTCGGGAAGACCGCGCCGGTGGCCACGGATCCGGCGCAGGTGCCAGTGGCAGTGCCGGTTGCCCCGGCAGTCCAGCCGGGGCCGAGCGGATGAGTGGCATCGCGTCCGTTGTTGCCCGCGGCGTTGTCCCAGCCCCCGGAATACCAGGCCCAGGGCACTCCGCGGGCCGACAGCGAGTCACCGATGTTGGGGCTGTGCAGCAGTGGCAGTCGTTTGCCCAGTGCGGTGCCCGGGGCGTAGGGCTGGGTGAAGGGCTGGATGGTGTTGACCGCGTAGTCCCCGCACAGCGCGCCCGCCGGAGCGGTACCCGCGCCGGGGAAGCTCGGGGCGCAGTGACCGGCCGGGTCGGCCGCCTCGGTGAGTTGCTGGTCTTTCACCGTACCGGCGGTAGGCGTGTAGTAGGGGTAGCTATTCGGCATCCCGTTGGAGTCCACTACCGAGTGCAGATCGCAGTTGGCGGTGCCGGTGGCGCAGCCGGTGGTTTGTCCACTGTGGTCCGCGCCGGGAAAGATGGGGGCTTGGGCGGCGACGAGCAGCTGGTGGTTGAGGAATGAGCCACCGAAGGCGCCTTGGAAAAAGTTGTCGGCGATCACGTAGGCTGGGGCGTTGCGGCTGTGGAGATACTGGTAGATGGGTAGCTGGGTGGTGTCGTAATAGCCCATGGTCAGCCCTACCGCGTCGCTGCCGGTGACGTATCGGGCTTGCTTACCGCCGTCGATCTGGTACTGCTCCTGGTAGAAGCGGTGAACGAGGTCCTGGGTGCAGCCGCCGGGTGCTCCGGTGCCATTGCGCACATCGGAAAAGCCGGAGGTGGTTGAGCAGGTGGTGGCCGTGGCGGGAATGACGTCATCGATCCGCCAGGGCTTGTTGGTAAATGCGCTGTTGACCGGTTGCAGCGTGGGTGGGTTGCCCTGCTTGGCCGGGTGCGCGCTGTCGGTGCATATGGTGGGCAGCGGGGAGGGAGAGGTGAGGTTGACGTCATTCTGGTACAAGCAGGTCAGCGGGCTGCCGTCCTGAGCAACCTGCACGGTTTTGGTCGGCTGGGCGCGGGCGAGCCCGTTGACGGTGTCGAAGCCGACCCTGCCCCAACCTCCGTAGAGATTGTCGAAGCTGTGATTCTCCTGGTAGATCACCACAATGTGATCAAAGCCGGGCAAGACCTCCCCAATAACACCGGCGTTGGCCGTGGCTGAGGCACTACCCGCAAGGCCTGACGCGAGAACGAGAACACTGCCAAGGGTGATGCCCAGGAGTCGCTTCATGAGCGGGAACATAGGGCGGTTGGGTGAATCGTTTGTAGCGCCGGGCCGAACGCGGGACGTCTGGAACCCGGGCTATGAGTACCGCCTACGGTGCTCTCGAGCCCGGTGCACAAGGGGCTGCCTCATGGCGCCGGGGACGGCTGCTGGTTGAACGTTGTCTGAACGGGCTTCGAGGTGCCCGATTTCTCAATTTAGCGTTCCCGGTGCCGCCCGCCCGAGCCGCTGGAGATCGAAATGCGTCTGCGCTTCTGCCGCCTGCTTGCCGGCGCTGTCGTGACCTCGCTGATGGTCTCGGGCATTGCACTGTTGGGTGCGCCCTCGGCGCAGGCGGCGAGTTTCACGCCGGGCGACCTGGTCGTGACCCGCGTCGGAACGTGACAATCCAGAAATGCCTGTAGGGACCACAACCTGTCCGGTCCTCCCCTCAATTACGCGCCAGGCAGACGCAGCGGCCAGCGCCCGGCACACCGGCCGCCCGCTTAATTGATCCTCCTGCTTGACCGTCCAACCCGCGCAGGTCGACGCTAGTGACCATGGACCGGAGCCGGACCTTGTGACCGTGCCCGGGCGCGGGGGCCTCCCGCGAGATGGTCTGGGCAGCGGGCCAGGCCACGAGCCAGGGTCCTCCACGGGCGCGAGCCGCTGCCCCCAGCTGCGACCGCGGAGGTCAGCCGGGTGGGCTGAACACGGGCCACCGTCAGCGCAAAGGCAAGGAGCGACATCGTGGACTACGAGCTTGGAACCACCACATGAGCACCGACTACGACGTCATCGTCGTGGGCGCCGGCTCGCCGGGTGAGCACTGTGCCGGCGAGCTGGCCGACGGCGGCCTGCGGGTGGCGGTGGTCGAGCGGGAGCTGGCTGGGGGCGAGTGCTCCTACTGGGCGTGTATCCCGTCGAAGACGCTGCTGCGGCCCGGCGAGGCGGTGCAGGCCGCGCGGGACGTGGGGGCCAGCGCCGAGATCGACGCCAAGGCGGCGTTGGCCTACCGGGACTTCATGGTCTCGAACTACTCCGACGCCGGCCAGCAGGCCTGGCTGGCGGGCAAGGGCATCGAGCTGCTCCGCGGCACCGGCCGGCTGGCCGGGCCGGGTGTGGTCGAGGTCGACGGCACGCGCTACACCGCGGCACACGTGGTGCTGGCGACGGGCTCGGATCCGGTCATGCCGCCCATCCCGGGCTTGCGCGAGCTGGACGGCATCTGGACCAACCGCGAGGTGACCGGCATGAAGGCCGTCCCGCACCACCTGCTGATACTCGGCGGCGGCCCGGTCGGTACCGAAATGGCTCAGGCCGTGCGCCGCCTGGGCGGCGAGGTGGCCCTCGTCGAGGGCGGGGGCCACGTGCTGGCCCGCGAGCCCGCGCCGCTCGGCGAGGCGCTCGGCGACGCGCTGCGCCGCGATGGTATCGCGCTGCTGCTCGGCGTGCACGCGGCCGCCGCCCGGCGCGCCGGCCCGGACGACGTGCAGGGCCTCGCCGACGGGCGTGAACTGCGCGGCGACCGGCTGCTGGTCGCCACCGGCCGACGCCCGCGGGTGGCCGGGCTCGGCCTGGAGACGGCCGGCGCCACGTTCGACGAGCACGGCGTCCAGGTCGACGCGCGCCTGCGGGCCGGCGAGCGGCTGTGGGCCATCGGCGACGTCACCGGGGTGCGGCTGCTGACCCACGTCGGCAAGTACCAGGGCGAGGTCGTCGCCGCGAACATTCTCGGTGAGCCCCGCGAGGCCAGCTACGAGGCCGTGCCGGACGTGGTCTACACCGACCCGCAAGCGGCCGCGGTCGGCGCCACCGAGGCCCGGTTCAGCGCGACCGCCCGGGTATCCGAGGTTGCCAAGACGGCCACCTACACGCACGCCTACGCCGAGTCCAACGGGTTCCTGACCGTGCTGTCCGACGGCGAGCGGCTGACCGGCGCCTACGCGCTCGGCCCCGAGGCGGGTGAATGGCTGCAGCAGGCCACGCTGGCCATCCGCGCCCGCGTGCCGCTCGACGTGCTGCGCGACGTCATCCAGCCGTTCCCCACCTTCTCGGAGATCTACGTCGACGCGCTGAAGGCGCTGCGCGGCGAGATCGCCGCAACCCGCCAGCCGGCCACCGAGGGACCGCCATGGCCACCGCAACCACCCAGCGCCAGCCGGAACTGGCCGGGCAGATCGTGGTCGTGATCGGCGGCAGCGCCGGCATCGGGCTCGAGACGGCCCGCCGCGCCCGCGCCGAGGTCATCCTGACTGGCCGCACCCCCGACCGGCTCGAACGGGCCTCGACCGGTTCTTCGGCGACCTGCCCGAGGCGATCGACCACGTGATGGTCACGGGCGGCGGCCCGTACTACGCGCTCCTCGCCGACCTGGACCGCGAGCGGGCGCACCGCGATTTCGACGAGCACCTGTGGCTGGCCGTTGCCGTCGCGCAGCACGCCGTCGTCGCGTGAACGCGGGTTCAGTCGCAGCGAGATTTTCTTCCAGCGTCCGTCACGCCTTGTCTGTTTTCAATACTAGCGTTTAGTTCTTCCAGAATCTGTAAAACACAGCTCATGAGTACGTCTGGGTGGCTAGATCCGTGAAGATCTCTTGGTCAATCCATACGTACCCTTTTCCAAGGAATCTTACATTGGTATTCGACGTTGCGCATGAGGCTCGACTTACCCGATCCTCGCTGGCCAAAAATGAAGTGGTGATACTCGGCTTCCGCGTCGTCGGCGCCTATAGGACGGGTGTAGAAGTCGAAGCTGTCTCTGCGAGCCCGCGTTGCTTCCGTCAGAACCAGATCTACCTGATCCGCTTCCGCTTCAGCCCCCGCACGATGAACGAAGTATACGCCGCGTAGTTGTTAAGCTTTACTCCTAAGTACATAACTTCACCGGACCCCACGCTGGCCCTCACTCCCCCGCCTCATCAGTTGATACGCCTCCCGCAGCTCCGCCGCTTCCGGTAATCCCCGGGCTTCGACAGCCCGCGCTACCTCCAGCGCCCGCCAGTGGTTCGAGGCCACCAGTCGACCGGAGAGCATGGATTCCTGGGCAACGGCACAAGCTTCATCGAGCCGGTCAGTCAGTAACAGCGCCAGGGCAAGATCGATGTTGGCTGAGGCCAGTCGGCGCGGCCAGCGGCCCGCTTCGGCTTCCAGGGTCAGCGTGGCGACAACATGGCGGGCATGGTGCTCGGAAGCCACATCGCCGAGCCAGGCAAGCGTGGTGGCGACATAGGCTTCCGCTTTGTCCGGGTCATAGCGGTAGTGGTGCTCCGGTGTCTCCGGTCTTGCCATGCGGGAGACGTATCCCTCGACCCGTTTGAGGGCGTCGTATGTCTCGTTGCCTTGGCCTAGGCGCGCCCACGCGCGGCCTTCCTGCGCCGTGGCTTGAATAGCTGCCGAGCTGCCGCGTGGCGCGAGTCGTTGCGCGGCTTGGGATAGCTCCGCTGCACGAGGGTAGTCGCCATCATTCAGGGCTTGCCACGCTTCGGTCTCATAGCGCCAGGCATGAATCTCAGACTTGCCCGCCTGCTTCGCCAAGCTTGCGGCGGTCGCGAGCCAACTATTGGCCGCCGGTCGGTGTTCAAGGTCAATGTAGAGCGTGGCCGCGATGAGGGAGAGCCATCCGCCCACAATAATTAGCCGTCGGTGCTCGTCAAGAGTTTTGCGCGCATCGAGCAGGCGCATAACGTACGCGATATGCCGACGGACCGGACCAAGTAGTGCCTGCGGCGGGGTTTTCGGATACTTGATCGCCAGTTCATCAACGATGTCTTCGAGTCGGCTCAGCGTTTCAGTGCTCACGTCTGAGGCAGCTACCCGCCGGGCGAGTTCCAGGGCCTCATTTTCATCTCCCCCGAGTGAAGAAGTGCCCTGCCACGTGACCAGTTGCAGGCCGTTCGATGGTGCTGATGAGGTGGTGCTATGGCTCGATGTCAGCTTTGCTAGCTCGGTGTTCGCTCGCGCACGGCGGGCGGCGCGTTGGTCGGCTCTATGGGTCTCGCGGGCCTGGATGAGGGCTCCGTACGCAGCGATCAGCGTTCCATTGGCGCCTACTACTTTGTCTGCGGTTTCCCAGAAACCGGCATCGGGCAGTTGCGAGCCTGCTTCGGCATGAGTCACCGTTGTGCGATGGCACGGCACGGCTCGGGCAACGTCTGTCTGGTAGAGCCCGGCTGCTTCCCGGAGCGTTGCCAGGTGTCGGCCCAGCAACCGCTGCTGCTCGGCTAGCTCCGGTGGCTGACGCGCCATGTTGCCGCGCACCTCCTACCCAGACAGACGCTTGGTGAGGTTCCCAGCTTAACGCTGGATCATGTGCGACCTGGTCACCTGCTACCCCACGTGACAGCTCACGCCCTTGGCTCTCCCATGGCCCCAGAGCCGGGCTGAGCGCTGGGTCGGTGCGCGTCCCTTGGTGGGGACGCCCTCCCCCGCTTCCATCGATCCGGCGTTCCCCGGCTCTGGGTGCCGTCCACGTTGAAGACGAGCAGCGGGTGGGGAGTACTGAGCACGGTGGGTGCGGCAGATGACCAGGAGCCGGGTGTCGGGGTACGTGACATAGCCGGTGAGGTCGGTGGCGCCGGAGGCAGTGAGGGCACCACTGACGAGCTGATCCATCCCCGCAGTAGAAACGGCAGTACATTCCGTACAGCCCTACCGCCTACGGTGCTTCTCACCGAGCTGGACAGCGAGGAGCTGATCATTCAGGGACGGCCGGACGGGCCACGGATACGGCTGAGCCGGGATGATGCAGTGCCGCTGCGGTGGGAGTTGGTTATTGCGTTTGAGCGGGCTGAGCAGGTATCAGTTGATGGTCTGGATACCGCTCTATGAGCAAGCTTGTTCCAGCGCAACCGCAGCCTGAAGACGGAGCTACTGAGCACGGTGTGGCTATTGCGTGGGGTATGCCTCGCAGAGTTCGAGTCAAGGCTTCTTGTGGAGAGACTGCCACGGTAGTGGTGCGAGTAGCACAAGGGCATGTGTGGATGTCTATTTCTCCGCCTTTTACATGGGAGGCGATCATGACGCCGGGGATGGTGGATGAGGTGGTGGGGGTGTTGGTGCAGGCGCGGAGGAGGCTGAGGGGATGAGGGAGGCGGTGCGCGACAAGCGGCGAGGCCGGGATGAGGGAACAGTTGTTCGAGAGATCGGGAGAGAGCGCTAATCAATCGTTATATCCGATTGGTGCACAGGCTTGGGAATTGAGCAGTGGAGGACCGTGAGTCGCTCATGAATGCTGAAGTCCGTGAGTTGTTGACGCTGCTGGGTGATGTGGGTATTCGCATTGGGGAGATGGTCACGGGGTTGGCGCGTTGCCGCTCATTGTTACGCACGGATGGCCGGGTCGGTCGTCGAGCAGCTGAGCGACTTTTATGCGAAGCGCACCGGCTACGCAACCGAGATTGGGACGCGCCCGCAAACGCTATACGGAGTGGCAGATTCACCCGTCGGCCTGGCAGCCTGGATTCTTGACCACGACCCGCGCAGTTACGAGAACATCTCACACCTCTTTGACGGACGCCCCTTCGGGGACCTTACACGAGACGACATCCTCGACAACATCACACTCTACTGGTTCACGAACACGGGGATTTCTTCGGGTCGTCTCTATTGGGAAAATAAGTTCGGCTTTTTCGACTGGGACACCCAGATGTTGTTCTTCCTACAACACGGCTATCGAGTCATCGCGCATGATCGGCGCGGCTACGGGCGGTCCAGCCAGACTAGCGACGGCCACGACATGGACCACTACGCCGACGACCTCGCGGCGTTGACAGCGCATCTGGATCTGACGGAGGCCATTCATGTGGGTCATTCGACCGGCGGCGGTGAAGTGATCCACTATCTAGCCGGACATGGCGAAAGCCGGGTGGCCAAGGCCGCGATCATCAGCGCAGTACCACCGCTAATGGTCGAGACCGAGTCCAATCCGGGCGGCCTTCCCAAAGAGGTCTTTGACGGATTCCAGGCGCAACTCGCGGGTGCATCTGCGCATGTGCAAGTCGTGTGGGCACGTCGACTGTTGTGCCAGTTCGCCACGCCGGCACGAATCGCACATCACGCCCGGACCCAGCATCCGCTGGTACGGTCCTTCGAGCCCGGCGAAGACTGGTTCTGGTGCTATCCCGAACAGCTCGCGTTCGAGGTGCCGACAGCCGGGCCCGCGCCGTCGCACTCCTGAAGGGTGGCGGGCTCAGCGGCATAGCGTGCACACTCGATGACATGGCGGCGTAACGGCCTAGGTTGTGGGCGGCAAGCAGGCGCTCGAAGTGCTGCCCGGTGCGGGCACGCCTCCGGGCCGTCGCCGAGGTAGGAACGGTGTCACGACAAGGTTCGTGCCGTCCCACAGGTGCCGACAGGGATCACCCGCGGGTCACGCTCCAAGGCCCAACCGGAGACCACAGTGGAAAGCCGGACAGGACCCACCACTGCGCTCGTGTCAATAACACCGGTAGCCCACCCGCGCGCAGAGGCCGCCAGCCACCAGTGTGACCGATGAGCGTGGTTACTGATTCACCCGCCTACCATGGTTCATCCCCCGATGAGACCGGATGACGGCAGGTCTGCATCCTGGCGTGGCGGCGGCGTGCTGGGCTGCGCTGATCCAGCATCGTCACCAGCCACGTCGCGGTCCGCCTCCAGCAGCTCCTTCAACACCTGGATGGCTCCGCTGATGCGCAGCAGCGTTTGCTGTAGGTCTGTCCGCTTGGCGTCCAATTCCGCAAGCATCTGCTGACCTGCCCGGTACTCGGCCTCCAACTCGGTGGTGCGCTTCTCCAGTTGCTCTCGCATGCAGGGCATGCTTCCTTTCTCGTGACGAGGGCAAGTACTCACGTGGTGACTGGCTCCAGGCCGGTAAGCCGGGCAGCAGCCCCTCGATCGGCGGCCTCATTGCTGCGCAGGCGGCAGTGAGGCCCGCGACGATCGGTGTGGAATAGCCCGAACTTGTGAAGTACAGATGATGGATCTCCAGGCTCCGCGTCGTGGTGGTGCTCCTCTCACTCCCAAGCGATCCAGTCCAGCCACAGGGTCTGACCCCACCCACCAGGCTGATCCACGCGGCAAACGTTCACACTGAAACCTGTCGTGTCGATGGACCTCACTGTCACCGCGAAGGTGTCCGGCGCGTTCGTCATCTCACCACGCACCGTCGCCACGGCATTAGGAGTGTTGGTGAAGGGGTTGTCGAATTTGATGGCCGTTTGTGGCGTCCCACTTTCGCTGGAGCCGATCTTGAAGTGTCCGGCCTGCACTCGGTTGAACTGGTAGTTACTGTTGATCCGCAACCCCAGTACCTTGGCCGGCCCGTTGACGAACAACCGGCATTCCTGCGTGTCAGTTGAGCCGATCGCCACATTGCCGCCGTTGTCGTTGAGGTAGACGTTCGAGGCGTTCTTGCCGCCGCG
>CAXUFG010000073.1:0-4721 GCA_964250265.1 uncultured Pseudonocardiaceae bacterium | reverse complement strand
GCGGATCCAGGCCGCGTCACCCGCACCGCCGCCCGGGTCCTTCGGGAACATGATCCCCGCCCCCTCATCGTTGCCTGCGCTGGGCATGATCGCCCCGCCTGCCACGTGGAGCTTCGCTTCCGGGTCGGTGGTGCCGATACCCACGTAACCGGGGACGGATAGGCCGGCTTTACCGGTGACGGTGGTGTCGACGGTGACGTCACCGTTGCCGGCCACCGCGAGATGGGCGAGCAGGACCGTGGGGCCCTCCCAGGTGGACGCCGCACCGTCAGGGGCGACGGCGACGGTTCCGTCCGGGGCCAGCGCCGCGATCTTGGGGCTTTCGTCCCAGCGGCGGGCACTCTCGCCGCCGGTCTGGGCCACGTCGGTCGGGGTCTCCTGGTAGATCAGCCGCACCTCGATGCCCTGTTGCTTGGCGAACTTGTCGGTCAGCCGCAAAGTCAGGTCGTCGGCGAGGACAAGTTGGCGACCGAGGTCGTCGACGGCCATGCCCTTGGCCACCGTGACCTGATATGCCCCGGCCTTGGTCACCGTGAGACCCGAGACGACACCGGTGACGTTGAGCAGCCGACTCTGGCGGCGCTCACGGTCGAGGTGATAGCGCTGCTCGTCGATGAAGTCCTGATCCTGCAAGAATTGTCCGTCGAAGAAGCGGACGCGTTTCTGTACCACATCGGGCTGGGTGTAGTCCGCCATGGAGATTCCTTTCGCTAAGAGGTCGGAGGACTCGTGCCAAGCCAGGTATTCGTACCGAGGATGAGCTCTCCGGACACCAGATGCATCGTCGGAATGACCACTTTCACCGCGTAAAAAGTGTGCGCGGGTTTCTCCCGGTCGATGATGGCCCGGGCGATCTCCTGCGTTGCGCGCAGACGGGTGGGGTTCGCATCGCTGCGGGTCAGCTGGACTTCGAAGAAATGCGGAACTTCGTCGAACTCATCGAAGATGACCACGTCCTCGCGGGTCACCTCGTCATCCAAGGGACGCAGGTAGATCTCCAGCATGCGTTGCAGACCGGCGAGCGTGCCGCGCTGGCGATACAGCGGCACGATCTCGCGGATGAACCCGCGCTTGGTGTCCTGATCCCAGTCGGCGCGCAGGCTGAGCGACACCCACCCGGCGAGCCAGGGCAGGAACTCCTCCGGTGTGGTCTGGGGATCCAGATAGTCGCTGATCCGGCCGATGGTCTGCTCAAGCCCCTTGTGGTCGCCGACGCCGGTGAACAGGGCCTCGAAGGCCAGCAGGAACCGGCCGGCGAACGGGTCCTCCCGGAAGGCTGCGGGCAGGTAGTCGAGATAGGTGCTCATGACGCGCCGTTCCAGGACCGTGGGTGGGTTCGGCCATAGCTGTCATAACCGACCAGATCGAGTCGGGCGAGGCGGACGAGCTGATGAGCATCCAGCTCGATACCGATCACCTGCCCGCCGGCGTCCAGGATCGGCACCTGGCCGGTGAGCTTGAGGTCCTCAACGTAGTCGAGGAAATCGGACTGTTCCAGAACGGCATAGATCTCCGACGCGTAGACGTTCTGTCCGAAGGGCCAGCCGTCGCCTACGGCGCCGCCGTACAGCGGATCGAAGAACACCACGAGACGGCTGTGTGCGTCGTTGAGGGCGTCATCCGGTGGAGAGTCCTCGTGCAGCGCCAGGTTGGCGGCGATACCGACATCGACATAGCTCGGCCCGACCACGTGGTGCCGCGTAGTCAGGATGCGCCGGGAGTCCAGGAACTGGAATAGGGCGGTGGTCAGCCTGGGGTCTACCTCCCCGGTCTCCGGCACCACAGTCTCCGGCACCACGACGACGCTGACATGCGCTGGAGTCGGCGCGGCGGGATCGGCGGTCAGGTCCCACCCGGGCACGCACCGTGCCCGCCGCACCTTGGGGAGCCCGGCGGCCTCCGGGCTGTCCCGCCAGATCTCGCGCACCAGGTACTCGTAGTCCTCGGCGGTGACGGCCCGGTAGCGTTCGCGCAGGTCCCCCATTGTCTGAAAGACGGCCGCGTCGAGTCCGCCCTCAGTCGGCGCTGCCCCGCCCAGCAGTTGCAGAAACTTGCGGGTGTTGGCCTCCGGGATCTGGTTGAGGCTGTAGAGCAGCATCTCGGTCAGCCAGGCCAGTAGCTCGACGAGCACGATCCCCGGGTCGCTGGGGTTGTGATCGGTCCAGGCGGGATACAGGACGGGGATGAGTTCCCGCGCTTCCGTCGTCAGATCGGCGAAGGTGTGGTTGTCGAGGTTCGGCAGTGGAATCGGCATCCTCATCCTCGCAACGTCACGGTGATCTCGTGCTGGCCCGAATAGACCAGTGCCCGGCCAATCCAGGGACGCAGATCCGCCTGCGGGGGATCTGCGTCAGCGGCCTCGGCTAGCGAACGGCTGAGCACCGCATCCAACTGCCCACTGAGGTCTTCGGACTGCGTCTGCGCAGCCAGGTCGAGGGAGAGGGAGCGGAGGTGGTCGACGCCCTCCACTGCCTCGATCACCGCGAACAAATCGGAGCGATGCGGCTTGCGGCCGAAAGCCCAGCCACGGCCATCCGATCCTCCGGTCAGCGGGTGCAGGTAACGTTCCACCGCCACCTTGACCCGATCGCGCACGGGCTCGGCCACCTCCGCAGAGACTGGCACCACCGTCGCGGTGACCGTCACCTTGATCCATTCGGGGCCAGCCACCCACAGCTGCACGGTCGCGGGGCAGCGGGCCTGCAGCTGGGCCTGGACCTGGCGCAGCAGCCCCAGACTCGGAGTGGGGCAGGGCTCTGCGGAATCCGGAACCACGATCACTCCGGCGCGCCCGGCGTCCGCTTGCTGATGCCCGTTCCCCGGCTTGGCTCCCGGGTCCAACCACAGGTCAAACGGGTTGAACAAGCTGGGCGGTACCGCCTTGACCCGGGCCACCTCGGCCGAGGCGTCGAGGGCGATGTCCTCCAGATCGTCGGCGGTGACGGCCCGGTCACGGTGGCGCAGCAGCCGTGGGCCGCGGGTGTACAGCTGCTCGATCGACTCCTGGGCGGAGCCTCCCTGGGATCGTTCGTGGTTGGTGACCGTGTCGATGGAGGGGATGGCGGAGCGCAGCGTCGTGATCGTCGACTCGGCCCGGTTACCCGCCGCCCCACCGCCGGTGCGGTAAGTGATGCGGATGTTGTTCTGGCCCCGTGACGGCAGCCGCCCGGCCCAGCCGTCCCCGAATCGGATCTCCCCACTGAGCGGATCGATGGTGTAGTGCCGGTCCAGCGGGCCGGAGGAGTAGAAGTCCGGAACGGGCTGGCAGTGCACCCAGATCTCGTCGGTTTGCCCACTCCCGTCGAGGGTGACGGTGACCGCGTCGGGCCCCAGCGCCGCCAGCTCGCCCGGGGGTGGGATGTCGGGCTCGCGGATCACCAGCTGCTGGCCCGGCAGCACCGGGGTCTGCGCGGTCGTGACGCTCTGGGCGGGATCGCCGTTGCCCGAGCCGAGGATCTCCTCGGAGATCGTGACAGCTTGGGTTGCCCACGTGGTGTTGAGCAGTACCCGGCGCAGCGCTGGCGGGACGGGGAACTGCCCGTGGTGCCAGCGAGCGCGAACCCAGTAGCCGCGCTGACCGAAACAGTCCCGGGCCACCAGATCCGCCGGTCCGATGAACTGGACGAGGCCCCGGCCTGCCAGCGCGTCGGTCTCATCGACCGCAGCGAGCGGCTGCCACCGATCCGGGCCGCTGTACTCCCAGATCACCTGGGCCCGGATGGCCGGGTCGGTGTCGAGGTCAGCGAGCGCCTTCGCGGCGACCTCCTGCGGCGCGGGTGGTTCGATCTGGAGATACAACGTCACCGGCTCCGACTCGAACGGCTGGTCGAATCCCATATACAGGGCGGGGTCGGAGTCCGCGCCCGGGGTGAAGGGGGTGAATCGCTCCGGCTCACGCTCAGCCGTCCAGGCGTAGGCGACGTACTTGAAGTCGTTGAAGCTCACACAGGCCGGCGCGCGGACCAAATCCCCTCCATCGGCACCTGGCGACCAGGACAGGGTCTGGACGACCGGCGGCGCGAAGGTCGCGGCGACTGGCTCGTACGTGCCGTCGGTTTTCTTCGTGTAGCTGGCGGCTTCCCCGTAATTGCCTCGCACGAGCCGGGCCCGCAGCCAGTAGTGCTCCTCGCCGCCCACCGTGGTCGGCGCGAAACCGGTGGGCAGGATGATCGAGAGGGTGACGTCGCCGGTGAACGCGTAGCTCTCGCCGGGGCTGGCCGGCGTCACTGTCTGCCATCCGGTGCCGTCCCAGGCTTCCCAGGCGATTCCCGGGTTGCCTTCGGTGCGCACCTTCGGTATCGGTCCGGCGTCGGTCCCGTTGGTCAGGGTCACCTGAAGCGTGACCGCCCGGCCGGGACGTGCCAGGCCGTCGGGGCAGGCCAGGTAGCAGGTGTCGTTGAAGCGCGGCTGCTCGCCGAAGGGGTAGAAGTCCTTGCTCAGGTCCAGCGGGCTGCCGTTACAGAAGGCCGCTGGGGATGGCACCGGCGTCGGCCAGGTGATCGGCATGGCGCCGGCCCATTGCACGGTGGGCAGGTCCCAGCCGTAGCGCGTGATGAGTGACGTGAGCTGCGGCCGCGTCGCGTAATCCCCACTGGCGATCTCCACCCGGAGCCAACGGCCGAAGCGCCCCTGGAAGAGCTCGCGGGGCCACGGCTGCGGTACCTGGAAGCGGACTTCGCCGTCCTGGGTCAGCGCCCGGGTGCCGTCCCAGAAGACGGCAC
>CAXUFG010000072.1:18061-22441 GCA_964250265.1 uncultured Pseudonocardiaceae bacterium | reverse complement strand
TGGCTGGCCAGCGCCAGCAGGGCGCGGGCGGCGGCGCTGGGGGGCGTTCCGGCGGGCACGGCGGCGCCGAGCCGCCACAGGGGCATCGCGCGCAGCGGCACTGCGCGCAGGCGCTTGTGGTGGGTGAAGGCAGGCCGGGGGAGGAACCCTATCCCGAACCCGTGCTCGACCAGATGCTGGAACGTGCCGACGTCACCGACCTCGACCGCGACCCGACGGGACAAGCCGGCGGCTGCGAACGCCTGGTCCACAACCATGCGACCGCCCCAGCCGGGCGGAAAGTCGACGAATGCCTCGTCGACCAGCTCCTCGAGCCCAACCGGACGTGAGGACACCAGCCGGTGCTCAGCAGGGGCCAGCAGCACCATGGGTTCGGTGGTCAGCGGGGTGATGTCCAGGTCAGCGGGTGGCGGATCGGGCCCGGCCACAAAGGCCAGGTCGAGCACACGCTGACGGACGAGGTCGGCGAGTTCGGCTGCCCCGCCCGCGGCGAAGCGCAACGAGAGGTCGACCTGCGGGTGGTCGCGGTGGAACTGGGCCAGGACGGCCGGCACACCACCAGGGTCCATGGACTGGAGCAGACCCACTCGCAGGGTGCCCCGGATCACGCCGAGCACATCGGCCACCGAGTCCCGAGCGGACTCGACGGCCGCCAGCACCTGCCGGGCCTGCGGCAGCAGTGCCCGGCCAGCATCGGTGAGTTCGACCCGCCGGGTGGTCCGGATGAACAGCGCGGTGCCCAGCTCCCGTTCCAGGGTGCGCACCGAGACCGACAGGCCCGACTGCACGAGGAGCAGGCGCTCGGCGGCCCGGGTGAAGCTGCGCTCCTCGGCGACCGCGACGAAGTGCTCGAGATGTCGCAGCTCCATATTCATGAGCATATCTGATGAATTGCATCATTATTTTTCGTTGGACAGCATGGACGTGGCGAGTGAGGGTGGAAGACGGCACCCGACCAGGCGCGAAGGAGACACATGCGCACACCTCGCCCCGGTAAGCGCGCCCGCAACCCTTTGGTGCTACTGCTTGCCGTCTCTTGCGGGCTCGCGGCGGCGAACCTGTACTACCCGCAGCCCCTGTTGCCCTCGATCGCGGCCAGCCTCCACTCCGGTCCGACGACCGCCGGGCTGGTGGTGACGGCGGCTCAGGTCGGCTACGCGGTGGGCTTGGCCCTGCTGGTGCCCCTTGGCGACATCCTGGCTCGGCGCCGGGTAGTGCCGGTGGTTCTGGTGCTCACCGCCGTCGCGCTGGGTCTCTCGAGCCTCGCGAGTGGTATCGCCACGTTGATCGCGCTGGCGCTGTTTGTCGGCGTCGGGTCGGTGGCAGCTCAGCTGCTCATCCCGCTGGCCGCGTCGCTGGCCGACGACACCAGCAGGGGACGGGTGGTGGGTAACGTGATGACCGGCCTGCTGATCGGAATCCTGCTCGCCCGGACCGTCGCCGGTCTGGTGGCCGGATACAGCAGCTGGCGGGTCATGTACGTGACCGCCGCCGTCCTGGCGCTGGCGTTGGCGGCCACCCTCGCGAGGAAGCTCCCGGCAGAGACCGCGCAGGCCCGGCTGTCCTATGGCCAGCTGTTGCGCTCCACCGCGGGGATGTGGCGCAGCGAGCCGGTGCTGCGCAGGCGGTGCCTTCTCGGGGCGCTGGGCTTCGCCGCCTTCAGCGTGTTCTGGACCACGGCAGCGTTCCTGCTCGGCGGGTCGCCCTACCATTACAGCGAGACTGTCATCGGGTTATTCGGGTTACTCGGCGCCGCCGGCGCTGGGTGCGCAGCGCTGGCCGGGCGGGTTGCCGACCGAGGTCACGCGCCCCTGGCCACCGCCGCCGGCGCCACCGCCATCGCGGCCTCCTTCGCGCTGCTCTACCTCGGCGGAGAGTCGCTGATCGCCTTGATTGCCGGTGTCCTCGTCCTCGACGTCGGAGTCCAGGCGGTGCATGTCCTCAACCAGAACGTGATCTACGCTCTGGCTCCCGAGGCCCGCAGCCGCATCAACGCCAACTACATGGTGGCCTACTTCACTGGTGGCGCGGCCGGATCCGCGGCCAGCTCCGCCCTCTACACCACTGGCGGCTGGACCGCCGTCTGCGTCCTCGGCGGTGCCATCGGCCTGGCCGCTCTCGGGGTGTGGACCTATGATCACCTTCGATCCCACCGTGCGGTGGGGGAGCTCCGGCCTGCCTAGTCGCGGTGCAGTTATCCCATTAAGTGACGTACTCCTCGACTCCGTTTCGTCAGAGCGCGCTCGTCAGCTGGTGAGCGCCTGGTTGGCAACCTGAAGCCGATGGTTCTCCAGATTGGCGCGCTGGCTCTCGGCGCGCTTGACAAGCCCTGCCAGATCGGTTGCGGCTAGCTCGACGTGTGAGGGACTCACCTCGATCAGGGAGCGCCACATCGATGCCTTGCCTTCGATGCCCAACGACAGCATCTCGAACTCCAGCAGACGCTTCAAATCCTTGTCACCGGTCATGGTCTCGCTGAGCTTCAATCGGCTGACCTTCTCGGCGATCCAGCTGGTGGCTTCCTTGATGGGGCTCCCCTGGATTCCGAGCCGCTTCATCAGCTCCTCCAACGTAGCCTTGTCCTGTGCGATATCCCGGGCCAGCTCCGCAAGGAAAGGACCGAATGTGGTCTTTGCATATTCGGAGCTGATCTTGTTCGCAAGCTCGACGCCCGCGGTAGCACCGCCGAGGTGATCGCTGAGATAGGTCTCCAATCCCTTGGTTGAAGCCATGACGGTGCTCCTTCGACGGACGTTGGTGAGGTCAGGATGTATTCGCCAGACTAGCGTGGGTCGACGGTCGCGACGAGATCGTCGCGAGTCATGGTCGAACGGCCAGGGATCTGCTGCTCGCTGGCCCGTCGCCGTAGTTCCTCGGTGGTCAGCCCGCTGGCTTCGGCACGCGTAGGTGCGTTGCGTTGTATCTTCATCTTCTCGAACCGCTTGGCCCATTCCTCGCGCGTTGCGGCGTCGGTGGCCGATCGCACCTGAGGAAATAATTCAGTTTCCTCTTCTTCCGCGTGGTGTTCGACGTTCTCGATGAGCACGGCCACCTTCGCTACCCACTCGGGGTCTTCGGGCTTAAGGGTGCGCGCCTCGTCGATCAGCACATCGATGACGTGGTGCTCCTGCACGCCTTCGTCAACGACCTCGGCCAGCTGCTCGCTGAAGCTGTGTACCGCCGGGTAGAAGATCTTCTCCTCGATGGCGGTATGTACCTCGAGGTCCTCGAAGAATTTGCCGGCAATCTCGCCCATCGCAGAGGTGTCGGAATTCTCATGTGCCTCCCGAAAACGGGCGAATAGCCCCCGAACGCGATTATGGTCAGCGATCAGCAGGTCAAGACCATCCATGTATTCCTCCACGTACTCGTCCCAGCGGTCCACCGGCCTCGATTATCGGCCTGCAACCTGATCAGATACACCGGGTTCCCCGCTGGTGGCCGACCTAATCGTCGAGGGCCAGTGCCGACGTCTCTGCCGGTCAAGCGCCGCTGCGGCAACGCTGACCGCGACCAGTTGGATCACTCCCGGATCGCCTTGACGCGCGACCCGTCGACAGAACTGGCACCATCGGCGCGCGTCCTTGCCCAGCTGACGAACGGGTGCCATGGTTGGCGCGTTCGGTTCAACGGTGGGTGCAGTGGGTATCTCTTGGCCCCAGCAACGTCTAGCCCTCGATAGGAGTCTCCGTGCAGATCGACAGCATTCTTCCGAACCGGGTGTCGCCAGGCCAGTCCGTGATCATCCAAGGTGACGGCCTGGAGACCGTGGAGAAGGTCTTCCTCGGCGACGAGGAGATCCCGTTCGATGCCGATGGCGAGACCCTGATCGTGCAGATCCCTGACGTCTCCGGCGAGGTCGAGCTGACCGTCCAGGGAGGAGATGGTGAGGAGGACACCACCAGCATTACCGTCGAGTAGCGCCGGCTGGTTCTGACTCGCTGTGGATGTTAACCCACGGGTTATTGTAGAATTCCCGCGGCAATAATAGGATCCAGGCACCAACGGTGACCTGGGTGAGCGCGAGAAACACGAGTCCGGCCCGGAGCCACGTCCGTGTCATCGCGCACCAGCGTGGTTTATGGAACTGCACTGCTCGTCGAGGAATTCCTCGAATGTGATCCGACCGCTGGGTCGCCGGGGAGCCAGGTGGCTACCGGCTCGGTAAGCGTGCAAGATCTTGCCCGCGATCGGTACTGGCAGGACCAGGCGCCGACGGCCGCTAGCCCGCAGGTAAGCACCTGCCAGGTCGGTCATGCGTCGCACCTGCGGACCGCCCAGATCAGGTGGGTGGTGCGCAGGATCGTCCACGGCAGGCCACCGGTCGCGAGAATGCGCTCAACCTCGAGCTTGACTCGGTAATAGCGCAATGCCACCGCA
>CAXUFG010000072.1:11337-17961 GCA_964250265.1 uncultured Pseudonocardiaceae bacterium | reverse complement strand
CGCGAGAATGCGCTCAACCTCGAGCTTGACTCGGTAATAGCGCAATGCCACCGCATCGACGCCGACGATGGAGATATAAACCAGGTGCGGGCGACCGCTACGCCGTGTTGCCTCGATCTGGTTGCGGGTGGCCGCGAGATCTGCCTGACCGTTCATGGTGGCGCAGTGGACGATCGCGGTCACGCCGGCCACCGCGTCATCGATCCTCTCACCCCGCTGTAGGTCGCCCGCTATCCAGACGTACGGGAGCCGCCGGGCAGCAGGCTGGGTGCGACGGCTGAGTACTCGGGCACCAGCACACCGAGTAACGCCAACCCGGACCATCCCAGCACCGCGGGCTCGCCGTTGACCTCGGCCAGCGAGACCCGTACCCCGGAGCCGAACTTGGTGATTACCCCGGTCAGGTACCGCGCCACCCGAGCCCGACCCACCACCGCACGCCTGGCGGCGGTGGTCGCGCCCCCGCCGTCGGCCCACACCACCACGTCGGCGGCCTACCCGCTGGCGCGCACGCCGATGTAGTTGCCGGCAGTTCATCTCGGACCTGCCGACGAGTTCGGCGATCTCCCGATGGCGGTAACCAAAGGCCTCCCGGAGCACGAACACCGCCCGCTCGACCGGCGACAGTCGCTCCATCAGCACGAGCAAGGCCAGCGACACCGATTCACGCTGTTCGGCAAGCTCCAGCGGACCGAGAACCCCGTTTGCGGTGAGTACCGGTTCCGGCAGCCACGGACCGAGGTAATGCTCGCGCCGGGCGCGGGCGCAGCTCAGCCGGTTCAGGCACAGGTTGGTGACCACCTTGGCCAGCCAGGCCGAGGGCACGATGATCACCGCGCGATCAGTGGCGTTCCACCGCAGGAACGCCTCCTGAACCACATCCTCCGCGTCCTCGGCGGAGCCGAGCAACCGGTACGCGAGCCCGAACGCGCGTGACCGATGGGCCTCGAACTCACCCACCGAACCGGCTTGCACAGCCGGAGTCTCCCAGCCCGGCGGCCCGAACTGCTCGGTGGCGGGATCCACCGAGTACCCCTGGAGTTCCCGAGCTCAACAACAGAGCTCTCCGCCGGCGCTCCCGCAGCTCTCCTGTTGAGTTCGGGAGGCTGGGAGCTCCGAGACCCGGTCCGGCTCGGCGTTGAGCTGCGGTTGACGTGGGCTCCATCCTGGTTGACAAGTGGCGGTCCGGGCGATTTCGCTGGGTCGCCGGCTGGAGATCCCTCGGCTGCCGACGATCTGGGGGTGCGCGAGGAGTGCAGGACGCTCACATGTTGCCGGTCTTGGTGCTCATCGGGGTGGCTGTTGTCGCGTTGAGCTGGCTGGCGCGGCGCCTGGGTATCGCACCCCCGATCGTTCTGCTGTTGGGTGGGGTGCCGCTGGCGTTCGTGCCGTGGCTGGAGGGTGTACGGCTACCACCGGATGTGGTGTTGCTGATCTTTCTGCCCGCGCTGCTGTACTGGGAGTCGCTGACCACCTCGTTGCGGGAGATCCGGGCGAATCTGCGCACGGTGATGTTGTCGTCGATCCTGCTGGTACTGGCTACCGCGGGCGCCGTCGCCCTCCTGGGGCACGCGCTGGGTTTGAGCTGGCCGGTGGCCTGGGTGCTCGGTGCGGTGGTCGCTCCCACCGACGCGACGGCGGTGGCCGCGGTCGCCGGGCGGTTGCCGCGCCGCTCGCTGACCACCCTGCGCGCTGAGAGCTTGATCAACGATGGGACGGCGCTGGTGGTGTTCGCCATCGCCGTGCAGGCAGCCACAGGGGAGCAGGAGTTCGGCTGGGCCTCGGCGGTGGCGCGCTTCGGGTTGTCCTACCTCGGTGGGGCGGCCGCCGGTCTGCTGGTGGCCTGGCTCGCCACCCGGGCACGGCGAATCGTGCGAGAACCGTTGCTGGAGAACGGGATCAGCGTGCTCACCCCGTTCGCGGCGTACCTGATCGCGGAGGAGGTACACGCTTCGGGAGTGCTCGCGGTCGTGGCCAGCGGACTCGCGCTCAGCCAGGTAGGCCCGCGACTGGTCTCGGCGCGCACCCGGCTGCAGGCGCGCGCGTTCTGGCAGCTCACCACCTTCCTGCTGAACGGAACGCTGTTCGTGCTCGTCGGCCTTCAGCTGCGCAGCGCTGTGCAGAACCTGGTCTCCTACTCGCTGGCCGAAGCCGCGCGCGACGCGCTCCTTGTCGCCGCAGCGGTTATCACCACCCGGCTGATCTGGTACTACACGGTGCCCTACATCATCCGCGCGGTGGACCGGCGACCGCAGCAGCGGTTGCGCCGGGTCGGTGCCCGGCACCGGTTCCCTTCGGCCTGGGCCGGGTTCCGCGGCGGCGTTTCGCTGGCTGCCGCGCTGGCCGTGCCCGTCACCGTGGTGGACGGCTCACGGTTCCCCGGTCGCGATCTCATCGTGTTGGTCACCTTCGGGGTAATCCTGGTGACGTTGCTGGTGCAGGGCCTGACGCTGCCCGCGGTGTTGCGTTGGGCCCGACTGCCTGACGACAGTGCCGAAGCCCAGGAGCAACAGCTGGCCGAGCGCACGGCGACCCAGGCCGGCTTGGTCGCGCTGCCCGATGTCGCCGCCCGGCTGGAGATCCCACCGGCTGTCGCCGAGCGGGTCCGCGCTGATTACGAAGAACACCTGCGCAACCTTGCCGACCCGGTCGACGATGACACCGAGGACGGCAACGGCCGCGCGGAACATGAGGCCTACGAGAGGTTGCGTGCCGCGCTGCTGGCAGACAAGCTCATCGCCGTTATCCGCCTTCGCGACGAAGGGCGGATTGACGACATCGTGCTGCGCCGTGTGCAGGCCCGGCTCGACGCCGAGGAGGCGCGACTCGCGGCACGCGCCGGCCTCGACGACGACTGACCGCCGATCATGGCCCACGCTGTTCATCTGGAGGGACGGTGCCATCGCGATCTCCGATAGGCCGCCGAGACTTCCGGGCGGCACGTGAACGCCGCAACCACACTCTGCCTTCAGCCCGTCCCGGCGGCGTGGGTCTGGAGCCAGGCCGACGCGGAGTCGCTGGCGCCCGGGCCCGGGACCGGTTGGACGTCGGCGGGGCCGAAGGGCTGCCCGCAATGGCTACAGGTCAACTGAGCGGCGGTGTCGTGCCCGCAGGCGGTGTGGAGCAGGAGGATCGGGGGTCCGGCATCAGTGGCGGGTTCCCACACGTCGCCCCACCTCATCAGGGCGATGAGGACGGGGAATAGCTGCTCGCCCTTCTCCGTGAGGTGGTATTCGTACCGTTCGGCTGCCTCGGAGTACCGGTGGCGCTGAAGGACGCCATGCTCAACAAGGGTCCGCAGACGATCGGTGAGCACGTTTCGGGAGATGCCTAGATCGCGCAACAAGCCTTCGAACCGGCGCACGCCGAGCACGACGTCGCGCAGGATGAGCAGGGTCCACCACTCGCCGACGACCTCCACCGCACGGGCTACGGAGCAGCTCATGTGCGACACGCTGGTGCGCTTCACAGCAACAAGCCTAACTGTCCCCGTTGCCTCAGAAGAATAACAGTGTTACGGTTCAATTCTTCAAGTCTCTTAAGAAGACTGAACCGTGGTGATGTGTTCACCGCGCGAGCGAACGGGAGGCACCGATGACCGAGCCAACGCACCGTCCGTCAGGCGAGAAGCCCTCATCTGGACGTCATGTTGTGGTGATCGGGAGCGGCATCGGGGGATTGCTGGCAGCAAAGGTGCTGTGCGAGTACTTCGATCGGGTGACGGTGGTCGATCGGGACCGGTTCCCCGACGCTCCTGATCACCGTGGCGGGGTGCCACAATCCCGCCACGCGCACGGCCTGCTCCCGCTGGGGCAGTCCATCATCTTCAAGCTATTTCCGGGTATCGAGGATGAGTTGCGCGCCGGCGGCGCCACTGTGGACCGCGGCGTCTTCCCGGTCAGGGTCGTGTCACCCGCGGGGCTGCTGCCGATGCGGCCATCGCCGGACGATGTCCTCATGACCAGCAGGATTCTGCTGGAATGGCACCTTCGCCGGTACCTGGCCGCCCATCCGCGCCTGTGCTTCATACCGGAGGCGGAGGTCGTGGGCCTCGCCAGCGACGTCCCGGGCAGCCGCGCGGCGCTCGGCCGCGTCACCGGGGTGCAGGTGCGTTACCGCAACGGCACGGGGGCGGGCGTCCTGGAGGCGAACCTGGTGGTGGATGCCAGTGGCCGGGGGTCGAAGGCACCCGAGTGGCTCAGTGGGCTGGGTTACGGAGAGGTCACCGAAGAGGTAGTCAGCTCCCAACTCGGCTACGCCTCACGTTTCTACGCCAAGCCCGACCGGTTCCCCTCGGAATGGCTAGGGCTGATCATCAACGGCCGGCCGCCGCACAACCCCCGGGCGGGACTGGTCCTGGCCATCGAGAACGGGGGATGGCATGTCACGCTGGGTGGGTTCGCCGGTGCCGAGCCGCCCACCGACGAGGCTGGGTTCCGGCAATGGGCGCGGGATTTGCCAGACCCGAGCGTCTATGAGGCGATCCGGGTCGCCAGGCCGTTGACCCCGATCCGGGGATGGCGCACTCCGACCAACCGGCTCCGGCATTTCGAACGTTTGACGAGCTGGCCAGCGGGTTTCGTGGTGACCGGGGATGCGGTGTGTGCGCTGAACCCGATCTACGGCCAGGGCATGACGGTGAGCGCGATGGACGCCCTGGTGCTCCGCAAGTGCCTCGCCGCGCACTCCGGGGGAGCCAGAGCCGGGTTCGAGCGGACCTTCCAACGCCGGCTGGCCAAGAACGTCGCCATGCCCTGGCTGGTAGCCAGCAGCGAGGACCTGCGCTGGCCCGGGGTGCAGCTGCGCGGGGCCCGGCTCCCGCGCGGGATGTCCCTGGTGCAGCGCTACATCGACCGGGTGATGCGGGCGGCGATGCAGGACCTTTACCTCAGCGAAAAGTACCTGAACATGATCCTGATGACCGCGCACCCCCTGACCTTGTTCACCCCGGGCGTCCTGGCTCGGCTCGCCAGGAACGCGCTGATCGGCCGCACCCGCACCGGACCACAGCCATTCGCCCTGTCGCCGCAGGGGCTGGCCACCGCCCGCAGCCTGCCCAGCTTCGACCCCCGGTTCGACATTGGCCAGTCCGACCCTGGCCAGTCCGACGCTGGCCAGTCCGACGCCACGGCCCGGCGTGACGCGATGGCGACGCCCCCCTCCGGGAGCACAAAGTGACCGCTCTGTCAGACAGTGACTGTCGTGGCATCGAGCACGGCGACCCACCCGGGGCTGTGCGGACCCAGTTCGCTCGAGGTGAGCTGGTGTTCGATGTGATCGAGGCGGGATCTCCGGACCGCGAGCCGGTGGTGCTGCTGCACGGCTTCCCGCAGTTCTCCGACAGCTGGGATGCGCTGGTACCCGTGCTCACCCAGCACGGGTACCGCACCTTGGCGATGGACCAGCGCGGCTACTCGGTGGGCGCCCGGCCGTCGGGACGGTGGGCCTACCGGATTCCCGAACTGGTTGCCGACGTGCTGGCACTGATCGACGCCCGCGGCGGCGGCCCGGTACACCTCGTCGGGCACGACTGGGGTGCGGTGGTGGCCTGGGCGCTGACCGCAGGCCGACCAGACAAGGTACGCAGCCTCACCGCGCTGTCGGTGCCGCACCCGTGGGGATTCATCAAGACGATGGCGACCAGCGTGCAAGGCCTCAAGTCCTGGTACATGTACCTCTTCCAGCTGCCCTGGCTGCCCGAGCGGCTGCTGAGCATCCAACCCGTCCGGATGAGGACGCTCGCCGGCCAGTCCCCCCAGCAGGCCCACCGCGACGCCGCCCACTTCCCTGACCCGGCGGCCCTCACCGGGCCGCTGAACTGGTACCGCGCGATGCCGTTCATCAACCCGATGGCGGCCCGGCAGCCCGTCCGCCGACCCACGCTGTTCGTCTGGAGCGACGGTGACACCGCGATCTCCCGGCATGCCGCCGAGACCTGCGGGCGGCATGTCGACGCGCCCTACCAATTCGAGGTGATGCACGGAGTGAGCCACTGGATTCCCGAGGCGGCCACCAGCGAGCTGGCGGCGCTGCTGCTCCCGCACCTGCAGCGCTGGTCGTGACCAGGTACTCGTGGCTACCCTGGTCGCCTTTCACGCCCATCCCGACGACGAATCCATCGGCGGCGGGGGGACCCTGGCGCGCGCCTCCGCCGAGGGCCACCGCGTGGTGGTGGTCCTCGCCACCCGCGGTGAGCAGGGTCTGACCCCGTTCGGGATGCTGGCGCCGGGCGAGACCCTGGCGCAGCGCCGGGTCACCGAAACCCTGCAGGCCGCCGAGATCCTCGGTGTGCACCGGGTGGAGTTCCTGGGCTACCGTGATTCGGGCCTGCGGGGGGCCGAGGCGAACGAGGACCCGGGGTGCTTCTGGCGCGCCGACGTCGACCAAGCGGCCTGCGAGCTGGCTGCCATCCTCACCGATGAGCGCCCCGACGCGTTGTTGATCTACGACGAGACCGGGATCACCGGCCACCCCGACCACATCCAGGTTCACCGGGTCGGGTTGCGAGCCGCTCGGCTCGTCGCGGCACCCCGGGTCTATGAGGGCACCATCAGCCGCAGCCGGGCCCAGCGGCTGGTCAGCCAGGCAATCCGGGCCGGCGCGACCCAGGCGTCGATCGACGTC
>CAXUFG010000072.1:0-11237 GCA_964250265.1 uncultured Pseudonocardiaceae bacterium | reverse complement strand
GCGGCTGGTCAGCCAGGCAATCCGGGCCGGCGCGACCCAGGCGTCGATCGACGTCGACCTGCAGTCATTCGGGACTCCCGACGAGGAGATCACCACTACTATCGACGTCCGCCCCTACTTGCCCCTCAAACGTCGCGCGATGGCCGCCCACGCCAGCCAGATTTCCGAAACCTCACCGCTGCTCGCGATGCCACCCGAGATGTTCGAACAACTCTGGGGCTACGAGAGCGCCATCCTGCGAGGCGCTCCACCGGGATTCCGCGAGACCGCCCTGTTCCCCACCCCTACTTGACGATGAGTTCTGCTCGCCGTGGCGGTCTGGAGTACCGAGACACTGCGGCGAGAAGAGCGAATCTGGTGGCGAATGCAGACGAGGCGAACTCGCCGTACCGGCGCGAGTCGATGCATGCCGATGCCCCCCATGAGTTCGATCCCGTAGTGGTGCTCCGGATCGGGCCGGACATCACCTGGGACTCTCATACCTGCGAGCACTTGCAGGCGGTACTGGACCAGGGCGATCGGGGTCTCGTGATCTGCGATGTCGCGGCTATCCGGCGTCCAACTCTCGGCACGCTGGATGTCCTGGCCCGGTTGCAGCTCGCCGCGCGCCGGCGCGGCTGGCATCTCAGGCTCCACGGCGCCCACTCCGAGCTTCGCGCGTTGCTCGCCCTCGCCGGCCTCACCGAGGTGCTGCCCCTCACCCCGAATTCGCCAGCTAACCCCGCGGGTGGTGACTCCACGCACGTCCTGTGATCGGGAACTCTGCGCGATGAACTGGCGACTACCCTTTCGTGAGAGCTGGCATCTCCGCTGTGGCAGTCGTGGTGCTGGGCGCCGTCCTCGTCGCGTGCGGTTCCGCTGCACCGCCCAAGGCCATCGCGCCGCCAGCGCCTGCGGCCATCCCCGACAGCTCGACCTACCCCGTCACGATCACCAATTGTGGGCGGGACTACACGTTCGGCCAGGCGCACCCCGACTTCGTCATCTCTACCTGGGGTGGCGGGTTCAACCACCTCGACATCCGGGCCCGCTTCGAACTACTCGATCTCATCCGGGCCACCGGTGTGACCACGCTGGCGGTGCTGCACGACATCGACCTGGCGGCCCGAAGCTGTAACCAGCTCGTGGTCCTCCAGCACGGGCAGGTGGCCGCCGCCGGGCCGGTGCTCGACGCGCTCACGCCACAGATCCTGCGCGCGGTCTTCGGCGTCAACGCCATCGCCCAGGCACACCCCGACGGCGTGATCAGAGTGCACTACAGCGCCACGCCACTCGCGGATCCCGGCTCCGGACGGTAGATCAGGACGGCCGCCGCCGGTGCGGCTTCGATCGGCGTCGAAGCGAAGCGGCCATAACGTGACTGGTATGCCGAGTATCCCGCAAAGTAGAGAGGCCGAAGCGTTCCTCGACACCCGTCAACGGGTCGCCCCAGAGTCGTGAGCGCCTGCGAGGGACCGGAGTCCCATGACCGGAGCTACTCGAAGCTGACCAGGCGCAGGACAATCACCTTGGCCGGGTTGCAGACGACCGCGTAGAACAGGAACCCTTGCTCGCCCAGCGGCACGCTCCACTGGTCTGAGCGCTTGTTGTATACCGCGTCCCGGGCGGCGGTCGGGTTCTCGAGCAACTCGGCCAGGCGGCAATCGACTAGGTCGCGCACTTCCTCGGGGAGATCACGGTACTGCTGTTCGGCGATCTGGAGCCAGATCGGTCCGTAGCGGGGCATCCGGGTGGTCGGAGTGCCGGCTACAGCGTGGTCCAGTTGCCGTGCTCGTCGCGAGCGGATAACCCGGTGAAGTCACCGGCCTTGGCCCGTTCAACTTGCGCGCACTCGTCGGCGGTGAGCGGGTTAGCGGTCATTGTGGCCAGCGCATGCCATCGGACGAGCACGGCCTGCGGGCTCGCCAGATCAAGATCGTTGGCCGCGCGGGCGAGTGCGTCGCGCAGTTCGCTCTCGAATTGGCGCTCGTCGCCGGGAGCATGTTCGGCCAGGGCCGCGCGGATCGCTGGCCCGGATCGCTCGATCGCCACACTGGTCACCGTCTCCATCGCCTGAGTATGCCGTCCCGGGCCGCGGCGGCGGGGGACCGGGCTGGTCCGACGCGCCGGACGTACGGTGAATCACGGGAAGCACCTCCGTGGGAGGCCGTGCTATTTGGCTGAGGCAGGGACGGACGCCGGGCAGCAGAACGCGACACACCGGCGGCGCTGGGTAGCTCGCTTCGGTCGGCGTCGCAGCGAGGCGGTCCTAGGGTGGTGAGTATGCCGAGCAGCCCGCGAAGTAGAGAGGCCGAAGCGTTTCTCGACGCCCGTCAACACGTCGCCCCGGAGGTCGTGAGTGCCTGCGAGGGTTGGACCGCGCACGAGGTCACCGCGCACCTGGCCGCGGCGGCTGCTGAGGTCACCCGGCACTTGCAGCCCTACCTGGACGGTGCGCGGGTACCCAAGACCCGCACCTTCGAGGAACGTGAGCCTCCCTACCGCGCACTGGACGACGCCGCCCTGTGCCGCCGCTTGGAAGCCGAGGAACAGACCATGCGGGTGGTGCTCGAGCATGTGCTTGCCCGCGAACCGGACGCGGTGATCCCCTGGACCGGACGCCACATGGCGGTGGCCAAGTTCGTGCCCCACTTGCGCAACGAGTTCGCCATTCACCGGTGGGACTTCGTCGGCGATGACGAGGTCAGCACAGAGCTGCTCGCTGCGCCCGAGCTGACCGAGCACGCTGTGGACGTCCTCGGCCAGATCCTGCTGCGGCGCGGCCGCGAGCATGACCCGTGCCCGGACGAGGATTTCCATGTTCGTCTGCGCGCCGGGAACGCGCCCGATGTCCGGCTCGTGGTAGAAGGCGGCCAAGCAGGACTGGAACTGGTCAGCGATCAAACCGACGAGCCGCACGTGGACCTCGACCCCGCAGCTCGAACCCTGGTCATCTGGGGCCGCCGACCCGATCAACGAGGCCGTTTCCGCAGCCACGTCAGCCAGCCCACGCTCAGCCGGCTCCAGGCCCTGCTGTCCGGCTACTGAGGGGTACCTCCCATCAATTTCACAGACGGGCATCAGGTGGCTCCCAGGTTCCCGCGGTCTGCTCGGTGGAGCAGACCGTTGCGATGTTCATGCCAGAGGAAGGCGCATCTGTGAGCGAGGTTGACCGTCCGGGTTACCCGGGAACCGGGCACGGCTCCCTCAGCGCCGGGCCGCCGACCGTGGAGTACCCACTACTTACGGCGCGCACCGATCGCAGCGGCGGGTGGGAACCGCCCCGGAAACGGCACCCGCTGCGCCTGGTGACCGTCCTGCTGGTCATCTTGGTCTCCGTGATCGCGGTCGGGGCGGTCCGAATCGCGTGGCCGGACGCTTCCGCCCCGCTACCGTGGGCGTTCTCAGCCGCATACCCGTGGGCGCCACCGGCAGCGGATGTCGACTCCGCTGTGGTGAACATCAATACCGGCGACCCGAACGGCCACGGCGCCGGTACCGGAATCGTGCTCAGCCCCTCCGGTGAGGTGCTCACCAACAATCACGTGATCGACGGTGCCACCAGCATTACCGCCACCGACGTGGGCAACGGCCAGACCTACCCCGCCACCGTCGTGGGCTATGACCGCAGTCATGACCTCGCGGTGCTCCAACTGCAGGGCGCCTCGGGTTTGCGGACCGCCCCGATCGGGGATTCCAGCGCGGTCGCTGTCGGGGACGAGATCGCGGCGATCGGCAACGCCGGTGGTCGCGGGGGCGCCCCCACCGTCACGGCAGGCACGGTCTCCGCTCTCGACCAAACGGTTACCGTCAGCGACGAGATCACCGGTAGCTCGCAGCAGCTCGCAGGGTTGATCCAGGTCGCAGCCGATGTGCAGGCCGGTCAATCCGGGGGCCCGCTGGTGAACTCCGCCAGGCAGGTCATCGGCATCGTCACCGCAGGCTCGGACGGGTCGCGGCGGCAGCCGACCGGGGGCGACGGATTGGCGATCCCGATCAACGACGCGATCGCGATCAGTAAGCAGATCCACACCGGTACCGCCTCTGCGACCGTCCACATCGGGGCCACCGGCATCCTCGGCGTCGAGGTCCAGGACCCGACTGCTCACCCAGCACCGCGCCACCGGGGCAGCTTCGGGTACCGATACGGCTCAGGCCCTCCTGGTGCCCTCATCGTTGGTGTTATGCCCGGCTCACCGGCTGAACAATCCGGGTTGAGTGCGGGGGACGTCATCGTGTCGGTGAACGCCGCGCCGGTCGATTCCCCCGCCGCACTCACGACCCTGCTCGCCGGCCACCACCCCGGCGACATGATGCGGTTGGCCTGGCTGGATGCGTCGGGCCAGTCGCATACAGCCACCCTGGCCCTGGCGACCGGTCCGCCGAACTGAGGCCCTGAAGCGGGTCAGGCCGGAGCCGGAGTCGGCGTCGGGATGATCCGGCGCCTGCGTAGGTCGGCGAAGAGCTCCAGAAACATCGACTCGGTGTCGAGGAACTCGGTGAACCCGAAGCGGCGCGCCTTCGAGCCGTCAGCGATCAGGTCGTAGTCCCAGGCGAACACCGCGTCGGCGAATGGCCAGGAGGACACCTCGGCGTAGGAGTGCGGCTCAAGATCGTACTTCGCCGTCATCTCCGCCCACAGCTGCGCCTTGTCGGCCATCGCATCGGTCAATGACATCGGTAGCGGCGGCGCTACCTCCAGAGCGAAGAACTCCGCGATCCGGGGCCACATCCTCCGCCACCGGAACAGATCACCGTTGGTGATGTTGAACGCTTCGTTGGCGCACCGCGGATCGGTGGCCGCCCACACGGCCGCCTTGGCGAGCAGGTCGGCGTCAGTCATCTCCAGCAGTGTGTGGTACGCCCCCGGCTTGCCGGGAAACCGCAGCGGCACGCCGAGCTCGGCGCAGATCGCGGCGTAGACCGCGATCGCCATTGTCAGGTTCATCGGGTTGCCCAGTGCGAATCCGCACACCACCGATGGGCGCAACGCTGACCAGGTCCACGACGCATCCCGCTGCCGGTGCTGCAGGTAGTCCTGCTGGTCGATGTTGAACTCTGGCGGTAGGTGCCCGGCGTCGCTCTCCCGCGCCGGCGTCTCGAACGGACCGAGGTGAGCGCCGTAGACCTTGTAGCCCTGCATGAGGTTGACGTGGCGAAGGTCCGGCGCCACCGCTTCGATCGCCTCCACGACGTTGACCAGCATCGCCAGGTTGGGCGCTACCAGCTCGGCCCAGGTCGGACGGTCCTGGAACGCGGCGTAGAACACGTGGGTCGTCCCGGTGAGATCGGCCAGCGCGTGCCGGGTCGCGTCCCGGTCCAGGAGGTCCACGGGCAGGTACCGGACGGACCCGGTCGACTTGCCGCCGCGCCGTGAGAGCCCCGCCACGTCCCAATCCGGGAGGGTGGCGAGATGATTGATCAGGTTGCTGCCGATCACTCCGTTGGCACCAACGACAACGGCGAGTTTTCGGGTGTCCACCCGAACCACCTCTATCTCTTTGCGTCAGCCCGTATCCAGCATGTGCATTAATTGCTTACGCTTGATAGATACTTGCACAAGCTGGATATCGGCGCAAGGTGATATCCTGGGGCATGCCCGTCCCCGATGACGCCGTCGAGATCCGTGCTCAGGGGTGGCGCACCCTTGCCGCGCTGCACGGCCTGATCGACACCGCGTTGGAACGCGCGCTGCAGCGAGCCCACGAGCTGTCGGTGGTGGAGTTCACCGTGCTCGAGGCGTTGAGCCGGCAGGACGGCTGGCACCTGCGGATGCACCAGCTGGCCAGGGCGGCTGCGCTCAGTGGTAGTGCCACCACGCGGCTGGTCAACAGGCTGGAGAGCCGAAGACTGATCAGCCGCGTGCTGTGCGATGACGATCGGCGTGGCATCTACAGCGAGCTCACGCCAGCCGGTCACGCGGCACTGGAGCAAGCCCGACCCACCCATGACGCGACACTGGCGAAGGCACTTGAGGACGCCGCCGCAACCCCTGAGCTGGCGCCGCTCGTCAGCGCCCTGCACACTGCGGCAGCCACGGTCCGCGATTGAACGCCATGGCCGGTTCGACGGGCGCATCGAGATGGTTCCCGCTGAGGGAATTGCCCTTGTAACGACGACCCTTAGGTCAGCTGGTAACCTGCACCACGTCACCGACGTGCAGGGTGTTGTAGAAAGTTTCGGCGGCGCTGTGGGCTAGGTGGATGCAGCCATTGGATCGGATGCTCACGCTGTCCTGGTGAAAGGCCTCACCGCCGTTGTAGAACACCGAGTAAGGCATCGGAGCATTGTTGAACAAGGAGCTTCGGTGGTGAAGGTCCTTCCAGAACACGTGGAAGGTGCCCCGATCGGACGCTGCGCCAGCCTTACCGCTCGCTATCGGGACTGGACCATAGGTGACCTTGCCGTCCTGCATCAGCCACGCCTGTTGGCTCGACAAGCTGACGCAAGCCCGAGCCGCAGGGCCGCATGGTGTGCCGCTGGATGCGGCCGAGGCTCCTGCACCGCCGGCGAACAGCATCGTCGCGGCTGCGACCAATCCGACTACACCGGTCCGGACCATCCGGGTACAAGGGGTGGGGGGTAGGCGAACCATTATCTCGCTCCTGGATCTGCAGCTCCCGAGTGGGCGCTCGGGGGAACGCGGTTCGCCCCTGATGGCCCTTGCGCTCGCTCGGGAAAGCGCACCGCACATTGGTTACCCCGATATCACCTGGCAATAAACGTGATTTTCTCCCAATGGCCGGCTCATTGACCTAGAGTTAACCAGGGGCGTTCGGATCGTCGAGCCAGGCGCGGAGAGCAGCGGGCTCAGCAGTCCGGCCTGCGAAGGGGAGTCGACCACCGTTGCGTTGAGCAATAGAGAGGCACAGGCTGGCACCACGACCGGCGGCAGGGAGCGGATGGCTGACCACATTGTGGTCGGTGGCGGGCACAATGGTTTGGTCGCTGCCTGTTACCTGGCTCGTGCGGGCCTGGACGTGCTGGTTCTGGAGCAGTCGGCCAAGCTGGGTGGTGGCTCCCGCACCGACGAGCTGCTGCCGGGCTACCGGTTCAACACGCACTCGGCTGCGCACAACGTCATTCACGCCACCGGCATCGTCGAGGAGCTCGAGCTGGCCGCGGTCGGATTGACGTACCGGGAGATGGACCCGTTCTCCATCGCGGTACACGGGGACGGTGCGATCGTGCGTTTCCACCGCAGCGTGGAGCAGACCGTCGAGTCGATCGGCGAGGTCGCCCCGGAGGACGCGGACCGCTACCGGGCCTGGATGGCTGACGCCATGCCGATCATCACCATGATGCGCGCCGCGCTCGAGGCCGGGTCCGGAACCCGGCAGTGGCGCCAGGTGCCCGCCAGGGCGTTGGCTGCTGGGCAGGCGCTGGCTCGCAACGGCGGCCCGTTGGGGCTGGCGCAACTGCTGCTCTCGCCCTACGGGCGGGTCCTTACCCAGCGCCTGGCCAGCGATCGGGTCCGCGGACCCGTCTCGGCTTTCGCCGCGCATGCCTCCGCGTCGCCCACCGCGCCGGGCAGCGCGATCTACGGGTTGTGGCAGGCCTTCTATCACCAGGTCGGGCAGTGGCACGCCGTTGGCGGTGCCCAGGGACTCATCGCCGCGTTGACCGGCCGGTTGGAGTCCTACGGCGGCCAGTGGCGGACCGATGCAGCGGTGGCCCGGGTGACCCGCGAGGGCCAGTCGGTGACGGGAGTGGAGCTGGAATCCGGCGAGCGCATCTCCGCTTCGTGCGTCGTCACCGCGATCGATCCGCAGACCGCTTTGCTGGAGCTGCTCAGCCCGCCCCTGCCCGGCGTTCACGCCGCGGAGCTGCGGGCCACCCACCGCAGTAACGCCGTGCAGATGCTGGTCTTGCTGGCGACCACAGCACTCCCCGATTACCCCGGGGCTCGTCCCGGGGACTGCAAGGGATTGCAGTCCTATGTGGACACACTCGACTCGCTGGCGGACGGGTTCGCGCAAGCCGAGGCACGGCGGCTGCCGGAGGACCCGATACCGACCTACGCCTTTACTCCCAGCGCGCTGGATGACTCCCTCGCGCCACCCGGCCACCACACCGTCTACCTCGCGTGCCCGACTGCGCCGTTCCGGGTGCGTGGTGGCTGGGAGGAGGCCAAGGAGGAATTCGCCGAGCGGATGATCGATACCGTGGAGGCGCGGGCGCCTGGTTTTCGCTCCACCATTGTGGGACGAGCCATCCGAACCCCGCAGGACATGGCGGAGGAACTGCGTTGGCTCGGTGCCCACCCGATGTGCCTGGACGTCAGCCTCGATCAACTGGGCTGGATGCGTCCGACCCGCGCGCTCTCGCGGCACACCACGCCAGTAACGGGCCTGTTCATCACCGGGGCCGGCACCGCTCCCGTGGGGGGCATCGCCGGTTCTCCCGGCCGCGCGGCAGCCAAGGCGGTCCTGACCTGGCGCCGTCGCCACGGGCGCTGACCACCGCCGGTCAGTACAGTGGCTGGGGTGCGGGGAGGGGCCGGCATGGCTCGACATCAGTGGCTGCTGATCGTCGCTGTCGCGGCTGGCCTGGTCGGTATGCACCATCTCGTGCACGTGCCCGCTGCGCACCCGATCGCGATGGTGAGCGCCGCGCCCATCGGGCACGCCGGCCTGGACCGGGCGGGGTCGACCGCGGCGGTGGCCCTACCTGCCGACCGCTGTGATCACATGGACATGGTCGGGCACCTCTGTTTGGCCGTGTTGACCGCCATCACCTCCCTTGTCACCGCGCTGATCTTTGCGGCGACTCGCGCTCGGCTGCTGGAACCGGGGCATGTGCTGGCCGCTGTGAGCGCGAGGGCGGCGCGGGCACCGCCCATCGACGGCGCCCGGTTTACCCGGCTCTGCGTACTGAGGAGCTGATCATCGCTGATCTCAGCGATCACAGTCAGCCGACCCAGTGTGCAGAGGAGTACATCCATGATCACCCGTAGAATCACGACCTTGGTTGCGGCTGCGGCCGTCGCCCTCTCTGTCGGTGCCGCGCTCGGTGGGTGCGGTACCGGTAACGCCCCACCCGCTACCAGCTCGGCGGCCGCTCAGATTCACAACCAGGCCGATATCACGTTCGCCGAAGGCATGATCCCGCATCATGCCCAAGCCGTCGCCATGTCCACGATGGCTGCGGGGCGGGCAGCATCACCGCAGGTAAAGGACCTCGCGGCCCGCATCCAGGCCGCTCAGCAACCCGAAATCGATCAGATGAGCGGATTCCTGCGTGCGTGGAACGCTCCGGTACCCAACACGCAGGGCGGGATGGGACAGCTGGATCACGGTGCCAGCGGCGGGATGCCCGGCATGATGTCCGGCGATCAGATGCGCCAGCTCGGGCAGGCCTCCGGCGCCGCGTTCGACCGGATGTTCCTGCAGATGATGATCGCTCATCATCAAGGGGCCGTCACGATGGCCAAGACCGAGCTCAGCGACGGGCAAAACCCCGACGCCCGCCAACTCGCCCAGCGCATCATCGAGGCCCAACAGCGTGAGATCACCGAGATGCAGACTCTCCTCGGCGGGTAGCGACCAGCGGAGGCGACCTGCGCACGTTGCCGATGCTGCGCGGGTCGCCTCTCTCTCGACCAGACATCGTGACATAGCCGGGTAGTACGGTTGATGGACCCGGAGGTGGTCGCATGGTGAGCGACAGCGCGCGGCGTGCGCGGTGGCGCCGGTACTGGGATAAGCATTCCACGACCTACGACCGCGAAATGCGCTATATGGACCGGACGCTGTTCGGTGACACCCGGAGCTGGATCTGCCGGCAGGCGAGGGGCGAGGTGCTCGAGGTCGCCATCGGTACCGGCCTGAACCTGGAGCACTACCCGCCCGATATCGCGTTGACCGGTATCGAGCTCAGCCCAGACATGCTCGCGATCGCACGGGGACGTGCGGCAGACCTGGATCGTCATGTCGAGCTGTGGGTGGGCGACGCCGAAGCACTCGACATGCCTAGCGCGACCTTCGACACGGTGGTCTGCACCTTCTCGCTGTGTGCCATCCCCGACCACCGAAAGGCCCTGGCCGAGATGGTCCGGGTGCTGCGACCCGGGGGAGTGCTGCTACTCGCCGACCACGTAGCCAGTTCGGTCCCGGTGCTGCGAGCTGCCCAGCGCGTCCTCGAGTTGGTCTCGATCCCGCTGGGCGGCGAGCACTTCCTGCGCCGCCACATCGAGCAGGTCCGCGCCGCCGGGCTCCACATTGAACGCCACGATCGGTTCACGGCAGGGATCGTGGAACGGCTCGCGGCTCGCAAACCAGCCATCGCAGTGCTACCAGCGTCTTCCGCTGCGGACAGCGACGAGTGACGGTCAGTGGCTTACGAACACTAAAGGTGGATAAGGATGCATCGATCTTGAGACTCGGAGGGCCCCATCCGTGATCAGATGGGCGCCCTCCGATGCTACTGATCCGGCTACCGGACCTTGGTCCACTGCCCACAGCGCTGGCTGACGAACGCGGCGTCGCCCTTCTTGATGGTGACGGTGGTCGGACCCTCCGCGAAGTGGTTGGCGATCACGTCCCCCTCGTCCTCGGTGCTGCTCAGTCGAGCCCAGTAGCACGTGCTCGACGGAGTGGCTTTGTAGGTGCCTGCGACGATGTCAGTGCCGACGACGTGGGTTCCGTCTCCGAAGCTGGTCGCCGGACCTTTAGGGACCTCGGGAGCAGGAGTCGCCACGGGATCGGCCTTGACCGAGCCGGGCACAGTCTGTGGCCGGTCATTGATGTACGTCGCTGCGAACTCGTCTCCGGCGCGCGTCATGTCGGCGCGCTGCGCCTGCGTCAGGCCGCCAGAGGCAGATGGCACGCTGGTCTGCCCGCTGTTGACGGCCAGGCCGCCGATCAGCATGATCAGCGCGAAGAGAGCCAGTCCGGCGTAGGAGATCGCCAAACCGGCTGTGGCCAATCCACGGCCGCGCTCGGCGGATTCGCGGATCTGTTTGCGGCCGATGTGGCCGAACACGATCGACAGCGGCCAGAACAAGAACGCGAACACCAGGGACAGCACGGCCATGGTGTTGGTGGGTGGGATCGGTGCGTACTGCTGCTGCGGCACCTGCTGCTGTGGGCTGATTGACTGTGTCACGGGTCCACTCCTGTCCTATCAGGTTGCGGATCAAGGCCCGCTTTCGTTCCCTCTATCGACAGCCGCTGCAGCGATCGTTAACGGTCCGAATAGGGGTGGGGCGGGGGGGGGGGGGGGGGGGGGGGGGGGGGGGGGGGGGGGGGGGGGGGGGG
>CAXUFG010000071.1:10807-22473 GCA_964250265.1 uncultured Pseudonocardiaceae bacterium | reverse complement strand
TGATCACCTTCATCGACACCCCGGGCCACGAGGCGTTCACCGCCATGCGGGCCCGCGGTGCGCGCTCGACCGACATCGCGGTGCTGGTGGTGGCCGCCGACGATGGCGTCATGCCCCAGACGGTGGAGGCGATCAACCACGCGAAGGCGGCCGGAGTGCCGGTCGTCGTCGCGGTGAACAAGATCGACAAGGAGAACGCGGATCCGACCCGGATCCGCGGCCAGCTCACCGAGTACGGGCTGGTGCCCGAGGAGTACGGCGGCGACACCATGTTCGTCGACATCTCCGCCAAGGAAGGCACCAACATCGACTCGCTGCTGGAGGCGATCCTGCTCACCGCGGACGCCTCGCTGGACCTGCGGGCCAACCCGGAGATGGAGGCCCAAGGGGTGGCGATCGAGGCCCACCTGGACCGCGGTCGTGGTCCGGTGGCCACCGTGCTGGTGCAGCGCGGCACCCTGCGGGTCGGTGACTCGGTGGTCGCCGGCGATGCCTACGGCCGGGTCCGCAGGATGGTCGATGAGCACGGCGATGACGTCATCGAGGCGCTGCCCTCGCGACCGGTGCAGGTCCACGGGTTCACCTCGGTCCCGGGTGCGGGCGACAACTTCCTCGTCGTCGACGAGGACCGCATCGCCCGGCAGATCGCCGATCGCAGGCGGACCAGGGAGCGCAACGCGGAGCTCGCCACCCGGCGCCGCCGGGTCAGCCTGGAAGACCTGGACGCCGCACTCAAGGAGACCAGCGAGCTCAACCTGATCCTCAAGGGCGATAACTCCGGCACCGTGGAGGCGCTGGAAGATGCCCTGCTGAAGATCGACGTGGGCGACGAGGTGGAGCTGCGGGTCATCTCCCGCGGCGTCGGTGGGATCACCGAGAGCGATATCAACCTCGCCATCGCGGACAACACCGTCGTGCTCGGGTTCAACGTCCGGGCGGACGGCAAGGCCACCGCACTGGCCAACCGCGAGGGCGTGGAGATCCGCTACTACTCGGTGATCTACCAGGCGATCGACGAGATCGAGCAGGCCCTCAAGGGCATGCTCAAGCCGGAATACGAGGAAGTATCGCTGGGCCGCGCCGAGGTTCGCGAGGTGTTCCGCTCCTCCAAGGTCGGCACGATCGCCGGCTGCATGGTCACCTCCGGGGAGATCCGGCGCAACGCCAAGGCCCGGTTGCTTCGGGACAACGTGGTCGTCCGTGAGGACTTCACGGTGTCGTCACTACGCCGGTTCAAGGATGACGCGTCCTCGGTTCGCGAAGGCTTCGAGTGCGGCCTCACCCTCTCGTCGTACCACGACCTGCGGGTCGGCGATGAGATCGAGACCTACGAGATGCGCGAGAAGCCCCGCACCTGACCATTGCTGGGGTTGGTGACCTTGGCGGGTCACCAACCCCAGCAATGGCGGTCTTCAACAGCGTCCAACCACGGTGGTGTGCGGTGTACGTCGGTGCGATGGAGCTGGATGTTCTGTTCGGTGACGTCCATTCCCTGAAGCAGAAGCGATCCCTGATCCGGCCAGTGATCGCTGAGCTCCGTAGACGCTTCGACGTCGCGGCGGCCGAGGCCGGGCATCTGGATTTGCACCGCCGGGCGCTGATCGGGGTGGCTACCGTAGCGGCCGACGGTGCTCACGTGCGTGAGGTGCTGGAGGCATGCGAGCGGCTCGTGGCCGGCCGACCCGAACTGGAACTGCTGGCCGCCCGCCACCGGGCGCTCGGTCCAGACGACGACTAGCGTGGGGCTGTCGCGGTTGCCCCAGTACCGACCCGACATTCGAGGAGAACCTCCGATGGCCGACCCAGCACGGGCCCGCCGGCTCGCCAAACGGATCGCCAAGATCGTCGCCTCCGGTCTGGAGCACGAAGTAAAGGATCCCCGGCTGACGATGGTGACGATCACCGACGCAAAGGTCACCGGAGATCTTCGGGACGCAACGGTCTACTACACGGTGCTCGGTGAGACCGTCGACGCTCCGCCGGACACCGCCGGGGCGGCCGCCGCGCTGGCCAGCGCCACCGGTGTGTTGCGGTCCCTGGTCGGTCGCGGCACCGGCGTCCGGTTCACCCCCACCCTGACCTTCCGTTGCGACGAGCTCCCGGAGGGGGTGCGCCGCATCGACGAGTTGCTGGCTGCGGCCCACGACGCCGACGCCGAGGTCGCCCGCATCGCAGCGGCCGCGTCACCCGCCGGTGAGCCCGATCCGTACCGCCAAGCGGAGTCGTGAGTGGGAAACGGTGTAATAGCACCCAACGCCACTCACGAGGGGAGAACGTCATGGGTTCAGCTCCGGAATTTCCGACGACAGCAACGGGCTACGAGTCCGTGCTGTCGGCCGTGATCGAGCGCACGGTGGGCCCGCAGGCAGCTGAGATCGACCGAAACGGGACCTTCCCGCGGGACGGTGTGCAGGCTCTCGGGGACGCCGGGCTGCTCGGCCTGATCAGCGCACCCCAGGTCGGAGGTGGTGGCGGATCACTCGCGGCGGCCGCGCAGGTCATCGAGTCGGTGGGCACCCGGTGCGCCTCGACGGCGATGGTGGTGCTGATGCACTACGCCGCCGTCCCGGTCATCGAAGCCCACGGGCCGCAGGATGTCCGCCGCGCGATCGCCCGCGGTGAGCACCTGAGCAGCCTCGCCTTCTCCGAGGTCGGCTCCCGGAGTCACCTCTGGGCGCCGCTCGGCACGGCAACAGCCGGCGAAGGCGACATCGTGCGACTCGATGCCCGCAAGAGCTGGGTGACCTCGGCCGGCCAGGCCGATAGTTACGTCTGGTCGAGCCGACCGCTGGCAGGCGATGGCGCCATGACGCTCTGGCTGGTGCCCAGCAATGCCCAGGGGTTGCGGGTGGCGGGCAAGTTCGACGGGCTGGGTTTGCGCGGCAACGCCTCCAGCCCGGTCTCCGGGGTGGGCGTGGAAGTACCTGCGAGTGCCCAGCTCGGGGACGACGGAGCGGGGCTGGATATCGCGCTGGCCACCGCGCTGCCGCACTTCCTGGTCCTGGGCGCGGCGCTCTCCCTCGGCATCATGGAGGCGCTGGTTGCCGAAGCCGGCGCGCACCTCGCTCGCAGCCGCCTGCAGCATCTCGATCAGACGCTGGTCGAGCAGCCGGTCTCCCGAGCGGCATTCGCCCGGCTGCGTATCCGCACCGACGGGGTTCGGGCGTTCCTACGTGACACGCTGGCGGCTTTGAGCACAGGGCGCGACGATGCGACGCTTCGAACGCTGGAAGTCAAGGCCGTTGCCGCGGAGGCGGCCGCCGAGGTCGCCGACGGGGCGTTGCAGCTGTGCGGCGGCGCCGCGTTCCGCAAGGAACTCGGCGTGGAGCGGCTGTTCCGCGACGCGCTCGCAGCCCGGGTGATGGCGCCCACCACCGACGCCTTGTATGACTTCATCGGTCGGAGCTGCCTGGGGCTGCCGATGTTCGACGCACCGGGCAAATGAGCACGGCGGCGACACTGACCCTCGGTGGCCTCGTGGTGGTGGACAAACCTACCGGACTGACCTCGCATGACGTGATCTCCCGGTTGCGCAGGCTGCTGCGTACCCGCCGGATCGGACACGCCGGCACGCTGGACCCGATGGCTACCGGCGTCCTGGTCTGCGGGGTGCAGCGCGCCACCAAGCTGCTCGGGCACCTCCCGCTGGAGCCCAAGGTCTACCAGGCCACCGTCCGGCTCGGCAGCTCCACCAGCACCGACGATGCCGACGGCGAGGCCACTGGCGGCGCTGACGCGTCCACTCTGAATGAGCGGGAGATTCTCGCCGGCATCGAGGAGCTGCGCGGCGCCATCGAGCAGGTGCCCAGCACGGTGAGCGCGATCAAGATTGACGGCAAGCGGGCCTACGCGTTGGCCCGCGCCGGTGGGCAGGTGCTGTTGAGCCCCCGTCCGGTGATGGTGTCCCGGTTCGAGCTGCTCGACCTGCGCCACGGCGAGGCCGTGACCGACCTCGACGTGCTGGTTGAGTGCAGCGGTGGCACCTACGTCCGGGCACTGGCCAGGGACCTCGGCGCCGCGCTGGAGGTCGGCGGACACCTCACCGCCCTGCGCCGCACCCAGGTGGGCCCCTATGGTCTGGACGCCGCCCGCACTCTCGACGAGCTCGCGGGCGCTCCGAGCCTGTGGGAGAGCCTGGACCAGGTGGTGACTCACGCATTCCCGCACCGCGCGGTGAACAGCCAGCAGGTCCGGATATTGGCTCATGGCGGGTCGTTGCCAGCACTCGGATTGACTGGAACGCATGCTGCTATCGACTCCAACGGCGAGGCCATCGCGCTGCTTGCCGAGCGTGAGGGCCAGGCCCGTCCGATTCTGGTGCTACGCCCTGCCGGTGAGTGACCGGGGGGCCGGTGAGTGACCGGGGCCGGTGAGTGACCGGTTAGCCTCATTGTCCGTGCAGCGCTGGCGTGGACTTGAGGCCATCCCGAATGGGTGGGGCCGCAGCGTCGTCACCATCGGTGTCTTCGACGGGCTCCATCGTGGTCATGTCCAGCTGGTCGACCACGCCGTGCGGCGGGCCCGGGAGATGGGCGTTCCGAGCGTGTTGATGACCTTCGATCCGCATCCTTCGGAGGTCGTCCGGCCCGGCAGCCATCCCGCTCAGCTCACCACGCTGCGCCGGCGGGCGGAGCTGGTGGAACAGCGGGGCATCGAGGTGTTCTTCGTGCTGCCGTTCACCGTCGAGCTCTCCCGGATGCCGGCTGACGAGTTCGTCCATGCGGTACTCGTCGAGCGATTGCACGTGGCGGACGTTGTGGTGGGCGACAATTTCAGCTTCGGGCACAAGGCGGCCGGGAACATTGAGCTGCTGCGGGAACTGGGCCGGCGGTTCGGCTTCACTGCCGAAGGGGTGAGGCTGCTGTCCCAGGGTGAGCTGACATTTTCCTCCACCTACATCCGCTCCTGCATCGACGCCGGCGACGTGGCTGCCGCGAGTACCGCGTTAGGCCGTCCGCACCGGCTGGAAGGGATCGTGATCCGCGGAGACCAGCGGGGTCGTAGCCTGGGCTACCCGACCGCGAACCTGTCGACTCCGCGGCACGCAGCGATCCCTGCAGACGGGGTGTACGCGTGCCGGTTCGTGCACCGTGGCCGGGAGCTGGCGGCGGCAGTCTCGATCGGCACGAACCCGACGTTCTCCGGTCGGGAACGCCGGGTGGAGGCATTCGTCCTGGATCTGGACGAGGACTTTTACGGCGAGCGGGTGGCGCTGGATTTCGTCGAGCGACTGCGCGGCATGTCCCGTTTCGACACCTCCGAGCAGCTGGTGGCCCAGATCGACGACGATGTAGCGCGAACTCGCACGGTCTTCGACCAGCAAAGGTGATGGTCGATCGCAGCCCCCAAGACCTGCTCCTGCTGGCAGGATGCCAGTACGGGCACGGAAGGGGAGTCCGGTGGACGAGCAGCTCGCCGTCGCGCGCAACGTTGCCCTGCAGCGGGAATGGTACGGCGAGTCGCTCGGCGATCGGGTCCGCCGCCTCGTGGTTGCCTTCGCTTGCTCCCAGGCGCAGTTGGCTGAGGTGCTCGGGCTGAGCGCGCCGATGCTCAGCCAGCTGATGAGCGGGCGCCGAGCGAAGATCGGCAATCCCGCGGTGCTGGCTCGGATGGTCATGTTGGAACGGCGAGTACTCACCCCTGAGGTCGCCTCCGGTGACCCAGCCGCGATCCGAGCCGCGCTCGAGCAGGTCCGCGACTCACGGCCCACCGTCAGCCGGCCCACCGGCAACTTGTCGGCCGGCGGTGGGCCGGCCGGCGGTGAGGAGATACTGCCGGTCGGGGAGCACGGTGCGGACGTGCTTGTCCGGGCGCTGCGTGCGTTGGCGCCACAGGCCGAGCTGGCCGCGGCGGCCCGCCTGCTTCGAGAGGAATTCCCGCTGATCGCCGGATTGTTGCGGCGCGCGGCTGGCTCTGATCAGAAAATCGGACCGGAACTCGATGGGGGATGGGGATAGACCGGGATCGTAGTGCTGGGTGATCGAGGGCGCCCCCGGATGCCGGCTAGTCGGCTGGTATCTTGATGAGGATCCGGCTGCGGTCCGTGGCGGTCGGACAGTATCGAGACATACCATGTCGATACATGCCGCCTGCCTTGCGGCCGCACGGTACGAGATGACAGGAGAAGATCGACCCGTGGCGCTGTCCACTGCACAGAAGAGCGAAATCCTGGCCGAATATGGTCTGCGTGGGGGGGACACCGGATCCCCCGAGGCGCAGGTGGCCCTGTTGACCAAGCGGATTATGGATCTCACCGAGCACCTCAAGCAACACAAGCATGACCATCATTCCCGGCGTGGCCTTCTGCTCATGGTCGGCCGCCGACGCAATTTGCTGAATTACCTCGCAAAGGTCGACATCGCGCGTTACCGGTCCCTGATCGAGCGCCTCGGCCTGCGCCGCTGACCCTGGGCTTGTAATCATGGCCCGCTAGATGCACAACCACAGATCGCTGCACGAGCCGCCTCGTCACCGGCGTCAGGACCGTCGTTCGCCGGTCCTCGGTAGTGGCTCCCGAGAGCGGGCATCCTGCTCCGGGCGCTTCGATCGAAGACCGGCCTGTCGTCCTGCCTCCCACGCCGATGGTGCGAGCTCTGGCCCGTGCTGCGAGGAGGAGAACGATGACCAACTCAACATTGCCTAATTCCACGAGCACCGCCGCCAACCCGGTCCACGAGACAGCCGCCGTGCTGGACAACGGCACCTTCGGTACCCGGACCGTGCGCTTCGAGACCGGCCGGCTGGCCCGGCAGGCCGCCGGAGCCGTCGTCGCCTACCTCGACGACGAGACGATGCTGCTCTCCGCCACCACGGCGTCCAAGCAGCCCAAGGACCAGTTCGACTTCTTCCCGCTCACCGTCGACGTCGAGGAACGGATGTATGCGGCAGGACGTATCCCGGGCTCGTTCTTCCGCCGCGAAGGCCGCCCGTCCACTGACGCGATTCTCACCTGCCGGCTGATCGACCGACCACTGCGTCCCTGTTTCGTGGACGGCTTGCGCAACGAGGTCCAGGTCGTCGTCACGGTGCTCAGCCTCAACCCGGCCGACCCCTACGATGTGCTGGCGATCAACGCCGCGTCCGCGTCCACGCAGCTCTCCGGCCTGCCGTTCGACGGTCCGGTCGGCGCTACCCGGATGGCCTTGGTGAATCACGAGGGCGCCAATCAGTGGATCGCCTTCCCCACCTACGAGCAACTCAGCCGAGCGGTGTTCGACATGGTCGTCGCCGGTCGGGTGGTTGGTGATGGCGCCACCAGCGACGTAGCGATCATGATGGTCGAGGCCGAGGCCACCGAGGCCGCCATCGCGCTGGTTGCCGACGGTGCGCAGGCCCCGACCGAGGAGGTGGTGGCGGCTGGGCTCGAGGCCGCCAAGCCGTTCATCCGCGCCTTGTGCGATGCCCAGCGGGATCTCGCCGACGCGGCGGGCAGCGCGGAGCTGGACTTCCCCACCTTTCCCGCCTACCAGCCCGACGTCCTCGATGCCGTCCGCGAGACGGTCGCCGAGGAGCTGGCGCAGGTGCTGGCCGTGGCGGCCAAGCAGGACCGGGAAAATCGGCTCGACGAGCTCAAGGCCGGCGCTCTGGAGCAGCTGGGTGAACGCTTCGAAGGTCGGGAGAAGGAGATCGGCGCCGCCTTCCGGGCCGTGACCAAGTCGGCGGTCCGCCAGCGGATCCTGCGCGAGCAGGTGCGCATCGACGGGCGCGGTATCACCGATATCCGGCCGCTGTCCGCTGAAGTCGAGACGATCCCCAGGGCGCACGGGTCGGCCCTGTTCGAGCGGGGCGAGACCCAGATCCTCGGCGTCACCACGTTGAACATGCTGCGGATGGAGCAGCAGATCGACTCGCTGGGCCCGGAGACCACCAAGCGTTACCTGCACCACTACAACTTCCCGCCCTATTCCACCGGTGAGACCGGCCGGGTGGGTTCACCCAAGCGGCGCGAGATCGGTCACGGCGCGCTGGCCGAACGGGCACTGGTCCCGGTGTTGCCCAGCCGGGAAGAATTCCCCTACGCCATCCGCCAGGTCTCCGAGGCGCTGGGCTCCAACGGCTCCACCTCGATGGGTTCGGTGTGCGCGTCCACGATGTCGCTGTTCAACGCCGGTGTGCCGCTCAGGGCACCAGTCGCGGGTATCGCGATGGGTCTGGTGTCCGGCGAGGTCGATGGCAAGGAAACCTTCGTCGCACTCACCGACATCCTCGGAGCCGAGGACGCCTTCGGCGACATGGACTTCAAGGTCGCCGGCACCAGTACGTTCGTGACCGCCCTACAGCTGGACACCAAGCTCACCGGGATCCCATCCGACGTGCTGGCCGGCGCGCTGTCCCAGGCCCGCGACGCCCGGCTGACCATCCTTGAGGTGATGGCGCAGGCCATCAACGGACCGGATGAGATGAGCCAGCATGCTCCGCGGGTGACCGCCATCAAGATCCCGGTGGACAAGATCGGCGAGGTGATCGGCCCGAAGGGCAAGATGATCAACTCGATCACCGAGGAGACCGGTGCGGACATCTCCATCGAGGACGACGGCACGATCTACGTCGGCGCCAGCGACGGCCCGTCCGCGGACGCCGCCATCGACCGGATCAACGCGATCGCCAACCCGCAGCTGCCCAAGGTGGGGGAGCGGTTCCTCGGCACCGTGGTGAAGACCGCCGCATTCGGCGCCTTCGTCTCGCTGGTACCCGGCAAGGATGGTCTGGTCCATATCTCCAAGCTGGGTAACGGCAAGCGCATCGGCAAGGTCGAAGATGTGGTGAAGGTCGGGGACAAACTCCGCGTCGAAGTGGCCGACGTCGACAATCGCGGCAAGATCAGCCTGGTGCCGGTCCGCGAAGACGACAATTCCGCCTCAGATAGTGGGGCCGCTACGGACACCGCTGAGGTTCCGGCCGGCACGTGACCCCACCGCAGCACCCCGAGGGCGGAACGCTCCACCGCAGCGTCTTGCCCTCGGGGCTACGCGTGGTCACTGAGCAGCTGCGCGGTTCGCGCTCGGCTGCTGTTGGGATGTGGGTCGCCGTGGGCTCGCGTGATGAACCGGCTGCGATGGCCGGCGCGGCGCACTACCTGGAGCACCTGCTGTTCAAGGGCACCGCACGGCGCTCCGCGGCGGCGATCGCCGAGGAGATCGACGCGGTCGGGGGAGAGCTCAACGCGTTCACCACCAAGGAACACACCTGCTATCACGCGCACGTGCTCGATTGCGACCTTGACCTTGCCGTCGACCTGGTCTGCGATGTGCTGGGTGACGCGCTGCTCGATCCTGAAGACGTTGAGCTGGAGCGTGGCGTGGTGCTCGAGGAGATCGCGATGCGCGATGACGACCCGGAGGACGCGCTGCACGATGAGTTCTGTGCCGCGCTGTTCGGGTCGCATCCGCTGGGGCGTCCGGTCCTGGGAACCGAGGAATCCGTCACCGGGATGAGCCGCGAGGCGTTGCACCGCTTCTACCGGACGCGTTATACGCCGCATCGGATGGTGCTGACGGTGGCCGGCAACGTGTCGCACAGTGCGGTAATGGCTGCTGTGACACGCAGTTTCGGACATCACCTGACCGGCCGCGGGCAGCCCGTGCCCTTACGCCATGGCCGGGCTGAGGTCACCGAGGGGTGCGTGCTGGCGCTGTGCCCAGACTCGTCCGAACAGGTCCACCTCATGCTCGGGGTGCACGCTGTGGACCGCTACGACGACCGGCGCTACGCGCTGGCGGTGCTCAACGCCGCATTGGGCGGCGGGATGAGCTCGCGGCTGTTCCAGCAGGTTCGCGAGCAGCGTGGGCTGGCCTACTCGGTGTACTCCGCGGTGGACTCGTACGCCGATACCGGCAGCCTGTCGATCTACGCCGGTTGCTCGCCTGGACGGCTGGGCGAGGTGGCGGTGGTGATCGGGAATGTGCTGGTCGACCTGGCCCGGGACGGTCTGTCCGGCGGTGAGGTGGCTCGTGCCAAGGGGCAACTGCGTGGCGGGCTGGTATTGGGCCTGGAGGATGCCCCGTCCTGGATGACCCGGATCGGCACCGCGGAGCTCGATCATGGTGAGCACCACACCGTCGAACACGAGCTAGGACGGATCGACGCGGTGACCGCGGAGGAGGTCGCTGAGCTCGCGTGCGAGCTGCTGCGACGACCGCTGACCGCCGCCGTGGTCGGCCCATACCCTGATGCGGATCACCTGCCCCAGCAGATAGCGGAGTTGATCTCATGACACCCGCTGAGCAGACGCCCACCGCTGTGGATCGCTCGCAGGAGAACCCGATCCGGGTCGGGGTGCTCGGGGCCCGCGGTCGGGTGGGCACCGAGGTGTGCAAGGCCGTGGACGCCGCTGCAGACATGGAACTCGTCGCCATGGTCGACGCCGGCGACTGGATGTTCAATGTGGCCGACGCGGGAGCCGAAGTGGTCGTCGACTTCACCCATCCCGACGTGGTGATGGACAATGTGCGCTTTTGCGTCGACCAGGGCATCCACGCCGTGGTGGGTACCACCGGCTTCACCGAGGCCCGGCTGGTCCAGGTCCGCGAATGGCTCGCACCCAAGCCTGATCTCGGAGTGCTTATCGCACCCAACTTCGCCATCGGCGCGATTCTTTCGATGCGTTTCGCGGCGATGGCCGCTCGATTCTACGAGTCGGTGGAGATCATAGAATTGCACCACCCCCGCAAGGCCGACGCGCCCTCCGGTACCGCAGCCCGTACGGCTGAGCTCATCGCGGCTGCCCGGGCGACGGCCGGGATGGGACCGCCTCCCGATGCCACCAGTCGCTCCCTGCCCGGTGCCCGGGGAGCTGACGTCGACGGGGTGCGAGTGCACTCGGTGCGGCTCACCGGACTCGTCGCGCACCAAGAGGTGTTGCTGGGTACCGAGGGCGAGACGCTGACCATCCGACATGACACGTTCGACCGCTCATCTTTCATGCCCGGGGTACTGCTCGGCGTCCGCTCAGTACTCGACCATCCTGGCCTCACCGTAGGGCTGGAACCCTTGCTCGATCTGTAGCTCAACTTCCGTTTGCGCCATTCGGCTCCGAATGGCCCTCTACCCGCCGGTCAGGATCAGGGTGAGAGGGCCGGTTAGGCGTAGTTCGCGTAGGGGACGTCCGTTGGCGTCGAGGGTGCGTACGGTGCCATCGGGGTTCCAACCTGCGCGCCGGTAGAAGGTCAGCGAGGCCGGGTCCTCTGCCGGTACCCAGACGATGCCACGGGTGGCGCCGGCATCGCGCAGCGCGGCTGCCGCCGCGCCGAGCAGCCGCCCGCCGTGGCCCCGGCGCCCCCACCTCGGCTCGACCAGCAGGGTGCTCACCAGCACCGTGCGCGCAGCATCAGCGGGCAACGTGCCATCGGCAGCCGCGACATCTTCCTCCGGTGCCGGGCCGGCCACCACGAATCCGACTGGATCAGCACCTTCGGTGGCGATCAGCACCGTGGCACCGCCCTCGATAGTGTCGGCCCAAGCCAGCTGTACCTGCGGCGCCTCCAGCGCATCGAGGGCACCGGCCGGCAACAGTTCAGAGTAGGCAGCCCGCCAGATCACCCGGTGCAGCGCCGCCAGCGCCGGCGCATCCTCCCGAGTCGCCACGCGCACCCCAGCCACAGCCATGCCCTGCACGCTATGCCCGCCCCCCCCCCCGGCGGCCAAATCGGGGGGGGGGGGGCGGGGGG
>CAXUFG010000071.1:0-10797 GCA_964250265.1 uncultured Pseudonocardiaceae bacterium | reverse complement strand
GACATGGAGACATATCGGGGCTGTAGGCGTCGTTGTGATCCCGATATGTCTCCATGTCGGGCAGCGGCAGGGGAAATGTCGGTGGTCGGTGGCAACATCGGGCGCTGTGCAGAGTATGGGACTGGACCTTGCGCGGCGGACTGCGCTGGCAGCGCAGGGGTTTGTCGATCCGCGCCCGGCTGGACCGGTGACCCGGCGGCACCTGTTGAGAGTGTTGAATCGGATCCGGCTACTGCAGCTGGACTCGGTCACGGTGTTGGCCCGGGCGCACTACCTGCCGATATTCAGCCGGTTGGGTCCCTATCCGAAGGAGCTGCTCGATGATGCCGCCTGGGCGCATCCGGTGTGCCGCCCACGACTGTTGGTGGAGTACTGGGCGCACGAGGCGAGTCTGGTGCCGGTGCCGGACTGGCCGCTGTTGCGCTCGGGAGCCAAGAAGCCGGGATGGTGGCAGGGGTACGGAGAGCTGGCGGCCCGTACGCCGGAGCTGGTCTCGGCCGTGTTGGACGCAGTGCGGGCGCATGGTCCCATCGGCGCGGGCACCCTGGAACGGGAGTTAGGTGGAGGGGCCCGCGTACGGCCGGGATCGTGGTGGAACCGGACCGACACCAAACGGATCTGCGAGTGGCTCTTCGGCATGGGCGAGCTCACCACCGGCACCCGACGCGGCTTCGAGCGGCTCTATGACCTGCCGGAACGGGTGCTGCCGGCTGACGTGCTGAGCACTCGGGTCGGCGCCGCGGAGGGTGCCCGCGAGCTGATCACCCGGGCCGGTGCCGCGCTGGGCGTTGCCACCGAGTCCGACCTTCGTGACTACTACCGGTTACGGCCGGAGCGCAGCAGGCAGGCGGTTGCGGAGCTGGTGGAGGCTGGACTGCTGGAACCGGTGACGGTCGAGGGCTGGCGGGCCCAGGCCTACCGGCACCGTGACGCCCGCGCGCCGCGGCGGATCACCGGCGCTGCCCTGTTGTGCCCGTTCGATCCGTTGATTTGGGAACGGGCGCGCACTGAGCGCCTGTTCGGCTTCCGCTACCGGATCGAGATTTATGTCCCAGAGCAACGGCGCAGCCATGGTTACTACGTGTTCCCGTTCCTGCTGGACGGGCAGCTGGTCGCTCGGGTCGACCTCAAGGCCGACCGGGCCGCTGGCGTGCTGCGGGTGCCGGGCGCCTTCGCCGAGCCCGGAATTGCTGACGCTTCGCGGGTGGTCGCTGAGCTCGCTCGAGCGCTGCGAGAGATGGCCGATTGGCTGGAGCTCGACGGGATCGCACCGGGCGAGCGCGGTGACCTGGTGGCAGCGCTGGGCGCGGTGACCGGCCGCAGCGCCGGCTCGACGCTGGTCAGGATGGTGCCGCGGTGACCAACGCGTCGCCCGATCCGGTGCGGGCTCGGACTCGCAGCGCGGTGCTGCCTTCGGCAGGTGGCCCGCCGACCGGTAAGTCGCTGCGCGCCCGCCCCGAGCCGGAGCTGACGTCCAGCTCGGCCATGACGCCGGGGTGGATCCCCACTCGCAACTGCCCCGAGCCGGTCGTGAGATCGAGACCACCGGCCCAGGCGTCTACCACAGTGAGATCACCGCTGCCGGTGCGAGCGTTCACATCATGCTTGACGGCACCAAGCCGGACGTCGCCGGAACCGGTCTGCACCGAACCGGCACCCTCAGCGCCCTCGACGCTGGTGACCTCGACCTGCCCCGAGCCGGTGCGCACCCGAAGCCGGCCGAGCACCGTGCCCAGCCGCACGTCGCCGGAACCGGTGCGGACCTCGGCGGCGCCGGCGCACCGCTGCGCCCGGACCTGGCCGGATCCAGTGGTGGTCTCCAGCCCGGCGGCCTCGCCGGCGACGGCCACGTCCGCCGACCCGCTCCGAGCGGTGACCGATGAGCCCGATGGCGCGCTCACCTGGATCATCAGGGGCACGGTACGTAGCGGGAACTCCCGCGGGCTGCATACGGTGAGCCGCCCCCCGGTGAAGTCGATCGTCGTGCGGCGCACCGCCTCAGCGGCCAGCTCGCTCATCGGCACGGCACCGGTCTGCTCGCCCAGCCAGCTCAGCAGGCCGTTGATCCCGACATTCCAGGTGTGCTGGCCGGTCGAGCCGGGGCGGATCTGCACGGTCACCTCGTTGCCGGCAGCAGCGTCTTCCGCCAGTGTGATGTCCAGCCGTCCAGCATCGAGCTCGACCGAGACGTCGATCGGTCCCTGGCACTCAAAGCCCTGCTGCCGAACCACCGATACGTCGGCGTCGTCGTGTTCCACGTTGTCTCCTCAACGAGATCGTTGCGCTCTGCGAGGTCTCTCAGCCCTGTACCCAGCCTTGGACCCGGTTGCGGCCGCGGCGATCCCCGGGGCCCCACCGGGGGTCCTTCCACGGCTCACCGCGCAGCGCGCCGGCCACGGCCTGCGATACCCAGGCGTTCAGCGACACGCCTTGCTCGGCCGCGGCCCGCTCGGCCTGGGCCTTGACCTGGTCGATCAGCCTCAAGGTCATCCGTCTGATATCACCACCGGCCTCACCGAAGGAGGCTGCACCGGGTTCGAAGGGCGGTGGCGGGCCATCCGCACCGGGCCAGGTGGCACCGGGTCCGGAAGCGCTGGATCCGGTGGCATCGGGGCCGGACTCGGGTGGCGAGCTCACCGCGACCCGCACATCGCGGCCGTCGAGGCGCACCTCCACGACTCGGTCCTCCAACGCTGCGGTGACCTCCGCGGCGAGGTCGGACAACGCATTCATGATGGCGAGGCGAGCGGCGGGTTCCACGGCAACACCCAGCACCGCGGCGGTGTGCCGGGTCTGCTCGTCGCCCGCGGACGCGGCGGCGGTGAGGTCTTCCCGCAGCTGGCTGACATACGGCGTGAGATCCATGACATCAACTATGACGTCCACAATGACGTCAGTCAAGACGCCACTGGCGTCGCAGTAGGCTGCGGCGCGTGCCGGGCGAGTCCGTGTTGAGAGAGGAGTGCTGACCCATGAGCCAACCTGATGGAGTTCACGCCGAACGGAGCGCCACCGACGTGAATGGCACAGACGTCAACACCGTGCCGTTCGGCAACACCGTGCCGTTGCGGGTCCAGCTCGTCGCCAAGACCGAGTTCTTCCCGCCCGCGGACGTGCCGTGGTCCACGGACGCCGACGGCGGCCAGGCACTCGCAGAGTTCGCTGGCCGGGCGTGCTACCAGTCCTGGCGTAAGCCGAACCCGACGACCGCCACGAACGCGGGCTATCTGAGACACATCCTCGAGGTCGGTCACCTGTCGGTGCTCGAGCATGGCACGGTCAGCTTCTACCTCACCGGTGTGTCGCGGTCGTTGACCCACGAGCTGATCCGGCACCGGCACTTCTCCTATTCGCAGCTGTCTCAGCGCTATGTGCCCGAGCGAACCGCCGCCATGGTCGAGCCGGAGGTCATCGCGGGCGACCCCGAGCTCCACCAGCGCTTCCAGACCGCAGCACGCGCCAGCCAGCTGGCTTACAACGACCTGCTCGCCGGGTTGGAGAAGCACTTCGCCGATGAGCCCAACGCCACGCTGCGCCGCAAGCAAGCCCGCCAGGCGGCTCGATCAGTGCTACCCAACGCCACCGAGACACGCATTGTGGTGACCGGAAATTACCGGGCCTGGCGCCACTTCATCGCAATGCGTGCCACCGAACACGCCGACGTGGAGATCCGCGCGCTCGCTGTCGAGTGCCTGCGCCAGCTGCACAAGGCCGCGCCCAACGTATTCAACGATTTCGAGATCTGTGCCTTGCCCGATGGTAGCGAGATCGCCACCAGCACGTTCGTGTCGGAGGGGTGAGTAGCGTAATAGCTATGGATCTGGACGAGGCACGGGCGGTGATCGCCACGCAGCACCATGCGGTGCTGGCCACTCTGCGCCGGGACGGAACCCCGCAGATGTCTCCAGTCGGGGCCACGGTCGATGGCCAGGGACGGGTAGTGGTGAGCACGCGGCAGGCGGCGTTCAAGGTGCGCAATCTGCGTCGGGATCCGCGAGCGTGGCTGTGCGTGCTGTCCGACGGGTTCTACGGCCGATGGATCCAGGTCAGTGGTTCCGTGCGGATTGTGGACCTGCCGGAGGCGATGGACGGACTGGTGGACTACTACCGCAGGATCTCCGGTGAACATCCAGACTGGGACGACTACCGGGCGGCAATGCAGCGTGAGGCTCGGGTGCTGCTGGAGATCGAGCTAGCATCGGCAGGGCCTGATCGGGAAGGGTGAACACGATGGGGGAGACGTCTCTCGCGGCCAGCGAACGGCGCGAATTGTGTGACCTGATGGATCAGCTGGGCCCGGACGCCCCAACGCTGTGCGAGGGGTGGGCGACCCGAGATCTGGCTGCACATCTCGTGGTCCGTGAGCGCCGGCCGGATGCAGCGCCCGGGATCCTGCTGCCGTTGTTGGCCGGCTACACCAACCGAGTGCAGCGCAGCGTGGCCCAACGGCCGTGGGTCGACCTGGTTGATCTGGTCCGTGACGGACCGCCCCTGTGGTCGCCGTTTGGCCTGCCTGGGTTGGGCGACAAGATCAATGCCATGGAGTTCTTCGTTCACCACGAGGACGTCCGGCGGGCCCAAACGGGATGGAAACCGCGTCCTGCCGACTCGCGACGCGCCGCAGCTTTGTGGGCCCTGCTCAGCCTGGCAGCTCGTGTGTTGTACCGGAACTCGCCGGTTGGCGTCGTGCTGCGCACGCCGGACGGGCTGGAGCGCACCGTCAGGGGTGGGGATCGCTCGGTCACTCTGGTGGGTTCGACCGATGAGCTGACGTTGCACGCTTATGGACGAGCGCAGGCCGAGGTTGACATCGATGGCGATCAGGTGGACGTAGCTGGTCTGCAGGGCAGTCGGCGAGGACTATAGCGGGCCGATGCACCTCGGCCGACGAAGGTTCCGGCACTGACCGGTAGCGTCCTGCGACATGACTACCGCGCCGACGTCTGCGTCAGGCCAGCCCTTCGGTCGGCTGCTCACCGCCATGGTCACCCCGTTCACCTCCGGTGGTGACCTGGATCTGGACCTTGCCCAGAAGATCGCCCACCAGCTGATAGAACGAGGTTGCGACGGGCTGGTCCTCAACGGCACCACCGGCGAGGCGCCGACCACCACGGACGCCGAGAAAGCGAGCCTGGTGCGGGCGGTGGTTCAGGCGGTCGGAGACCGGGCTGCCGTGGTGGCCGGCGCCGGAACTTACGACACCGCGCACAGCGTCACGCTGGCTCGGCAGGCGGCGCAGGCCGGCGCCCACGGTCTCCTGGTGGTAACCCCGTACTACTCCCGGCCGCCGCAGACCGGCTTGATCGCGCACTTCACCGCCGTCGCGGACGCTACTGACCTGCCGGTTATGCTCTATGACATCCCGCCGCGCTCTGTTGTGCCGATCGCGACGGAGACCCTGTACCGCTTGGCCGAACATCCACGTATCGTCGCGGTCAAGGACGCGAAGGGAGACCTTGGCGCGGGCGCGGAGATCATTGCCGCCACCGACCTGGCCTATTACTGCGGGGACGATGTGCTCAACCTTCCCTGGCTGGCCGTGGGCGCCGCCGGATTCGTCAGCGTCATCGGCCATGTCGTGGCCGATCGACTGCGGACCATGATCACCTCATTCGATGCGGGCGAGGTGGGCGCCGCCCGCGAGATCCATGTTTCCACCCTCAGCTTGATCCGCACGTTCTGCATGGCTGGCGGGGTGGCCTTCGGCAAGGCCGCGCTGCGGCTGATCGGGCTCGATGCCGGTGAACCCCGGCTGCCGCAGGTCGCCGCCGACCCCGACCAGGTCGCCGCGATCGCCGCGGCGTTGGCCGAGGCCGGGGTCCTCGCGTGAGCGCGGTCCCCACCGGTACCCCCCTGCCCGTGCCTGGGGTGCCCACCACAGCGCCCCCGCCACTACCCGAGGGTGGACTACGCACGGTCGCGCTCGGTGGCATCGGGGAGATCGGCCGCAACATGACCGTCTTCGAGCACGCCGATCGGCTCCTTGTCGTGGACTGCGGGGTGCTGTTTCCTGAGGACGACGCGCCCGGGGTCGATCTGATCCTGCCCGATTTCCGGGCGATCGAGCACCGGCTGGACGAGATCGAGGCCCTGGTCCTCACTCATGGGCATGAGGACCACATCGGCGCCGTGCCGTTCCTGCTGAGGTTGCGTCCCGATCTACCGGTGGTCGGCTCGCAGTTCACCCTCGCGCTGGTCGCCGAGAAGTGCCGCGAGCACCACCAGAAACCGCAGCTGATACAGGTAACGGCGGGTTCCCGGCATCGCTGCGGGCCCTTCGACTGCGAGTTCTTCGCGGTGAATCACTCCATCCCCGACGCGCTGGCCGTGGCCATCCGCACCCCGGCCGGGCTGGTGCTGCACACCGGTGATGTCAAGCTGGACCAGCTACCGCTGGACGGGCGGCTCACCGACCTCGCGGGGTTCTCCCGGCTCGGCGACGAAGGCGTGGACCTGCTGCTGATCGACTCCACCAATGCCGAGGTGCCCGGCTTCGTCACCCCGGAGCGGGACATCGGGCCGGTGCTGGACTCGGTGATCGGCAAGGCCACCCAGCGGGTGATCGTGGCCTGCTTCGCCAGCCACGTGCACCGGGTCCAGCAGGTGCTCGATGTTGCTGCGGCGAACGGACGCAACGTGGCCTTGGTGGGGAGGTCGATGGTGCGCAACATGGGCGTCGCGGTCGATCTTGGACTGCTGCGGGTCCCGCCGGGCCTGCTGGTGGACCTCGAGGAGGCCTTGGCGATGCCCGAGCACCGGGTGTTGTTCGTCTCCACCGGCTCGCAGGGCGAACCACTGTCGGCGCTGTCCCGGATGGCTCGCGGCGAGCACCGGCAGATCCGGATCCGCTCCGGGGACACCGTTGTGCTGGCCTCCTCGCTCATCCCGGGCAACGAGACCGCGGTGTTCCGGGTGGTCAACGCACTTACTCGGCTGGGTGCCGCGGTGGTGCACCAGGGCACCGCCAAGGTGCATGTGTCCGGGCATGCGCCAGCCGGGGAGTTGTTGTTCCTCTACAACGCGATCCGTCCCTCCAACGTGATGCCCGTGCATGGCGAATGGCGGCACCTGCGGGCCAACGCTGCCCTGGCGGTCCGCACCGGGGTTGCGCCGGAGCGGGTGGTGATCGCCGAGGACGGGGTGGTCGTCGATCTGGTGGATGGCCGGGCGGAGATCACCGGCCGGGTCGAGGTGGGGCAGGTCTACGTCGATGGGCTCTCGGTGGGGGATGTGGGGGAGTCCACGCTGTCCGACCGGCTCGTCCTCGGTGAGGGTGGGTTCATCGCGATCACGGTGGTGATCGCGTCGGCGACCGGCCGGGCGGTGGCCCCACCGACGATCTCGGGCCGGGGGTTCTCCGACGATCCCAAGGCATTGGATGGCGTGGTGCCGCTGGTGGAGATGGAACTGGCTCGCACCGAAGTGGAGGGGATCACTGACCCGCACCGGATCGCTCAGGCGGTGCGGCGCGTGGTGGGCCGGTGGGTTGCCGACACCTACCGGCGCCGGCCAATGATCGTGCCCACGGTGCTGCCCGTCGGCTGAGCGCTTGGTGGCCTGTCAAGGACCACAAAGCCCGATACACCGGGCATGGGCGAGCGACACACCGGGTGGTGGATTCAGCGGTCCAGGACGTGCCGGAGAGCGGTCTCCAGCGCCTTGAGGTGGTTGTTGGGTTCGGTTGATCTCCAGGCAATGAACCGGTCAGGGCGGACGAGAACCGCGCTGGAGTCGGTGACGCCATATCGGCTGGCCCAGGTGCCGGTGGTGTCAGCCAGGCCGTTCGCGCCGATCTGATGCACCGCCAGCTGGATGCCGAGGCGGTGAGCGACCTCCTCGGCCGCGTGGCGCCATGGCTGGCCACTGCTGCCGGTGAGAAGCACGAACGAGCTCCCGAACAGATCAATGGTGGAGAGCGGCAGGCCATCGCGGACCAAGGGAACGTGTGGCGCGCGGGATCCGGGACGGCCGGTCGGAGCACTCGGATCCTCAAGAAGCGACCCGTTGTCGTCGGGCTCGCTGACGACGGCGCCGGTGGGATAGCGGTAGCCGAGAAACAGGGCAGCCGGGTCGACGGGGGCCGCCTCGCTGCCGTCGGCAAGGTGGGCCGCCATCCGGCGCACAAGGTTGGCGTACTGCTGCTCGACGAGTATCTCGGCGACGGGGCGGCGTTCGGCGTCGTGGCTGTCGAGCAGCCGGGGGCCGGCCGCACCCTTGAGCACCATGGCGAGCTTCCAGGCGAGGTAGAAGCCGTCCATGATCGCTGTGTTGCCGCCCTGACCGCCGGTGGGAGGCATGATATGGGCGGCGTCACCGATGAGGTGCACGCGGCCATGGCTGAACCGGTCCGCGACGCTCGCGGCGAACTCGGTCTCGTCCGAGTGCAGGATCCGCACCGGCAGGCCCGGGATACCGATTGCGGCGCGGATCTGCTCGAGCGCACGCTCGGGAGTGAAGTCGGCCGGTTTTTCGCCACGATCCGGGTGGTATTCGACGGCGAGCACGTAGCGGCCGGGATGATCGGTGGTGACTAGCGCTCCGTTGCCACCGTGCAGCGCCGGGTTCTGCAGGTAGAAGAGGGTCACCGTGTTGTCGTCGATGAGATGTCCGAGGTTGGCCTCGAATAGCCACATCATGTAGTGATTCAGTGATCCCCTGCCGTGCGTGCCAATGCCCAGAGCGGTGCGGATGGGGCTGCGGTGCCCGTCGGCTGCGATCAGGTAGTCGGCGCGGGCGGTGTGGACCTGGCCGGTGGTGGCGTCGCGCAGCGTCGCGGTGACCCCCTCGGTATCCTGCGTGAGGGTCTCTAGCCGGGTGGAGAACCGGATCTGCGCGCCGAGCTCAGTCGCCCGGTCGGCGAGAATCGGTTCCATCCGCTCCTGGCTGGCCATCGCGGAGCCGCCGGGGGAGAGGTGGGACAGGTCCAGGACGTTCTCGACGATTGTGTGCAACGTCCGCCCGACGACGCGCTCGGCGATGGTGATGTGCAGCCGCGAGTCCCCGTCCGGGCCGGCCGCGATGGCCGCCTGGGCGATCCCGGCGATCCGCAGGGCCTCCATGGTCTGCGGCGTCTGGCCCCGTGCCTTCGGGTGGATCGATGTGGTGCGATGTTGCTCCGCGAGAACGGAGGGGACGCCGTGGTGGGCAAGGAACAGGGCAGCCGACATGCCGGCCAAGCCGCCGCCCACGACCAGCACGGGAACACGTTCAATTGACATGATCACTCCCTGATGGAACAGTGTTCGTTTGGACGAACAGTATTCGAACAAGGAACACCGTTCGTGTCAAGTGTGGTGTTCGACGGAGGCAGCAGATGGCCGTTCCGACCCCGCCCTGGCAGCGCCCGTCGCGGTCGGCTCCCGATCGCCAACCGCTCAGCCAGCGGCGCATCGTTGACGAGGCGCTAGCCCTGCTCGCCAGGGAGGGGCTCGATTCGGTGAGCATGCGGCGGGTCGCGCAAGCGCTCAAGACCGGGCCGGCCTCGCTTTACGCCCACCTGCGCAACAAGGAGGAGCTCTACCAGCTCATGCTGGACCGGCTCATTGGCGAGGTCACGGTGCCGGAGCCTGATCCGCAACGTTGGCGCGACCAGCTCAAAGAGCTCATCCGCTCGATGATCGGGGTGATGACCGCCCACCCGGGCAGCGCCCAGCTGGCTATTGCCACCCTGGTTCCGACCGGACCCAACGCGCTACGCATCACCGAGGGCATGCTGGCCATCCTGCGGTCGGGTGGATTGTCCGACCGGGTGACGGCCTTGGCTGGAGACCTCATCGCGACCTACACCTCCGCGCTGGCCCTGGAGGCCAGTACCTGGGCGGCTGCGGCTGCACTCGATCCCACTGCCGTTGAGCAGCGGGTCCGCCAGGTCCGCGATTACTTCGCCGCGCTGCCGCCGGACACCTTCCCGAATACCGTCGCGCTGGCCGGGCCTCTCACAGACAGCAATGGCGAGGAACGCTTCGAGTTCGGGCTCGAGGTCCTCGTCGCCGGACTGGCCCGCACCGGGACGTCGACCGGCTGAGCCAAGCGGGTTAGCGGACCCCGCCGTGAGGGGCGGCATCGGCGTGTCGGGGACCCCGTCACCAGGTTGCGCGCAACCATGGGCGGGTACGTGGCGGTGGCTGGCGCACCTGGTGACTCATGCGCCGATAGAGGCCGGTGTCGTGAGGTAGGGAAAGGGGTAGGCGGGCTAGCGTGTGGAAGATGGCAGGGCCGACGTCCGCAAGGGCCACCGCTGGACGTTCCCGCAACACAGGGAATAGGCCAGACCCGCGTCCCAAGCCCCGGCCTCCCGTGCGTCGGTCAACGCCCGGTAAGGCAAGGAGCAGGAGCGCCGGTGGGGGGTTGGCCGCGACGTGGTCTCTGCTGGCCCGTGGCGTCGGTGGAGTTGCCCGGACGCTGGGGCGGACCCGGGAGCTTGAGCCGGAACACCGCCGGGACGGTCTCGCTCTTGGCCTTATCGCGCTCGCGGTGGTCGCCGCCGCGGCAGTCTGGTGGACTGCTGGGGGACCGGTCGGCTCCGGCCTCCAGCAGGCCTTGCGTGCCCTGTTCGGTGCCGCGTCGGTGGGACTACCGGTGGTACTCGCCGGGGTCGGTGTGGCCCTGATGCGAACCGAGCCTGACGCCGCGGCGCGGCCCCGCCGCACCGTTGGCACGCTACTGCTGACGTTGGGGACCCTTGGTTTGTGGCATCTCGGGGCTGGCTCACCAGCGGATGGGGTGGGACGGTCCCGGGCGGCTGGGGCGGTGGGATTCCTGGTCGCCGACCCGCTGGCCGGCGGGTTCACGGTCTGG
>CAXUFG010000070.1:2141-22721 GCA_964250265.1 uncultured Pseudonocardiaceae bacterium | reverse complement strand
GCTGGCCGCTACCAACCGCCCGCTAACGCGGATTTCCGCGCACCCCCATACGTTGTGGCGATCCGGTGACAGCAGGTCGTGGCCAACACGTCGAGGCGTGTGGGTGGCCCACGCGCAGGCCTGCCTAGGTCGTGTCTAGGTCAGTGGCCACCCGCCCAGCTCCCAGACCAGGTCTCAGGACACCAGATCCCCGCAGCAGCTGACCTGGCCACGAACCGGAGTGCCGTCTGGTGCGCGCGAACGGCTCCTGGCCGCGCCATGAGAGAGTCACCCAGCACCACAGCACCCGTGACCGTAGAGGATGCCGAGCCGTGAGCGAGCTGAGCTATTTTGAGGCGATCGTGGTGGGCGCCTTTCAGGGCGTCACCGAGCTGTTCCCGGTCTCCAGCCTCGGGCACTCCATCCTGGTCCCGGCGTTGTTGGGCGGGCGCTGGGCGCGGGACCTGGACGTGTCCGCACCGGAGTCGTCCTACCTGGCGTTCATCGTCGGCTTGCATGTGGCCACCGCCGTGGCCTTGCTGGTCTTCTTCTGGCGGGACTGGCTACGGGTCCTCGCCGGCTTCGTCAGCTCGGTGCGCTACCGGCGCATCCGCACCTCTGGTGAGCGGCTGGCCTGGCTGCTCATTGTCGGGACCATCCCGGTGGGCATCAGTGGCCTGCTGCTGGAGCATCTGTTCCGGACCACGTTGAGCCGGCCGATCCCGACGGCGGCATTTCTCATCGCCAACGGGATCGTGCTCTACGTGGGTGAGCTGCTTCGCCGGCGGGTCGACGCCACCTCGGGAGATCCCGTGCTGATGGGGGCTGAGGGACCAGGGTCAGCTCGCGACGCCGGGGTCGCGGCGGACACCCGGCTGGCTCGAATGTCCCTGGGCCGCGGCACCCTGATCGGATCCGCGCAGGTCCTGGCTCTGCTCCCCGGGATCAGCCGCTCCGGCGTCACCATGGTCGCGGGCCTGCTGCGCGGGCTGTCCCATGAGGACGCGGCACGCTTCTCGTTCCTGCTGGCCACCCCGGTCATCCTGGCTGCCGGTGCGTTGAAGATCCCGGATTTGACCGGTCCGCTCGGTGCCGGCATCCACGGCCCGATCCTCGCCGGCAGCATCGCCTCGTTCGTCAGCGCTTACCTGGCGGTCCGCTTCCTGACCCGTTACTTCGAGACCCGCACCCTCACCCCGTTCGCGGTGTACTGCGTGCTCTTTGGCACCGTTAGCCTGATCTGGCTGCTGGCGCGCTGAGCTGTTACAGGTTAGGTGTGACCCAAGTAGGTCCGACGCAGGGCAGCTTGGTCGGGGAGGTCTAGGGGGGCCAGTGGTTGGCCGGTGACCTTGTGCAGGAGGCGGTCGGCCAGGGCCGGGTTGCGGGCTAGCACCGGGCCGTGCAGGTAGGTGCCGAAGATTCGCTCGGTGAGCACGCCCTCGGTGCGGTGCCTGGTGGTGGCCTCGGTGGTGCCGTTGCCGGTGCCGCTGATCACCTGTCCCAGCGCGGCGGTGCCCGGGCCCAGGGTGGTGACGCCACGGTGGTTCTCGAAGCCGGTCAATTCGCCGACGCCAGGAACAGCACAGCTGGAGACCACCTCGCCGACTGAGCGCTGGCGACCGGGCGTGGTGGTGATGTCCAGCAAGCCCAGCCCGGGGTAGTGCTTACCGCGGGTGTCGGTCATGGACTGGCCCAGGATCTGCAGCCCCGCGCAGACGGCCAGGGTCACCGCGCTGGTTTCCAGCGCCCGGCGCAGCTCGTGATGGCGCCGCAGCCAGTCGGCGGCGAACAGCTGCGCGGTGTCCTCGCCCCCACCCAGCAAGTACAGCGCGCAACTGGTCGGGGGGACGTCATGAGCGGTGATCGTGCGGATCTCGGCGGGAATACCGCGCCAGCGCAACCGCTGCGCCAATATCGTCGCGTTGCCGGCATCGGAGTACGTCCCCAGCACGTCGGGCAGTAGCAAGCCGATGGTGACAGCCGATTCTCCGCTCACCCGGGGAGCACCCGTTCCCGGCCCAGCCGGCGGCGGAACTGATGGAAGGCGGTGTAGTTGGCCACCACGTCGACCTTCCCCGCTGGCAGCGATTCCAGTGCGGCAATCGGGTCGGCCACGGTCTGGTGGTCCAGACCGGCATAGCTCAGGCGCACCCCCAGGTCGGCGGCACGTTCTCCGCTGGCTACCACCTGACGACCGGTGAACTGCTCAAAGGGCACATCCCACAGCCATGAGGTGTCCCGGCCATCGGCCTCCCGGGCGTTGATGATCACCAATAGCGGTCGCTGGTCGCCCAACACAGAGGACATCCCGGCCCAGCCGGCCGGGTTCTTGGCCAGCAGCAGGCGCAGGTCCTGGGATCCGCGGTGCACCACAGCATACCGACCGGCCACCACGTCGACCTCACGCAGCGCCGACGCGGCCTGATCGGCAGCGACGCCGAGGGCGCGAGCAGCGGCCAGCGCCATGGCGGCGTTGCTGAGGTTGACTTGCCCGGGTAATTGGATTTCCAGGGGGAGCACCGCATCCACGGTGCACGCCTTGCCGTCCTCGATCCACCAATCGGGGACGGGACGGGCCAGCCCACACTCACACTCCCACCCGGAGTCGGTGAACATGAGCGTGCGGCCGCACCGGGGACAGGTGGTCGCATCACCTAACCAGGCGGCACCCGCGGCTACCCATACGCTGCGAGTGGCCTGCATCGCTGCCGACACCACCATCGGATCGTCGGCATTGGCCACCACGACCGTGCGGGGGTGCCGGGCCAGCGCCTGTCCCACGGCCGAGGCGATAGCGCCGACCTCAGTCGCCCGGTCCAGCTGGTCGCGGGTGAGGTTGAGCAGGACCATCACCGCCGGGTCGACGGCCTCGGCGATCGCGGCCAGATGCAACTCGTCGACCTCAATCACCGCGTACTCGGCCTCTCGAGCCTCGGCCAGTGCTGCGACCGCCCCGTCGGCCATGTTCGACCCACCGGCGTTGTGCGCGACCCGGCCTGCGGTGCGCACCGCGGCGGCCACCAGATGACTGGTGGTGGTCTTGCCGTTGGTTCCTGAGACCAGCACCACCCGCCGCCCGGTTGCTAGGCGCCGTAGCGCGTGGTGGTCCAGAGCCAGCGTGACCCGGCCACCAATGATCGACCCGGCGCCGAGACCCAAGTGCCGGGACAGTCCTGCGGTGGCCAGCCCGGCATGCACGGCGGCGCGCGTCCACCACCCCAGCCGCTGCTGCCCGGGGGGCGACATTGCCGTCGGGCTCATCCCCGGTGTCCGCACTGCCATCGCCCCCAGCCTACCCACCGTCGCGCCCTGTTAGCGCGCCGACGCGCGCAGCGTCATGGTGGTCTGATAGCTGCGTCCTTGAACGCAGGGGACAGTATTCCCTACCTGGGTAGCTCAGCTTCGAGGTCCCGTTGCGCTGGGCTCGTCCGCGAGCCTGCGACGGCTGCGCGTAGCTCGCCGGTGGCGAGCAGCCATACTCCGGCCAGGGTCAGGACCAGCCCAGCGACCTGGACGGCAGCTAGTGCCCCGGATGCGAAGGCTTCCCCGAAGACGGCAGCGCCGAGGCTGACGCCGATCACGGGATCGATCACCATCATCGCCGCGAGCGGGCCACCGAGCGGGCCGGACTGGAACGCTGCCTGGCTCACCAGCGCCCCCACCAGACCGGCGCCCAGGGCCGTCCACAGTTCCCAGCTGGTTGCCAGCGCGGCCGCTCCGCCAGCAGCCAAGATCTCGCCCCAGGTCTTGACCAACGCGGCGGACAACGCGAACACCGTTCCCGCAGCGGCACCCAAGCCGAGCGACCGGGTCCGGCCCCGCCGGGTCAGCGCGACGCCCAGCGCGATGAGTGCCACGAACGCGACCAAGCCCAGGCCTGGTAGCCACTCCATAATGCTTTGCGGGTCCCTGGATTCCACGGCTGGTTGAACCAGCAGGAAGACGGCCAAACCGGCCACGATCAGGCTTGCGGCCAGCAACGCCCTCCCGCGCACTGGACGTCCGAACACGGCCTGCAGGGGCAGCGCGACCACAAGGCCCGCCGTCAGCAAGGGTTGCACGAGGGAAAGCGGCCCGAGATTGACCGCGACCATATGCAGCGCGACCGCAGTCGCCTCAGCCACGACCCCCAGCAGCCACAACCGTTGACGCGCAACATCGATCAACAGCCCAGGGTTCAACGGGAACCGGCGGCGTACCTGATTCGCCCCATGATGCTGCAGCACCGAGGCGGTCCCGAAGCACACCGCGGCCAGCAGAGACAACACGACGGCGACGGTCACAACCCCGCCGAGCCTACAGGTTGTAGGTGAACTCTCCCTCCGAATACCGGCTCGGGTAACCAGGGAGCTCTGGTGTGGGTCAGGTCGGTGTGTCCCTCGCTCACGTCAGTGCGGCGAACCAGCTGATCCATCGCCGTTGTCCGGGTGTTTCGACAGCTCGTGGTCGGTAGTGCTGGCGAGTCCAGCTGACGGCTTCCTTGGGGGGATGTCCGGCGAGGATCGCCATGCAGGCGATGACCGTGCCAGTGCGTCCGGTGCCGCCCGCGCAGGCGACTTCGACACGCTGCCCGGAGCGCGCCAGCAAGTAGGCGTGGTGGATCGCGGCAGCCGCTTCGCGATCGTTACGGGGAGTGCGGAAGTCGGGCCAGTCGATCCAGTTCGCGGGCCAGTCCGGTTGCCAGGCGGGTAGCCAGCGGCGGAGCGAGGGGGGCCGGCCGAGGTAGAGACCGTAGTCCGGTGGGTGCCCAGTGGGGAGGGGCTCGCGCCTGCCGCGGCCGCGGATCAGCGTTCCGTCGGGCAGCATGAGCGCGCCGGTGAGCGGCGGTGGGGTCATCTATCCATGTTGCCCGCACAGTTTGACCGCCGAACACTCCTAGAAACGATCAACACCGAGACGGAGGCAAGCTTCGCGCTATTCGCGGAATCGGGTCTGAGTACTTGGTTTCGAGAATTTGGTAATAATTCGCCGAAACCTCGTGATTGTCGGCCCCCGGCTAGGTAGCGGGAATCAGTATAGGTAATGATGCGTCAAGTTTAGGGGCGAATGCATGTTGTCATGCGACCTCCTGTTGGTCATGGTGAGCATAGCCGAATCGACGCTGCCGTCGATGAGGTTTTTCGTTCCCGGTCCACTGGGCCCCCTAAGGAGGATCTCATGTCTGACACACTGAGCTTTGCTGAGATTGACGGACAGCATGTGGAGCTGCTGCCCGCCCGTACCGTCCTGTCCCTGGTCAGCACCTGCGGCTGCAACGGCGGTGGCCACGGTGGTGGAGGCGGAGGCAACGCGGGCGACGGCGGCAACGGCGGCGTCGGTGGTGCTGGCGGTACCGGACGGGGTGGCCTCGGCATCAACCTCCTGAACGTCAACCTGTTCGGCGACCAGACCAACAGCGCTGGTGACGGCTTCGGAGGCGCCGGCGGTAGCGCCAACGGCGGCCCTGGTGGATCGGTTCGCAGCTGAGCCGGCAGCGGTGATCACGTGCGGTGCCGTTAGCTAGGAAACGGCACCAGCGTGGCCGGCGGCATCATCCTCCGGCGGTGCCGGGCAGCCTGACTTCGAGTGAATCGGGCGGTGCCGCCCCGCGATTATTCGATCGCGTATGGTGCCATTGGCCGGGAGGGGCGACCGTAATGCGGCCGCCCCTCCCGATCCTGCACCATCCGGTAGGTTCTGCGGCTCCCGAGCTCAACCGCAGCGTTATTAAGCCGGCTTGGCGCAGCTCTCTTGTTGAGCTCGGGAACTGTGGTGCCGTGGTGCGTGTGGCAAGATCGTGGCGTGACGATCAGCTCGCGACGATGCGCGGTTCTGGCTTTGCACTGGCAGGTCAATGTGATCAAGCCGGAGGGCTTTTTCGGTCCGATGCTGAGCGAACCGGTGGCCCGTAGCGGGGTTGCGGAGCGGGCAGTGCGATTTCACGGGGCAGCCCGCGCGGCCGGAGTGCCGGTAGTGTTCACCCGATTCACCGTGCCTGTCGGTGAGGGCGATTTGGTCCGGAACACCGCCTTCATGAGGGCGGTCGGCGATGCACAGGAAGTGTTCCGACCCGGCGCCGTGGGGACGCAGTTGATCGAGGAGATGTCCGCGCTGGCCGAGTTCGATCGCATTGTCGATAACCAGAGACTTTCCGGACTCGCAGGTAATGACCTCCCTCGCTGGCTGGCCGAGCGCGCGATCGACACCGTGTTCGTGACCGGCGTCGCCACCAACCTGGTCGTCGAGCAGACCGCCCGGCACGCAACCGACCTTGGCCTCACTGCGCACCCGGTCAGCGATTGCGTCGCCGCGGCCAGCGACGCGGTGCACGCGGCCTCCCTGGCCAACCTGGATCTCACCACCGCGGGGTGCCTGACCGCCGCAGAGGTACTCGCGCTGCTCCGGTAGCGTCCCCGTGATGATCAGATCGGGAGTCGCTCTCGGGGGTGCGGCCGCAGTGGCGGGCTGGGCCGCTCCGGCGTTGCTGCGGAGCCGGGTGCTGCGCGCCGCGATCTGCCCTGATCTGGCCGGGCTCGGCAGAGACGGCCACGTAGCGTTGACCTTCGACGACGGACCCGATCCGGAGGGCACCCCGGCGGTGCTCGATGCGCTGCACCGGCTGGGTTGGACAGCGACGTTCTTCATGCTCGGTAAGCAGGTGCAGCGCCACCCTGAGGTGGCGGCCGCGGTGGTGAGCGCTGGGCATGAGGCTGCGGTCCATGGCTTCAGCCATCGCAACCATCTGGCCCGCGGCCCGGTCGACGTGCACCGGGACGTCGCACGCGCTGCATCGGTGGTGGCTGCGGCGACCGGAATGCGGCCGAGCTGGTTTCGGCCGCCTTATGGGGTGCTCACAGTGGGGTCGCTGACCGCTGCTCGCAGTGCTGGACTTCGTCCGGTGCTGTGGACGGCCTGGGGTCGGGACTGGGAGCCCCGCAGCCCGGTCCAGGTAGCCAGCACCATCAATGCTCAGCTGAGCTCGGGCGGCACGGTGCTCCTGCACGATTCAGACTGCACTGCCCGCGCCGCCGGCAGTTGGCGGGCCGCCGCGCAGGCGCTACCCAGGCTGGCCGAGCTCACTGATCAGCTGGGCTGCACGGTCGGACCCCTACGAGATCACTTCGCGTAGTCAAGCCGGTAGGGAGTCCTGGCCGGGAACAGCGGCCTTGCCACGTTCGGCAAGCAGGCTCAGCACGAGCGATGCGGTGTCGGGGTTACGCACGACGTGGCTGGGGTCACCCCGTTGGACCGCTTGCTTGCGGATCGCGTCGACCAACTCGGCGTCGTCGCGCGGCCACGGAGCGAGGCCGGCATCGGCGAGGATCTGGGAGTTGGCGATACCGTGCCCGGGAATGGGGCGGTAGGTTACGGCGGGCAAGCCGGCGGTCAGCGCCTCGGTCAGCGACAGCCCGCCCGCATTGTGAATCAGCACATCGGCCGCGGCCATCAGCTCCGGGACATCGTCGCGCCAGCCCAGCGCGCGCACTCCGGGCTCGGCCGAGAGCTGTCTGCGGAGCCGCTCGTTGCGCCCACAGAGCACCACCACCTCGCCGACTCCCGAGGAACTGAGGGAGCGCACCACGTTAGGCACATCGCCCATGCCCAACGACCCGGTCGCCAGCAGTATCACCAGGCCGTCCGGGGACAGCCCCAGCTCGGCACGCAACTGTTCGCGACGGGCAGTGTCTACCCGCTCGGCGAACCGGGGCGATACCAACCCTCCGACGGCCTGCATGGGAGTGTGGTAAACCAACTGTCCATGCTGGGCGGTCGCCTCGGTGACCGTCACGTGGTGGTCCACGGCGGGGTGCACCCAGGTCCGGTGCACCGCCGGATCAGTGAGAAAGGTCACCAGGGTCGCGTTCACCAGCCCGGCTTCCTTGAGCTGTCCCAGTGTCTGGCTGGACAACATGTACGTGGACACCACGACGTCATGGTCGCCAACCCAGCGCAGCACGTCACGTTGCGCTAACTTGCACAGCCACAAAGCGACCCGGCGCACCCAGCCGGTGCGCTCCAGATTGGCGAACAACCAGTCGAAGAACGCCGGCCAGTAACCGATGCTCAACCGGTAGCCATCCCGCAGGATGTAATGGCATACCCGCGGCAGCGCGTCCAGGTAGTCCCGGCGGTCCGCCGCGACGCCCAGCTTGGCAAGCCGGCTGATCAGCTCGTCGGCGGCACCGTCGTGGCCTGCGCCGACGCTGCCTGAGATGACCAGCACTCGTGTTGCTGTGTTCGTTGCCCGACCGCTCATTGGTCCCTACCTATCCCAGGCGCCGCCTGGCCGTGTCAGGACGATCTCCTACAGCGTGTAAGAGACTAGCGGATGTTGCGTGCCGTGACGATGGCCCGTTAAACGCCACACCGAGCGTGACGCTCTCGCACCAATCAGGTCGGCCACAACCAGTAAATGAGCTGGTAGAAGGCGATAGTGGCCTGTACCGCAGCGACCGCGGTGGCCACGCCCAGCGCCAGCACGCTGCTGGGAACCAAGGGCTCGGGGCGGGGTGGGTCTGAGTGCAACGCCGCGACCCGAGCTGACACCCCGCACCCAGTGAAAAGCAGCGGCGCCGGCCAAACGGACACCCGTGTGCTGGAGCGACTGGCCAACGCGGCTTTCGTCAAGGCTCGAGCGACCAGCTCCCGGCTGCCGGTCACCGTCGCGGCGTGCTCATCGGCGCCGCGCTCGACCAGGTAGGCCACCGCTTCCCGCACCGGGATCAGCAGCGGGTTGACGGCGGCGCACACCTCGGTCGCGGCTCGAAGCCAGTGATGCCTGCCGAGCAGGTGCGCCCGTTCATGCGCCAGCACCACCCGTCGCTCATCACCATCGAGCGCTGACAACAGGCCGCGGGTCACCAGGATCCGCCCCGGACGTCCCGGCACCGCGAAGGCATGTGGAGCATCGATAGACACCACGGCCAACTCACCGGACCCGCATGCGCTACAGACCGCATGAAGCTCCCGATTCGTTGCCCGGCGGGCCCGCAGCACCCTCGCCACCCGGATCACGCCGAAGATCAACAGGACAGCCGCGGTGATCCCGATCAGCTTGGGCACCGGATCCTGCAGCTCGACGCCCCGCTCGAGAGCCTCATCGGCGACCAACGCCGTGTTGCCCAGCAACGTGGCCGCCAGCAGGACCAATCCCCACGTCGCAGCGGCCGCGCACAGCATGGCGGCAATCACGAACGCGGCCGCACGGGTCGGCGCGGTCCGCGCGACGACGATCCGGCTGATCGCCGCCAGCAACAGCGACAGCGCCGCTGGCACGTACACGCTGACGGTCATCGGCGGCGCCTCAGTATCGCTCGCAGCAACCGCGCGTCCTCCACCGATAGCGAGGTCGCGAACCGCTGCAGTACTGCCTGACGATTCCGGCCCCGGCTCAGCAACGCCTGCATCTGCTCGGCGGCGAGTTCTTCGGCTCCTTTGACGGGGAAGTACTCGTGACGACGGCCATCGGCTAGCCGGTCTATGAGTCCCTTTTCATACAGCCGGACCAGGATGGTCTGCACAGTGTTGTAGGCCAGCCCGCCGCCGACCGCATGCCGCACGGCTGCCGTCGTGAGTGGTCCATCGGCCGCCCACAACGTGGCCAGCACTTCGGCCTCGAGCTCGCCCGCCGCCCGCCGGGACGTCATCCGGCTTGCCTGGGTGCGGACATCCCGAGTTTGTTCACCCCGGATGGGCCCCCGATCATCCACCTGCCCTCCGCGTGTGTGCGTTCCCGGCCAGACCACCACATGCTAACCCTGCGCTCCGGCCGGCCGCGCCAAGTGGAACCTATTCGCGGTTTCGGGGCCAGTGTCGCTGCCAAGTGGAACCTTTTGACAGAGCGGGAGGCGCGAAGCTGTGGACAGCTGGGGGGCTGTGGATAGCCGTTTGGACGTTCACGGCGTTCGCGGCACAGTGCGACTCGTGGGGAGACAGATCGAGCTCAGCGGCTTGACGCCGGTCTTCAGAGGCAGCGACGCGGTCCGTGTTGGCCTGCTCAGTCCCGGTCAGCTGCGCGGGCCGGCGGTGCGGAGGTTGTTCCAGGGCGTGTACTCCTCGGCTGGGGTGGCGCAGACACATTCGTTGTACTGCACTGCGGCCGGGTTGGTGTTGCCGCCCTCCGCCGTGGTCACGGGCCGCTCCGCGGCCACGGTTCGCGGCGTGGCGCTCGCCCGCACCGAAGATCCCGTGGAGGTGCTGGTGCCGTTGGAATCCCGGGTGGTTCGCGGTAGCGGGTTCGCTGTCCGGCGGACCGTAGTGCAGTCTGATGAGTGGGCTCCCTGGGCGGGTTTGCGGCTCGCGACCCCACAACGGATGGCGCTCGACCTCCTGCTGAACCGGTCGCTGCCAGATGCGGTTGCTGACCTCGACGCGGTGCTGCGCGCCCGGCTGGTGGCACTGCCCGAGATACGTTCCCTGGTCGAGAAGCGGTGCGATCGCGGTATCGTGCTGGCCAGGCAAGCGGTGCAGCTGGCCGACCTGCGGGCGGAATCGCGCCCGGAGTCGCGGGTGCGAGTGTGGCTCGTGCTCGATGGCCTGTGCCCCGTACCGCAACACTGGATCGAGGACCCAAGCGGCCGGCTGGCCCGAGCCGACCTGGCCTTCATCGAACAACGCGTTGCTGTGGAGTACGAAGGTGGCTGGCGCGAGGGTGAGCTCTGGTCGCTAAACCGGGATCGGGAACGCCTGAATCGGGTCCAGGCGGCCGGCTGGGAGGTCGTCTTCGTGACCGCCGCCCTGCTCCGCGACCCCCCACACATGGTCCGAACCGTCCGTGCCGCCCTCTCCCGCCGAGCCTGAGCGCTGTCGCTTCGCCAAGTGGAACCTATTCGCGGTTTCGGGGCAGGGTTAATGACCAAGTGGAACCTTTTCGCGATTTGAACCCGCGCGCTAGCGAGTAAGGTGATCTTCGTGCAGCTGTTGCTGGTGTCGGGTAGTACCCGCGGGGGCTCGACCAATACGGCGGTGCTGCGGACTGCGCTGGTCGTTGCACCGGAGGCCGTCCGGACGATGCTGTACCCGGGTCTGGCTGATCTCCCGGCTTTCAACCCCGACGACGAGCAGGGCAACCTGCCGGCTGCGGCCGCGGAGCTGCGCCGGCAGATCGCGGCAGCGGATGCGGTGTTGTTCTGCACTCCTGAATATGCCGGGACGCTGCCTGGGAGCTTCAAGGACCTGCTCGACTGGACGGTCGGGGGCGGGGAGATCTATCGCAAGCCGGTTGCCTGGATCAATGTGGCTGCGGCGGGACGGGGCGGTGGCGCGACGGCGGCGCTGGAGTCGGTGCTGGGTTACGTCGGCGCTGACATCATCGGGCCCGCGTGCGTCACGCTGCCCGTGCGCAGTGACATGGTGGGCGCAGATGGGACGATCTCCGACCAGGAGGTACGGGATCAGATCGGCGCGGTCATTTCGGCGATCTTGCGCTATCTGGGGAATCGACAAGAGTCCCCGTGAGCGCCATGCTGGCGAAGGGAGCCGCCCCGTTGTCACCCAGTGCGGCGCCGCGTGCGACAGCGGCTGAGAAACGACCCGCACCGAGTGCACGGCGAAGTACCGCAGCGTGCGTGACGAGCCGGTCGGCGTCCGCTCCGTAGGCCGGCGTCGCGGTTGCGCTGGCAGTGAGCGCGCCGTAGAGCACTGTGGCCTGCTCGAGTGCGTCCTGGCGGATCAACAGACCGATGACGTTGCGCAACGTGATCCACTGCTGGGTCCAGTTGCCTGCCTGGCTCCAGTGGTCGACGGCCTCGCCCAGCAGCCGGGCCGCCTGTGCCGCATCGCCGTGCCGGGTGTGCAGCGAGCCGGCCGACACCAGCGCCACCCCGAGCACGAATCGGTTCCGTGCGGCGCGGGCGGCGGCCACGGCGCGGTCCAACGCCTGCCGCGCCCGGTCGGGTTCCTGGTCGAGCAGCGCCTCGCCGAGGGCGTAGTCGGCCCACGCGAGCGCGGTGGGGTTGGCGATGGCTGTCGCAAGCTGCTTGGCCCGGTAAGCGAGCTCCACCGCCTTGCGGCGATCCCCCTGGTAAGCCCGCGGCAAAGAGGCCCCTGCTATGGCGTACACCGTGAAATAGGTGTCACCGGCGACGCCGGCGAGGTGGGCCTCCGCGCTGTAGAGGTCGATCGCATCCGCCAGGCGGCCCTCGAAGAGTGCCACGTCGGCGAGCGCGCACAACCCGTACCGGCGCACCGGGTCGTCCTCGGCGACCGCGTCCAGCGCGCGCTGCGCGAAAGCGGCTGCGCCGGCGAGATCACCGCTGGAGCGGGCACCGGCTGCGGCCGCGAGCACGATGGGCAGCAGCGGGTCCTGCGGGGCTGCGGCGGCGGCGCGTGCGGCCCAGACGGGGACCTCGGAGGGTGCACCGCTCTCCACGTAGAGGAACAGGGCGGCGGACAGCCTCATCGCCAAATTGGGCTGGTGGGCGAGCGCCCATTGGTGGGTACTGCGCAGGTCGTCGAGCACGGCGGTGAGCGCCTCCGCCCAGGAGGCCTCCTCGGGCCCGCGCAGCCCGATTCCCGCAGCTTCGGCCAGCTCGACGTGATAACACGCGTGAGCCAGGCAGGCCGCGAAGCCCTCGCCCCGCTCGGCGAGGCGCTCCCGACCGTAGGCCCGGAAGGTCTCCAGCATCGTGAACCGGGTCGGCGCCAAGTCCGGGTGCGCGATCAGCATGGACTTGTCCACCAGCGCGGCCACGCTGTCGGTGATCTCCGGCTCCGCGCCGCCGGTGACGGAGACCGCCGCATCGAGGGAGAAGGCCCCCATGAACACGCTGCACCGTTCGAACACCGCCTGCTCCAGGGGGGTGAGCAAGCGGTAGGACCAGTCCACGACGGAGACCAGCGTGCGGTGCCGCTCCTCCCGGATCCGCCGGCCGCTGCGCAGGAACTGCAACCGGCGTTCCAACCGGTCGGCGATCTCGCGGGGCGAGAAGGAGGGGACCCGGGTGGCGGCGAGCTCGAGCGCGAGCGGCAGGCCGTCCAGCCGGCGGCAGATCTCGGCCACCGCGGCGACGTTGTCGCCGGTGAGGGCGAAGGCGGGGGACGCCGAGGTGGCCCGCCGGCAGAACAGCGCGACCGAGGCCACCGCGGCGACGGTCGGCACGTCGCCGGAGATCGACGCGGGCGGCACGGGCAGTGGCTGCACCGGCAGCACCCGTTCCCCGTCGGTACCGAGCGGCTCACGGCTGGTGGCCAGCACCGTCAGGCCCGGACACCCGCGCACCAGAGCCTCCGCCAGGGCGGCCGCGGCGTCCAGCACGTGCTCACAGTTGTCGAGCAGCAGCAGCAACCGCCGGGGGCGCAGGTATTCGACGAGCCGGTCCGTGACGGCCAGGCCCTGCCGCTGCTGCACGCCGAGCGTGGTGGCGACCACGTCGGGGACCGCGGCGGCGTCCCCGACGTTGACCAGCTCGCAGAGCCAGGCCCCGCCGGAGTAGTCGGGCTGTGCGTCGGCCGCCACCCGCAGCGCCAACCGGGTCTTACCGACACCGCCGACCCCGGTCAGCGTCACCACGCGGGCGTCCTCGAGTGCCGCCAGCGCGGTCGCCGTGTCGCCGTCCCGCCCGACCAGGTCCGCTAGCTCCAGCCGGAGGTTTCCCTCCGGTCGGGACTGCGGTGCTGGGGCTGCGGCGGCTGGTGTGGCCGGGTCGGATTCCCGATCCTGCCGGAGAATCGCCGCCTCGAGATCGCGCAGCTGCTGCGACGGGTCGAGACCCAGCTCCTCGGCGAGCAGGTCGCGGTAGTCACGGAAGGTCTGCAGCGCGCCGGCGGAGCGGCCGAGCCGGTGTAACGCGCGCATGAGCTGCGCCCGGGGCCGCTCCCGGAGTGGGTCCGCCGCGATGAGGGCGGCCAGCCGGCCGAGGGTGTCCCCGGGCCGGTCGAGCGCCATGATCGCGTCGGCCCAGTCCGAGCCGGCGGCGCGCCGGAGCTCCTCCACCCGGGCGGCCTCGGACCGGGCGAACTCGTCGTCGGCGAACTCGGCGTAGGCCGGCCCCCGCCACAGCGACAGGGCCTCCTCGATCAGCACCGCGGCCCGCTCGGGCAGCTGGGACCCGGCGGTGCGCATCAGCCGTTCGAACCGCACGACGTCAACCTGGTCGCCGTCCACCTCGAGGAGGTAACCCGGCGCCCTGGTGAGCAGCCTGGCGGCGTGGTTGCAGCCCGCGGCGCGCAATGCCTCCCGGAGCCGCCACACCAGGTTCTGCAATGCCGCCGCGGGTTCGGCCGGCTGCCCTTCGCCCCAGACCAGCTGCGCGAGTCGATCAGCGGAGACGACCGTGCCGTGGTGGACGAGCAACACGGCCAGCAGCCGGCGCAGCCGTCCCGAGCGCAGCAGACGTCGGTCGCCGCCCAGCTGCAGCGATCCGAGCACTCGAACACGCACTGGCTCCACGCCGCCCTCCGGCGCCACAATAGCCGGAGCCCTGCCTACCCCCTCAGGAGTCCAGCCGGTAGAAGCGCCAGAAGTCGTTGGCGACCGGCAGGACCTCGACGCTGGTGTAGCCGGCGGTGCGGGCCCATTGCCGGATGGTGTCGGCGCGCAGCACCGTTCCGTTGGCGATCTCGGGAGATTCCGCGAGCGTCGCGGGTAGGCAGTGCAGCACGCTGAAGGCGTACATCAGGCGCTCGATCTCATCGCCTGCCGGGGTGAACGACTCCGCGACCCGCTCGTCGACGACCAGCAGCGGTGCGCCGGGCTCGAGTAGCCGGTGGATCTGCCGCAATGCCCCGACCGGGTCGCCCATGTCGTGCAGCGCCTCGAAGATGCAGGCGAGGTGGTAGCCACCCGCGCGGTCGAGCGCGGCGGCGTCACCGGGCTCGAATCGGACCCGGTCGGCGACCCCAGCGTCCGCGGCGTTGCGGCGCGCGTCGGCGACCGAGGCCTCGTCGAGGTCCACACCATCGACCCGTATGCCCGGGTAGGCCCGGGCCAGGGCAATGCTCGACCACCCCGTGCCGCAGCCCACGTCGAGCACCCGGGCCGGCGCCCCCGAACTCAGCCGGGTATGCACGTCCCCGAGCGTGGGTAGCCACTCGGCCGCCAACTCGTTGGTGAACATTGGGCGGTTGAAGCTGCCGATGCCGTGCCGGATGTCGGCGCCGTACCGGGCATAGGCGACACCATCTCCCGACCGGTAGGCAGCAGCCACCTCGGCGAGCGCCTTGGTCAGCCCCACCAGGTTCGGCGCCGCGGCGGCCATGTAGCCGGGGCTGTCCTCCTCGAGCAGCGCCTCCGCGTGCCCGTCGGGCAGGGCGTAGCGGCGCTGCGCTGGGCCACCCGGCGCGATCACCTCCACGAACCCCGCCGTGGCCTGCTGCTCCAGCCATTCCCGGGCGTAGCGCCCGGCGACCCCCGCGCGGCCGGCGAGCTCACCCGCGGTCGCCGGCCCGCCCTCGCGCAGCGCCGCGTACAGGCCTGTCTGCACCCCGAGCTGCACGGTCAGCAGCTCCATCCCGCCCAGCAGGCAGCCGAACAGGCGCTCACCCAGGGCGTCTCGCTGGTGGGTGGGGTTCTCCTTGGCGTCAGTGGTCGTGGTCATTCTCAGCCTCCTCGCGGATCGATGCCGCCAGCCTCGACCGCCCCCCTCGCACCCGACTCTCAGCCCGCTCTCACGAGGAATCCGCCATCACGCTGGAGATGCGATTTCGGCGGCCAGCCAGGCGTCGAAGGTGGTCGGCGCGAGCCGGGCATCCGGCCCGGGCAGCAGGACCTCGCCGGCCATCTCGACGCTGAACGGGCCGACCCGCCAGTTCGGCACCAGCCGGACCGAGTGCCCGCGCGCTGCCAGGGTGCGCCGCGCCATATCGACCAGATCCTGAGTCTCGGGACCGGCGAAGTCGCGCGCGCGGCCTTGCGGAGCGCCGACGGCGATCTCCGCAAGGGCCTGGCCGACATCGGAGGCGGCCACCGGCTGCACGAGCAGCGGCGGCACGGTCGCGACGTCACCCTGCCGGGTCCAGTCGACGACCATCCCGGCGAACTCGTGGAACTGGGTCGCGCGCAGGATCGTCACCGGGATCGGGCCGGCCAGGGCGAGTTCCTCCTGCCGCCGCTTGCCCGCGTAGTGTGCGTTGCCCTCGACGCGGTCCACACCGACGATCGACAGCACCACGTGATGCCCGACGCCGGTCCGCTGCTCGGCGGCCAGGAGGTGTCCGGTGCTGGTAGCGAAGAACTCCCGGGCTGCTTCAGCGTCCTGCGCGGCGGTGTTGGTGACGTCGATGACCGCGAGGGCCCCAGCCAGTGCGGCGTCCAAGCCCTCTCCGGTGCTGACGTCGGTCCCCGTTGACCGCGCGACCACAACGGCGTCGTGCCCGGCGCGCCGCAACGCCTGCGCGGCATGACGGCCGACGAGCCCGGTTCCACCGACGACGGCTACCCGCATGCCCACCCCACTCGTGAGTGCGAAACAGTGTTATAGCACCGAATGCCACTCAGGAGGGGCGCCGCCGGAAGACTTTGGGGATGCGGCCGGCCATGCGGTTGAGGTCTGAGACGCTGTCCAGGAGCTGGTTGAGGTCTGGGCCGCTCTGGTCCAGGCGATCCAGTAGCGGCATCACGTCGTCGTCCATCGCGTTGACCAGGCGTGGTAGCCGGTCGATGAGCTTGACCAGTGCGTCGACCTCCTGTGTCTGAGTGGTCTCGGCCAGCCGGCGAACTGCCGGCTCCAGGCGGCGCAGCGGCTCGGAGTAGCTGGCCAGCAGCGGCGCGGCGGTGGCGGTGATCGTGCTGGCTTGCTCGATGGCTGCGGCGGCGGCGCCGACCGTGTCGGAGGCGGCGAGCACGGCGCCCTCCGCCTTTGCGGCGATACCAGTGATGCGGTCGATCAGCTCATCGGTCCGGGTCGTGGCGGCGTTCACGGCGGCCAGGGTCTGCTCAACCTCGATCACCATGGTGACCACCCGGCGCGGCAATGCGACGATAGCCGTAGTGGCGTCCAAAACGGTGCTGGCCTGTCGGGTGATCAACGCCGACAGCCAGGACAGCGAGCTCATGACCACGTCGTACCGCCCCCGGACTTGACGGCCCCCGCTGGAGCAGTCATGAACCGGCCCGAGATCGTTGCTGTCCCAGCAGGACGCCGAGGTTGTAGGCGGCGCTGGTGTTGCCGGCCTCGGCTGCGCTGCGATACCAGCGTTCGGCCTCGTCAAGGATGCCGCGTTGCTCGAGCAGGACGCCGAGATTGTTGGCGGCGCTGGTGTTGCCGGCTTCGGCTGCGGTGCGGTACCAGGTCGTCGCCCCGTCGAGGTCGCCGCGTTGCTGGAGCAATAGGCCCAGGTTGTAGGCGGCAGTGGTGTTACCGGCTTCCGACGCAGTGCGGTACCAGGTCACGGCCTCGTCGAGATCCCCGCGCTCTTCCAGTAGCAGGCCGAGGTTGTTGGCGGCATCACTGTTGCCCGCTTCGGCGGCGGTCTGGGACCACTGAGCCGCCCCGTCGAGGTCGCCGCGCCGTTTCAACAGCAAGCCGAGGTTGAACGCCGCGGTGATGTTTCCGGCTTCGGCTGCGATGCGGTACCAGCGGGCGGCCTCGTCGAGCTCGCCGCGCTGCTCCAGCAGGCCACCAAGCCCCGCTGCGGCGGCCAGGTTGCCGGCTTCGGCTGCGGTGCGGTACCAGCTCGCTGCCTCGTCGAGCTCACCACGCTGCTCCAGCAGCACGCCGAGGCCCGCGGCGGTGGCGGTGTTGCCGGCCTCGGCGGCACGGCGCCACCAGTTGGCTGCCTCGGCGAGATCCCCGCGCTGCACCAACAGCTGGCCAAGATTGTTAGCCGCCGCGGTGTTGCCGGCCTCGGCGGCTCTGCGGTAGCAAGCTTCGGCGTCGGCGAGATCCCCGCGTTGCTCCAGCAACTGGCCAAGGTAGTTGGCGCCATCGGTGTTGCCGGCCTCGGCAGCTTTGCGGTACCAGGTCTCGGCGTCGGCGAGATCGTCGCGCTTTTCGAGCAGCACGCCCAACCCGGTCGCTGCACCGGTGTCGCCGGCCTTGGCGGCGCGCCGCCACCAGGTCTCCGCCTCGATGACGTCACCGCGTCGCGCCAACAGCACGCCAAGTCCGGTGGCGGCGGCGGTGTCACCGGCTTCGGCGGCGGTGCGCCACCAGGTCTCCGCTTCGGCATGCTCGCCGCGCTTTTCCAACAACACCCCCAGCCCGGTAGCGGCCTCGGTGTCGCCGGCTTGGGCGGCGGTGCGCCACCAGGTCTCCGCCTCGGCGAGGTCCCCGCGCTGCACCAGCAACCGGCCCAGGCCGGTGGCGGCGTCGATATTGCCGGCCTCGGCGGCGGTGCGCCACAACGTCTCGGACTCCTCGAGCTCACCGCGCTGCACCAGCAGCATGCCAAGCCCGGCCGCGGCGTCGGGGTCACCGGCGTCCGCGGCCTTGCGCCACCAGTTGGCCGCCTCCTCGAGCTCACCGCGCCGCACCAGCAGGACGCCAAGGTTGAACGCGGCCTCGGCGTCGCCGGCCTCTGCGGCGGTGCCCCACACGTTCTGCGCCTCATCCAGTGCGCCGAACTCCACGAGCTGCACGCCCGCCTCATACGGATCGGACTCCCCGACCGCGGTGACGTCGAAACCCTCGCCCTGCTGGCCTGCGTGGAACTGTTCGATCCACTGCTGCAGCGTCTTGGCGGGCAGGTTCAGCTGATCAGCGACCTCCTGGACCGCTCCGGACTGATCGGCGCCTTCCGGGCTGCTCTCGAGGACCATCCGAACAGCACGCTGCTGAAACTCCTCGGAGTACTTCTTGGACGCCGACATGATCTGCATTCTCGCAGATAATGGCACTCACCTCGACCGAACGCACGCCTTGGATCAGCGCCAAGTAAGGAAGGGCCACTCGACGCGGCATGCTCAGTCTGCACAGCTTCTGGTGAGCTTCTCGATCTCAGCGTCGATGTCGACGGCCATCCCCTCGCTGCCCAGCGGGACGCGGTCGATCGTGGCTTGGACGAACTGCCGCAGCAGGTCGCGGTCCACCTCGAGCACGGCGTGCCCATCGGGGGAGCAGATCTCCACCAGCGTCACTTCCCATTCGCCCATGTTGGCGGGACGGACCCGGACATCCCCGATGCCGGCTGGCGCGGAGAGTCCAGCGACCAGCAGGTCGCGGGCGAGCACCCAATCCACGAAGCGGTTGCCCCGGGTCTGGATCTCGATGGTCACCGCGAAGGGATCGTCGGTGCAGTAGGTCCAGCGGGTCACCACGGGTGCCGCGGCCTCGTGCAGCAACGCGAACATGTCGTGGGCAACCGCTGCGCCGTCGTAGCTGGTCATCTTGGGCCGCCTCTCCGTGCTGGGGTGTTGAGATGCTCGGTAGAGACATCGTGCAACCTGGGTCTTACGTACCACCCGACCCCGACATTCACCCCAACTGATGTACCCGAGGTAGGCGAAACCGGCCGGGGATCACAGGCCCAGTGACCGGCCGATTACCTCCTTCATGATTTCCGTGGTGCCGCCGTAGATCCGGGTGACACGGGCGTCAGCGAACGCCCGGCTGATGGGGTGCTCGAGCATGTAGCCGTAACCGCCGTGCAGCTGCAAGCAGGCGTCCAGCACCCGGCCCTGCAGCTCGGTGCACCACCACTTGGCCTTGGCGGCGTCGGCGACGGTCAGCTCGCCCTCGCCCAGCGCCTCGATGCAGCGGTCGGTAAAGGTCTGCGCGATATCGATCTCGGTGGACATCTCGGCCAGCCGGAACCTGGTGTTCTGGAACGATCCGATCGGGGCTCCGAACGCCGTGCGGTCCTTGACGTAGCTCAGCGTCAGCGCCAGCGCTGCCCGCGCCCCGGCCACCGCTGAGACCGCCATCGACAGCCGCTCCTGGGGCAGCCGGTCCACCAGGTGGGCGAAGCCGCGGCCTTGCGTGCCGAGCAGGTTGACCACCGGCACGCGGACGTCGCGGAAGAACAGCTCAGCGGTGTCCTGGGCGTGCTGACCCAGCTTGGCGAGGTTTCGGCCGCGCTCGAAGCCCGCCATTCCGCGCTCGAGGACCAGCAGGCTCATCCCCTGGTGCCGTTCTCGCGGGTCGGTCTTCACCGCGGTGATCACCAGGTCCGCGTTGATACCACTGCTGACGAACGTTTTCGATCCATTGACCAGGTAGTGGTCTGACTGGCGCACTGCGGTGGTGACCATGCCCGCCAGATCCGAGCCCATCCCCGGCTCGGTCATGGCGATCGCTGTGATCAGTTTCCCGGACGCGATGCCCGGCAGCCACCGGCGCTGCTGCTCTTCGGTGGCCAGGTCGAGGAAATAAGGCAGGCAGATGTCGTTGTGCAGGGACAGCCCGAGCCCCGCACCCGCGGCTCCAGCCGCCATGACCTCCTCGCCGAGCACCACGTTGAACCGGAAATCGGACACCCCGCCGCCGCCGAACTCCTCGGGAATCGCCATCCCCAGAAAACCGGCCGCACCGGCCGTCTGGAACAGCTCCCGGGGCACGATGCCCGCCGCATCCCAGGCCTCCAGATGCGGCACCACCTCCTTGCCCAGAAAGGCCCGAACGCTCTCCCGAAAGTCCTCATGCTCGCTCGCGAATAACCGACGCCGCATATCCCGATTCTGCACCACTCCGCCCCGGCCGCCATCGGCATTGAGCGGGGGGGCCGGGGGGTAAAAAAGGGGGGTGT
>CAXUFG010000070.1:0-2131 GCA_964250265.1 uncultured Pseudonocardiaceae bacterium | reverse complement strand
GGCGGGGGGGGCGGCCGGCCCCCCCCCCCGCCGCCCCGCCCCCCCCCCCCCCCCCCCCCCCCCCCCCCCGGGGGGAGGGAGAGGGGTGGGGATCAGCCGTCGAGGACGTAGCCGGCGCCGCGCACGGTGCGGATGCGGTCGGGGCCGAGCTTGCGGCGGAGGTAGCCGATGTAGACCTCGACGAGGTTGGAGGACTTGGGCTGGCCCCAGACCGTTGCCGTGAGTCGGTGCTGGGAAACGGGCTCACCTGCCCGGCTGGCCAACGCGACGAGCAGGGCGTATTCGGTCGGTGACAGGGTCACCAGCCGGCCAGCGACGCTGACCAGCCCGAGAGCGGTGTCGACCGTGACCAGTCCGGCGCGCAGCACGGTCCGATCCACTGTCAGCTGATCGGAGACCCGTAGCCGCAGCCGGCTGACCAGCTCCTCCACCGGGAACGGGGTGGTCAGGTAGTCGTCCAGGGTGCCCCGCAACAGCGACACGGTCTGTTCTCGGTGCTCGCGCGAAGTCAGTGCGATGACCGGGAGCGCTGGGGCGACCCTGCGCAGCTCGTCGAGGAAGGTCCGGGGGTCCGGCCCCGCCAGCACAACGTCGAGCACGATCGCCGCGAGATGGTGTGCGCGCGCTGCGTCCAACACGTCCGGGACGGCGTCCAGGATCCGGGTCTCGAACCCGGTGGACCGTAACGCCTGAAGCACCCGGCTCGTTGTCTGACGTAAGGGCACCATCAGCAGCACGGGATGCCGTAGCACCGTCGATCGTTGATCAATCTGCATCGGCGGCAACAGTAGCCGTGCGGTGGTGACCAATCGATGACCGGCAGGATGACTGGTCGGATCCATCGGGTTACCGGTTGTTGTTGAAGGTCTTGCCCGGCAAATGGAGTAACGTCCGAGCCGTTCGGACTAACTGGCGGTCGTTCGTCGTGTCTCACGGCCGGGTGGGCGAACCCGGCCCGGTAACGCTCTCAGGTTGCGCCGGCCAGGTGCCCAGTTCTCCCTACGGTTCGTGGCGTGCGACGCCAGCTGGAACGAACGCTGTGGGCAACGGCCTTCCTTGCCGTGCTCCTGGCGCCCGTGCTCCTGGCACCGGTATTGCACGGCCCCCGTGCCGGGGATGGTTCCTCGCTGCTGTCCCAGCTTTCCGTCGGCATGGGGTTGCTGGCCACCTCAATGCTGGTCTGCGCGATCGTGTTGCCATCCCGGGTGCGCTCGCTGACCCGCACGTTCGGCATCGATGGCGTCCTGAGTATCCACCGCTTCGTCGGGCTGGCGGTCACCCTGCTGGTGTGTTTGCACATCGTCCTGGTGGTGGTGGCCAATCCGGCCAACCTGGCGTTGCTCGACGTCGTGCATGCTCCCAATCGCGCCCGCGCAGCTGTCGGCGCCACCGTGGCGCTGGGTGCGCTGATCGCCCTGACACTGCTGAGAAGGCGACTGCGACACCGCTACGAGGTGTGGCGTTGGGTGCATCTGGTGCTGGCCGCCGCGGTGCTGGTGCTCAGCGCGCTACACATCTGGTGGCTCAACCATCTCGTCCGGGACGCCGCCATGCGGGCCTTGCTCACCGTCCTCGCGCTGGGCGTGCTGGGGGTGCTGGGATACCGGTGGCTATGGCGGCCGGTTTTCGGAGCCGGCCGCCAATACGTGGTCCGCGAAGTCCGGCCGGAGTCCAGCACGGTGAGTACCCTGGTCCTCCAGCCCCGGCGCTCAGGTTCCCACCGGGGCTGCCGGGCCCTTGAGTTCGCTCCCGGCCAGTTCGCCTGGCTGCGCCTGAACCGGTCGATCAGGGCCCAGGAGCGCCCGTTCACCATCTCCTCCAGCGCTCATCTCGGTCTGTGGACCGAGTTCACGATCCGGCACAGCGGGGATTTCACCAGGGAGCTTCGGCTGCTGCGACCGGGCAGCCCGGTGTGGGTCGATGGCCCGCACGGCGCCTTCACCCTGGACCTGCGGCGCACCACCGGTCTGGTGATGATCGCCGGTGGGGTGGGCATCACCCCGATGATGAGCATGCTGCGGACGCTGGCGCACCGGCGTGACGATCGTCCACCCCGGTTGCTGATGGTCGCCCGGCCCGTCGACGAACAGTTGTTCCGGGGGGAGATAAGGCAGCGTCAGCAGCGGATGGC
>CAXUFG010000069.1:0-22722 GCA_964250265.1 uncultured Pseudonocardiaceae bacterium | reverse complement strand
GTGCAGTATCCGCCAGCGCCGCCAGGATGCGCCGGTAGGCGGCAATTTCCTCCGGGCGCTCCAGGAACAGGCTGGAGGTCTCACTTTCCAGATACGCTACCGGTTTGAACTCGGCGAACTCCATCAACCGGAACGCCCCGGCCATCGCCGGGTGCGCGCCCAGCGCGATCGGCACCACCCGCAGCGTCAGGTAGGGGCGCTCCGACATCCGGTGCAGGTGGCGCAACTGCTCGGCCATCACCGCAGGGTCACCCACCGGCAGCCGCAACGCGGACTCGTGCAGGTAGAAGGTGAAGGCCACCGGGCGTTCCCGGATGAACAGGCTCTGCCGGGCCAGCCGGGCGGCCACCCGGTCGCTGACCTCACCGGGTGGCACGTTGACCACCCGGCTGATCACCGCGCGGGCATACTCCCCGGTCTGCAACAGCCCGGGTACGACGACCGCCTCGAAGACGCTGATCGTGACCGCCTTGTTCTCGTGGTCGATCAGCGTGACGAGCTGTTTGGGCAGGCCGGAGCCGTGCGGCTGGAACCAGCCTGGGGTGTCCTGCTCGCGGCACAGCGCCAGCAGCCGGTCCCGCTCCGCACCCTTGACCCGACACACGCCGAGGAACGCGGCGATGTCCACCTCACTGGCTCCGCGCTTGCCGGCCAGCAGCATCGACACGTAGCTCGGTGTCACGTCGAGCATCGCAGCGGCCTGCTTGCCGGTCAGCCCGGCTCCCTGCATGGCCTGGCGCAGTCCCTCGCCCAGTTCCCGGCTGCGAATCGTCGGCTCACGATGTGGCACGATCACACCTCCCAGCCCGATATCGTAGATCACCGCACTGCGAAATTCTGCCAGGCTGGGCAGATTAACCAATGGTGAATCCATTGCATGACCGATGGTTAAGCGGTTCGCTGATCATCAGCGGGGCGGTGGGCCTCGCCCGACCTCTGGGAGGCCCGGAGTGAGCACGCTCACGCCAGTATTCGCCGACGCTTTCCGCCTGCTCCGGGAGGATCTCTGCGAGCACCTGGAAGAAGCTGGGTCGCTGGCGAATCAGGACCACGATTGGTCCACGGCGGATTCTGACACGGCACGCGAGCTGATCAATGATCTGCTGCTCGTCATTCGCGGGCTGATGGTCGAACACCGGCTACAGACCAACGGCGACTGCCGGACCTGCACCTCGGTGTGGCCCTGCCCGGTGATCACGAGCATCCATGCATTCGTGAAGGATCCGGAGCGTCAGTTTGTCGCACTCGTCAGCCGGGCCCGGGATTGGTGATGAATGCCCAGCCCGCAAGATCGCGGTTTGGGTGCGCTCCGCGACACATTGTGTCGCGCTAGGCACATAAACCACGATCAACCCTGCTGCACGTGCACCACAGCGCGACACGCCAGGCAGCCGAGCGCGGCGCAGGGGGTTAGCGGAAGTCGCGGGAGTTCGAGCGGACCTGCATGTTCAGGGGTGCGGCGTGCTCGGCGAGTACGTTGATCACGCCTTCGGCAATCTGTAGGCGGCCGCGTAGCAACAGCGCCGGGCTGGCGCGGACGATGGTGCGGTACCGGACCCAGAAGCCCGGTGAGCAGATCACGTTCACCATGCCGGTCTCGTCTTCCAGGTTGAGGAAGGTGACGCCCCCCGCGGTGGCCGGGCGCTGCCGGTGGGTCACCGCACCGGCGACCAGTACCCGCTGGCCGTCCTCTCGCTCGGTCAGCTCAGCGGCGGCCACCACACCCAGCGCGGCCAGCTCAGCGCGGAGGAACTGGGTGGGGAAGCTGTCCGGGGAAACCCCGGTGGCCCACACGTCGGCCGCGGCGAGCTCCAGCGGGCTCATCCCGGGTAGCGGTGGGAGCCGAGGCCCCACCGCGGTGCCGGGTAGCCGGTCCGGACGTTGCGCGGCCACCGCTCCGGCAGACCACAGTGCCTGCCGACGTTGCGGGGACAGCTCGTCGAACGCCCCGGCGGTGGCCAGCGCCTCGGCCGCAGCGGTGCTCAGCCCCACCCGGTGTGCGACCTCGGCGATGCTGCGATAGCGGCCGTGGGCATCCCGCTCGGCCACCAGCTTGGTGGCCAGTGGCAGGCCCACCGTGCGCACCATGGCCAGCCCTAGCCGCACCGCTTGCTCCGGCGCGCCATCCGCGGCCGGTTCCAGCCCGGCGTGTATCCCGCTGGCGTTGATATCCGGGCCTCGAACAATGACGCGGTGACGCCTTGCATCGGCGATCAGCGACTGCGGGGAGTAGAAACCCATCGGCTGGGCTTGCAGCAGCGCGGCGCAGAACGCTGCCGGGTAGTAGTGCTTGAACCAGGCGCTGAAGTAGACCAGTGAGGCAAAGCTGATCGAGTGGCTTTCCGGGAAGCCGAAGTTGGCGAAGGCCAGTAGTTTGGCGTAGATCTTCTCGGCGAGCTCATTGATAATCCCATGCCGTGCCATACCTTCAAAAAGCCGCCCGCGGAGGCGTTCCATCCGCTCGGTGGAGCGTTTGGCGCCCATCGCCCGGCGCAGCTCGTCGGCCTCGGCGGCGGAGAAGTCGGCGACGTCGATGGCCATCTGCATCAGCTGCTCCTGGAACAGCGGCACTCCCAGTGTCTTGCGCAGCGCGCCCGCCAACCGCGGGTGGTCGTAGTCCCATTCCTCCTGACCATTGCGGCGCCGGATGTAGGGGTGCACCGAGCCGCCCTGGATCGGGCCGGGGCGGATCAACGCCACCTCGACCACCAGGTCGTAGAAACAGCGCGGTTTGAGCCGGGGCAGGGTGGCCATCTGCGCGCGGGACTCCACCTGGAACACCCCGATCGAATCGGCCCGGGCCAGCATCGCGTAGACGGCCGGGTCGGTGGGCTGCAGATCGGAGAGCTGCACTTTATGCCGGTAGTGGCGGGCCACCAGATCGACCGCGTAGTGCAGCGCGGAAAGCATGCCGAGTCCGAGCAGGTCGAATTTGACCAACCCTGCCGCTGCGCAGTCGTCTTTATCCCACTGCACCACCGAGCGGTGTTCCATCCGCGCCCACTCCACCGGGCAGACCTCGGCCACCGGGCGCGAGCAGATCACCATGCCACCGGAGTGGATGCCCAAATGCCTCGGGAACCCCTCCAGCTCGGCGGCCAGCGCCAGCACCGGCTCGGGAATGTCGGTCTCTGCGGCGTCGCCTTGCCGCAGTGGCCCCCACCGGTCGATCTGCTTGCTCCAGGCGTCCTGGGTGCCGGTCGAGTAGCCCAGCGCCTTGGCCACGTCGCGCACCGCCGAGCGGGCCCGGTAGGTGATCACGTTGGCGACCTGGGCAGCACAGTCCCGGCCGTACCGCCGGTAGACGTACTGGATGGCCTCCTCGCGGCGGTCGGACTCGATGTCCAGGTCGATGTCGGGGTAGCCGTCCCGGTCCGGGGCCAGGAACCGCTCGAAGAGCAGGTCCATCGCCACTGCATCGACGCTCGTGATGCCCAGCGCGTAGCAGACCGCGGAGTTGGCCGCCGAGCCCCGGCCCTGGCAGAAGATGTCCGCCTGCCGGCAGAACGCCACGATGTCGTGCACGATGAGGAAGTAGCCGGGGAAGTTCTTCTCCTCGATGACAGCCAGCTCGTGTTCGAGCTGGTGGTAGGCGCCAGGACGCTCGTCGTAGCTGCCGTAGCGGGTGGCCGCGCCGAGCCAGGTGAGCTCGCGCAGCCAGCTGGCCTCAGTGTGCGGGCTGGGGACGTCGAACGGCGGCAGGTCGGGCGCCACCAGGTGCAGGTCGAAGGCGCACTCCCGGCCCAGCGCGGCGGCCCGCTGCACGGCTCCGGGCCAGCGAGCGAAGCGCTCGGCCATCTCGGCACCGGAACGCAGGTGCGCCGTCGCCGCGGCCGGCAGCCAGCCGTCCATCTCGTCGAGGCAGCGCCGGGCCCGGACCGCGGCCAGTGCGGTGGCCAGCCGGTGCCGGGACGGGGTGGCGTAGTGCGCGGCGGTGGTGGCCACGGTGTCCAACCCGTGCGCTGAGGCCAGCGCGGCGAGCGCGTCATTTCGCTCGGTGTCGTCGGGCAGGCCATTGGCCGTGAGCTCGACGACGACATTGCCCGCGCCGAACAGCTCGATCAGCCAGCGTAGCTGCGCTGCCGCGGCGACCGGGCCTCCGCGCTCCAGTGCCGCCCGCACCGCTGCCTTGCGGCAACCGGTGAGCACCACCCAGTGCCCACCCGCGGCGGCTGCCACCGCGGCGAGGTCATAGACCGGTTTACCCTTCTCTCGTCCGGCGATCTGGGCGTCGCTGATCACCCGGGACAGCCGGCGGTAACCCTCGGGATCGCGGGCCAGCACGAGCAGATGCTCACCCTCCGGGTCTGCTACCCCGTTCTGTGACGCGGTGAGACCGAGGGACAACTCCGCGCCAAAGACAGTCCGGACGCCCAGCTCGCGGGCCGCCTCGGCGAAGCGCACCACTCCATACATCCCGTCGTGATCGGTGAGCGCGATCGCCTCCAGCCCCAGCCGGGCCGCCTCCTCGACCAGCTCCGCGGGGTGGCTGGCCCCATCCAGGAAGCTGAAGTTGGAGTGGCAGTGCAGCTCCGCATAGGGAATCTGCGGCTGGGTCTGGGCCGGTAGCAGCGGAGGTGGCTCGTAGGGCTCTCGATGACATGTCCATGCCGGGCTGTCTCCGCCGTCACCGGGGTGCTCGGACCTGGGCCTGCCAGGACGCCCGGACAGCGCCCGCTCCAGATCCGCCCACCGCACCGGCGGGTTGTTCCACCCCATCACTCCCCCATCAGAAAGGACGAGTCAGCCCCATTGTCCCACAGTAATCGAACCCATGTTCGATTACTGTGGGTTCGTAAGTCGTCAAGTACGGGTCGGATGGTGTAGCGGTTATGTCCGGGGCCAACTCGTGACCAGATGCTGGCTACTCCAGACGAGGCGAGGCCAACGACTGGTCAGCCGGCGGACGGCTTGCGGAACCGCCGTAGCCCTCAGTTACCGTCCACGTGTCGTGGCATGATCATCGCATCCACACCAATATGTTAAGGTCAAGGGAACGGAGCAGCGAACGTGCTGATCCGGGTGCTGAGCAACCTCCACTCAGTGCGCACACTGCCTCTACAACCTGGCCTCAATTTGGTTCAATACCCATGTTCTTGTGCACCACCGCGCGGATACGATGCGGACTTGGCTTGCCTGGATGTGGGTCGGGTTCACCGTTGCCACCGATAACAACGCCATCTCGGGTAAGCAATCTTGTCGTCTCTTCGTAGTTGCCGTTCCGTGCGATACGCCTCGACGAACATCTTACTGGGACGACGCGCTTTAAGCGTGCTGATTAGCTCTTCGTCGTACTTCAGGTCATGACGCAGGCCGTAGGGCGCGAAACGATCCTCAACCAACGGACCCTGGTCGACTTCTATGCCCAACTCGTGGTACTTCTGGAAGGCGGGCGAGTCGATTTCACTAGACAATATGGCATGATCTATTTTCTCGTCATGCGTGGTAAATAGGCCGCCCTGCATCCCTTCCTTAATAATCGCCCAAGCGAACCGAAGCTTCCGCGTGCTTTACTGGAAACCTATCCGTGCCGGGCATCCGTTCGACGAATAGAACTGGATGGTCAGCGCACCGTTGCCTGCCCACCCTGTGGGTAGAGCAGAAAGCCCGGTGGCACTCGACGCATCGACCCACGGCGAGAACACCGCAGACCTTGTCGCCAGGATGGCTCAGCTCACACTCAGCAGGCACCCGGACAATCTACCTTAATTGGACACCGGGCGTTGACCGGGCCACCACCCACATCTGGATCTTGAGGCCCTGATGTCCGAGCTAACGCGACCATGCTTGAAAACCCAGTTAGACTGCGCCGAAGACGTAGACGGCTTTCGACCGATCGGCGCTGGCGGCCGGCTGTTGCTGCGCGGCCCATGGACGTTGCAGTCACTCGATCCTGGTCACTCCCGGGTATCGGTCGAAACCGCGGTCGAATGACATGATCGCGTCGATGTCGTGGCGTCTCATGACGGCCAGGTGCACGGCATCCCTGGCGGAGAGTTTGTACCCGCCCAGCACGATCCGCTTGGCCACCTCGGCATCCTCCGCATCGATCGGCAAGGTCTCGTCCACGACCTCGAGCAGCACGTCGAACGCAGGCTGGATCGCGTCGCGGCGGTCGATGGCGACGAATCGGTGCAGGATCTCCTGAAGGACCTCGACGTCGGTGACCAGCCGCTCGCCCCGGTTGACCGCGCTCTCCAGCGACCTTCTTGCCGCCAGTTTGTTGGGATGGTCGGCGCCGACGAGATACATCGGGATGTTCGCATCGACCAGGATCATCCCGCCTCACCCAGGTGGCCGCGCTCGGTCTCGGCAAGCATGACCTCGATGTCAGCGGTCGGGAACGCGTACTCAGCCGCTGACTGGATGGCGTCGAGCTTGCGTGCCGGGTCCCCGCTGGACTCACGCCGCCGGGCTGCCCGTAGAACCTGGCGGACCCACTCGGACACCGTCGTCCCGTGCCGCTCGGCGATCGCCCGGAGCTCGGTGAGCTCATGCTCATCGACGATCACCTGCAACCGTTTACTCATAGCAGGAGTATAGCTACCTCACCTGACGAGTATCCCTCTTGGCGGTGTCCTGTGAATGCTGGAACCGTCGGACGAGACCGCTGCGCAGATGGCGCGCACCGTCCGTAATGAGACGGCCACCCACCGTCGCAACAGGTCACTAGTCGCTCGTCGGCGAGACGCGGAACGTAGCAGCTGGCAGGCGAGAAGCTTGTCGCTAGCTGAGGAGGTCGGCCAAGCGATCGACCTGGTCGACGTCATCGCCGTGGCAGTAGAGCACCAGTTCGTCGAAGCCGAGGGTGGCGTAGTCCTCGACAGCTGCCCTGATCTGCCGCTCGTCCGTGCGCACGGCGTCGAGCACCCGGCTCACACCGTCATCGAGGAACGCGTAGTAGTCGGCGATGGCCCGTCGAGCCTGCTCAACGGTCGCCGGTGGCCCGAGAGCCACATTGACCTGGCCCACGATGCGAGGAAGGCCCGAGCGCCCCAGCTCTTCCCAGAACCGCGATACCCGGCCGACCAATTGCTCAGCGAGCGGCAGCGGCGCCGCGCAGAGAAACCCGTCACCGAATGTTGCGACGCGCCGGAGAGCGGCTGGCGCGAACGCGCCGATGAGCATCTCCGGACCGGCGGTGCCGCGCTCGCCTTGATCTCGATGGCGACGATCCGGTGGGCGTCCAACTCGGCGATCAGGTCGACCTCATGTTCGGCGTTGCGGTCACGCAGGTGGTACAGCTGGGGCTGGGCGAAACCCGCCTACAGCTCGACCCGACCAGCAGCAAGGCGAGCCGGAGACGTAGCAGCCTGTCACCACGCCATAAACGCGTCGTCCAACTTTGCAGTCCTTACTAATACCAAAATCGCAGGATCACGGCTCACCGTATCGCCGATGTGCGGCAGCACCTGCAGGGCTTACGGCTCCTCCTGCTGGTCGCGCAGGAATCGTTCCAACTCGGCGGCGAGCTCGTCGCCTGAGGGTAAATCCGAGAAATCGAAGGACGTGGCCACCTCGCCGTCGAATGCGGCCTCCAGACGGCGTACCAGTACTCGGTATTCCTCATTGTTGACGATGATTTCGTCGATCTGGCTCGCCATGCCGCCAGCCGCGGCATGCAATGCCTCAGCATCGAGCTGCAGCCCGGCCAGGGCTGCCAGCGCATCGACCAGAGCAGCGGAGGCCGCCGGGTAAGGGGTAGCTGCCAGGTAATGCGGAACCCGCGCCCACACACCGATGGCGGGGATGCCGGCGGCGGCGAAACCCTCTTGTAACGCCGTCTGGATACCCGCCGGCATATCGGCTGCACCGGGCACCACACCCACCTGAGCCGCGAGCTCAGCCGTGGTGGCGATCGCCATCAGGCTGACCGGGCGGGTATGGGGAACCGGAGCGGCGTAGGCGCCGAGACCGACGACGAGTCGCACTCCCAGCCCCGTGGCGAGGTCCACCACAGCCCGCACGAAGGCATGCCACGCCATATCCGGCTCGGGTCCCACCATCACGAGAACACTGCTGCCCGCGACATCTTGACCGGTCCGCAACTGGATCTCCGGCCAGCTCAGGCCATCGACGACGCCGTCGGAGATGCGCGCGATGGGACGGCGGGACCGGAAATCGATCAAGTGATCCGCGCTGAACGTGGCCAGCACTTCGGTGGAAACCGTCTCGAGAATCTGGCCGATGGCACCTTGGGCTCCGAGACCGGCGTCGATCCAGCTCTCCGTCGCCAGGAGCAGCACCGGCGACTCCAGCGGACCGTGAGAGTGCAACTCGTAGAGGGATGACATCAGGCCCAGAACCGCTCAACGTCTGTGGTGGTCACCCAACACATCCTCCCATCATCACCCAGCGAGTGTCCGGGCTCGCTGTGCAGATCACTGATCATCAGGCGCTGTATTTACGGGCGAGACGGGCTTTCATCCTCTGTAGGCTGGCTCCCGTCGCTATGCTGATCATGAGGAGACGCCATGAGCACCCACGACGCCGGCCCGGCGAACGCGCCGCGGGTCTGGCTGATCACTGGCGCCAGTAGCGGTTTCGGTCGCGCCATCGCCAGCGCGGCACTTGCTGGCGGCGACATTGTGGTCGCCACTGCGCGGCGCCCGCAGGCCCTGGACGATCTGGTCGCTGGGTATCCAGACCGGGCGCAGGCGGTGGCTCTCGACGTCACGGCCATGCATGCCACTGCGGTCGTCGACGATGTGGTCACCCAGCACGGTCGGATCGACGTGCTGGTCAACAACGCCGGGCGGACCCAGGTCGGTGCCCTGGAGGAGACGACAGACCAGGAGCTGCGCTACCTGTTCGAGCTGCACTTCTTCGGACCGGCAGCGCTGACCAGGGCGGTTCTGCCGCATATGCGCCGCCAAGGAGGTGGGGCGGTGGTGCAGCTGTCCAGCGTTGGTGGCCAGGTGACCGCGCCGGGCTTCGGCGCCTACTGCGCAACCAAGTTCGCGCTCGAGGGGCTCACCGAGACGCTGAGCCAGGAGGTGGACTTCGGCGTGCGCTTCCTGATCGTGGAGCCTGGTGCATTCCGCACTGGGCTGTTCGCGTCAGGGTCGGCCTACCTGTCCACCGCGATGCCGGAATACGCCGCAACAGTCGACCCAACCAGGGCGTATGTGAGCAACGGGGACGGGTCGCAGCCCGGTGATCCGGCCAAGGCCGCCGCGGCCATCCGCACCGCGCTGGCCGCTGAGCGCACCCCGCTGCGCCTGCCCCTGGGCGGCGACGCCATCGATGGAATCCGGGCTCACCTTGCCACCGTTGGCGAGGAGCTCACCGCGTGGGAGCCGCTGTCCCGATCCACCAACCTCGATCCATCCTGATTCCCGTCGAACAACAGCCGCACGCGCACGGTGAGCAGGTCCGCGCCGAGCACCCGCACGTTCATCGCGTTGAGAGCGCGCAGCGGGTGCCAGCGGATGATGCGGCGTTGGCGGGCGAGCGGGTCGTCATCGGGCAGGACACTGGCGATGCCGGGTACCCAGCGGTACCGCAGGCCCACCCGCAGCCGCACCCGCACCCGCGGGTCGCGCTGGATATTGCGCACGTATCCCGCCAGGAATCCGTGCTCGGCGATGATCCAGAACTCCTCGCCCATCCGGCCGTTGCCCACCGGTGTCCGGCGTGGCTTCCCGGACACCCGGCCGCGGGTTTCCAGGATCGCCAGGCCCAGCGGGTTGATGCCGATGGCCAGCAGCAACCGCATCAGCGGATTGATGGTCCAGCGCTGGAATGTCCGCACGATCAGCACCTTGAGCCGGCGGCTTGTCGCGGTCACCAGCACCAGGACCAGGTAAACGCCGCTCTGGACGAGTGGCGAGACAATCCCGCCGCCGGTATTGACAGCGAACAATCCCCAGGTTAACGCCAGAGCGGCCATGGTACCGGTGACGAGACCCCGCGGCAGCGTCATACGATTGTATGGTCTCATACAACTGTATGATGCCCGTCATGGGCCCGTTGTCAAGTCACCGGCCGCGGGAGGCCGCCCTCACCGATGCCCTGCTGAGCATCGTCGCCGAGCGCGGGCTCGATCAGGTGAGCGTGCGTGAGGTGGCGTCGGCAGCCGGTGTCTCGATCGGCACGGTGCAGCACTACTTCCCCACCAAGGACGCCATGCTGGCCGCGGCGTTCAACGAAGTCGTCGGGCGGCTGCGCACGCGGATGAACTCGGTCTGTTGCGGCCCCAACGTGCGTCGCAACGTCTCGGCTGTACTTCATGAGCTGTTACCGCTGGATGACCAGCGCGCCGAGGAAGCCCGGATCCAGGTGGCCTTTGCCGCGCGGGCGGCGACATCGCCGGCGCTTGCCGAGATCCAACGAGCCGTCCTCACCGAGATCAACGACGCACTCACCCAGACATTGATCCTCGCTACGGCGGGGAGCGCGACAGCCGAGCGGTGCAGGCTGGTGGCGCAGGTCGCGGTAGCCGCCGCCGACGGTCTTGCGCTGCACGCGGTGAGCTCGAACGGCTGGGTCTCAGCAAACCAGCTGAGGGCGGCACTCGAGCTCCTGCTGGACGCCCTCATGCCGCAGCCTTCAACGCACGTTTCGGCTCACGTCGAATAGACACGACACCACACTGGTGGGATGAGCGCATCGGTGAGCCGGGCAGCGGCGCCGGCCAGGAGGAGCGTGTTGTCGCTGGCACTGGCTGCGATATGCCTGGGCTACTTCATGGTCATCTTGGATACCACCATCGTCAACGTGGCCCTGCCCGCGCTGCGGGTCGACCTGGGCGCCTCGGTGCGCGGGTTGCAGTGGGTGGTGGATGGCTACTTACTGATGCTCGCTGCGCTCCTGCTCACCGGTGGGGTGCTCGCCGACCGGCTCGGGGCCCGGCGGGTCTTCCAGGTCGGGTTGGGCTTGTTCGTGGCGGCGTCGGTCGGCTGCGGGGTGGCCCCGAGCACGGTGGTGCTGGTGATCGCCCGGATGGCTCAGGGGGTAGGGGCGGCGCTGGCGGTGCCGGCGTCGCTGGCGCTGCTACGCGCGGCCTTTCCCGATGCGGCCACCCGGGCCAGAGCGATCGGCGTGTGGGGCGGGATCGCCGGCGTCGCGGCAGCGGCCGGCCCGATCGTGGGTGGGGTGCTGGTCACCGCCGCCAGCTGGCGGTGGGTGTTCTTCGTCAACGTTCCGATCGGGCTGGCCGCCATGGTGCTGACGGCGCGGCAGGTACCCGCTCCCGAGGCTCGCCCGCGCAGCCTGGATCCGGCCGCTCAGCTCACCGGAGTGTTCGCGCTGGCGGCGTTGACCCTGGCGCTGATCGAGGGTGGGCACGCCGGTCTCACGCCGGTGGTGATCAGCGCGGCGGCGGTTTTCGTCGCGGCGAGCGCGGCGTTCATCATCATCGAGCACCGGGTGGCGCACCCTATGCTGCCACCTGGCCTGTTCCGGGATGCGACGTTTACCGGTGGCAACCTGGTGGGCCTGCTGATCAACCTCGGCTTCTACGGTGAGCTGTTCGTCATCAACTTGTACTTCCAGCAGGTGCTGGGCTACTCCGCGCTGTTGGCGGGGTTGGCGGTGCTGCCCCAGATGGGCATGGCCACCGTCGGCTCCACTTTGTCCGGCTGGTATACCGGCCGCGCCGGGGGTCCCCGCCCGACGATGCTCATCGGCCTGCTCGTCGGCGGTGCCGGATTGCTCGGGTTGATCGTGGCCGGGCCGCACACCCCGTACGTGTGGCTGGTCGGCCCGCTGGTCGCGGCCGGGTTCGGGATGTCCTTCACCATGCCCGCTGCGACCACCGCCGTCGTGGAGGGTGCGCCGGCTGATCGGGCGGGGCTGGCCGCGGGGGCGATCAACGCGGCCCGTCAGGTCGGTGGCGTGATCGGGGTGGCCCTGCTCGGCGCCTTGGTGGCCGGCGGCCCGTTCATTCCCGGGCTGCGAATCGCCCTGGCCATCGCCGGTGCTGCCTTCCTCATCGGCGCGGCGGTCACCGCTGTCACGATCCAAGCACTCCCGGCGGACCGGTGATGCGCCATTACACCTGCACCGGACCCAGATTCTGCATCAGATCTCGATGATCTGATCTTGGAGATCAGGATCGACCGAGAGGATGTCTTCGCGATCGGAGGTAATCACGACTGCATGCTCTCGACCGCCCGCGTGACGAAGGCGGACACCGAGGCATACTGGCCCTGGTCGACCTCCCGGCGAATGTGGGCCGCAAGCTCCTCGGGAACGGTCACGGTGATCTTCGTCGTCGCCATACCGCTCATCTACTTCGCGTCATACTGCTCTACTCATAGATTCCCTCAACCTGCCAGCAGCCCGTCTCGCAGGCCAGCAACACCGCAACCGGTTCTTCGGCGGCGTCGAGCACCGCCTGCAGCCGCGCGCAACGCCGCCCCCCACCGGGCTCCCACCAACGCTCCTCCACCGGCCAGGGTCCAGCCCAGCTCAGCACCCGACGCGGCGGCCTCCCGTCCACCGCGATCCGGTGCGGGAGGCCGGTGAGCCTCCCGCGCCCGCTCACCCCAACGGCACGCCCGGCATCGTCAAACACCTCGGCGGGTAGCGGGCAGGTAGGCACCCGGGATGGGGACGGTGCAGGCAGCTGACCCGGCCAGGGCGGGTCAGCCTTGCGCGCCGGAGTCAGGTCGTCTCCCCAGGCCACCAGGCGTACCCGGCCGGTGGGGTCCCGGCCCCCGCCGATCACTCCGGTGAATACCGCCTCAGGTCCGAGCATCGCCTGTACCCGGACCAGCGCCCGGCCGGCCCGCTCGTCATCCTCGCCCGACTCCCCCCATAACCCGCGTTGCAGAGCCTGGCCGCCAATCACCTCCTCGGGGACCAGCCGCAGCAGTGTGATGCCCGCGCTGGGCCGGGGACCGCGTGTGCTCAGCCAGCCATCCAGCTGCCAGCGCACCCGATCCGCAATGCCGGATGCGGTCAGCGGCTCGGCGCAGCGCCACACCCTGTGCAGCTCCTCCCCCGCCTCAGTGCACGCGCCGACCCCGAGCCGGACGCAGGCCAGACCGCGGGCGGCCAGCGCGGTGTGCAGTTGTTCCGCAGGTTCCCGGGAGGCGAATGCCGCCGCGTCGACCCGGTCCAATGGCGGATCGAACCGGCGAGTGACGGTGAGGTCGGCCGGCGGGTCGCGGCGAGCCAGCGGGCGCTCGTCGTGCCCCTGGGTAAGCCGGTGCGCGCGCACCCCGTCCAGGCCGAACCGGGAAGCGACGTCGTCGACGGGCAGCGCGGCGAACGCACCGAGGGTGCGCAACCCCAGCCGGTGCAGCAGGTCCACCAACGCGGCCCGATCAACCCCGGTGGGCTGGTGCAGCTCAGCGATATTCAGCGGGGCGAGAAAGCCGGCTGACCCCTCCGGTGGCACCAGCAGATTCCGGTGTGCAGCCAGGGTCGCGGCGAACAGGCCGTCGGCGATGCCGATCTGGCATTGCACTCCGGCCTGCGCAGCGACCACATCGACGATCCGCTCGGCCACCGCGGGTTCGCTGCCGAAGTACCGGGCCGGTCCGCGAGCCGGCACCGCGACCAGTCCGGGGCGCACCACCTCCACCCCGGGCGCCAGGGCCTCGACCGCGGCGACCACCGGTTCGAACGCCCGGGCATCCCGGTCCGGGTCGTCGGCGAGCACCGCCAGCTCCGGGCAACGGCCCTGCGCCTCCCGGCGGCGTTGCCCGCGGCGCACCCCCTGCGCCCGGGCAGCCACCGAGCAGGCCACCACCCGGTTGGCGGCCACCACCGCCGCTGGCATCTGGGCAGCCAGGCCCGCCGCGACCGTCCCGGCCACCACCGGCCAGTCCGGGCACCAGAGCACCACCACCCGGGCAGCTACCATCAGCCCACCGCCCTGATCGTCGCGAGCGCCTCCGCGACCGGGCCGTCAGGGCCGGGCAGTAGCAAACGGGTGGTGCGGGGCCGGGCCGCCGCACCGCGACCCACTGCGCGCACCACCACCTCGCGGCTGCTCAGCCGCCCGTGCCCGTCCTCGGCGCCGTGCCAGGCCTCGGTACGGCAGGTCAGCTCGACGTCCGCGCCCGGCCATCGGCCGAGCGGGAGCAAGACCGATCCGCGCTGCCGCGCCCTGGCGGCCAGGGATCGCTGCGCCCGGGAGGGAATCCGGTCCGCGCCGGCCAGCGCCACCAAGCCCACTCCGTCGAGCAGGGCTGCGACCACCGGCGCCGGATTCGATCCTGGTCGGGGAACCAGCGCCAGCCGCCGCACCACCACCCCCGCCTCGGCGGCGGCCAGCACCCCGAGGTCCTCGACGCCGATCACCGCCGCCCACACCCCCTGCGCGGTAGCCGCAGCCAGCAATGCCAGCAGCAACGCCGCCGAGCCCTGCACCGCGACCACCGATCCCCGGCGCAGCCCCCCACCGGGCAGCAGCGGCGCGAGCGGTTCGAGCACCGGGAACGGCGGCCGGCCGCCCGGGACGTCGAGCCGCTCTCCCAGCCCCGACGCAGGCGCAACCGGCACCGGACGGTCGCCCTCCCGCCACTGCGGCACCGACGCAACGCTCGCACCCGCCATCCGGCGACCTCCGTACCCGGATTCGCTGCGGGGAAGGCAGCTTGACCGAACATATGTTCGATACACTAGTTAACCCGACCACCCGGACAGCGTCAACCGCGTCCTCACACCATGTCCGCACAGGTGAACAGCCGAACCGCGTCTTCACCGGAGACCGCGGGACTCCCACCCCTCGACTCCAGAACGCCAGCTCGACATCGCGATGTGGCTAGCTGAGCTTGGCCGCAAGGCCTGCAGGTCACGACCGCTCAGTGAGCGGCCCTGCCACCTGGCCTCTCCGACGAGAGGGACAGCATGCTCCCGCGCCGCGTCCTCGAACACCCGGCCCAGGTGGCCCTGCCAGCGTTCGCGGACTCGCTGCTGCACAGCCCGGCCCTGCCAGCGTTCGCGGACTCGCTGCTGCACAGCCCGGCCCTGACCGCCTTCGACGAGGTCGGCGTCCCCGCGCAGCACCGCAAACCAGAACGCCAGACAAGGGTCAGTGATCTCGTGAAGGGATCTGCGGTGGCGGCGATCCGGGTGGCCGGACAGCGTGCACGTAGCCCGCTCGCCGCAGCCCAAAACCGCGCAAGATCACTGTTTGGGTGCCTTACGCGACATGCCGTGTCGTTTATGGCACAAAACCGGTGATCAAGGCCGGGGCGGTGGCTGATTACGATGGCGGGGTTCCCGTGGTGGTAAACGCTTTCTCGATGCCCGGAAGGGCATCAGCTGGCCGACGGCACCCGCGACGAGGTAACCGTCTCCGATCGGGTAGTCGCCCTTCGGCAACCGAACTTGGCGATGAAGGGCTCTACCTCGGCCAGGCGGTCGAGCACCCGACCCAGGTCCCGTAGCTCGGGTATCCAGTCCAGCGTCTGATTCCGGTGAGAGCGGGCTGGGAGTGGGCCGAATACAAGTCTCCGAGACTCAGGACCGGGGCGATGGCCTCGAGCTGTGCTCAGCGGCGCTGCACACTGGACTGCGGCCCGGCGACGTGGTCGAGTTTGATCTACACCCGATCGCTGACACAACAGGGAGCTGATATGCACACGGCCGTTATCGGCGCGGGGCCCACCCGGCTCTACACCGCGATCGCGCTGGCCCGTCGCGGGCATCAGGTCACGGCCATTGATCGCGACCCCGGGCCGGACGGGGACGGGTCGTGGAATCGCAAGGGCGTGATGCAGTTCCACCACCCGCACGGTTTCCGCCTGCAGGTCGTGGAAGCTCTGCTCGCCGAGATGCCGGAGGTCTTGGATGACCTGATCACAGCCGGGGCAGTGCCGATGACCCGTCCCGATCAACCCGAGCAGGTGCTCGGGCTCCGCTGCCGGCGTCTGGTCTTCGAACGGGTCCTGCGGTCAGCGGCCGAGGCGCAGCCCGGCGTCACGCTGCGGATCGGTCACGTCGATGACGTCTGCGCCGAGCAGGGACGCGCCGTCGGGATCCGGGTGGACGGCCACCAGGTGGATGCCGACCTGGTCATCGACGCATCCGGCCGCGCCGGCGCGCTCACCCGGGCCTACCGGGCACCGGCCGAGGGCGGTGACTGCGGGATCGCCTACGTCTCGCGGCAGTACCAGCTGTTGCCGGGGGCCCAGGACGGACCGACGAACGCGCCGATCGGGATGGTGACGATCTACCCCGGCTACATGGCGATCGTGTTCACCCACGACAACGGGACTTTCTCCACCCTCATCGCCCGGGCCAGCACGGACCGTCAGATGGTCCCGCTGCGATTCCAGGAGGTGTTCGAGGCCGCCAGTCGAGCGATCCCGACGCTTGCGACCTGGACCGAGCCGGACCGCTCCCGGCCGATCAGCCAGGTCCTGCCGGGCGGGCGGCTGTACAACACCTACCAAACCCAACTCGACGACGCCGGTCAGGTCGCGCTGGACGGGCTGATCTTCGTAGGGGATGCCGTGTGCACGACCAACCCCTCGGTCGGACGAGGCATAGCCACCTCATTGATGCAGACCCAGCGGTTGGTAGCCCTGCTCGACTCCCATCAGCGCGACTTCACCGCGTGCTCCCTGGAGTTCGATCACTGGTGCGCCGAGAACATCAAGCCGTGGTTCTCCGACCACGTGTACTGGGATGGCGAGCTGATCCGGCGCTGGTCCGGTCACGACGTCGACCTCACCCAGCCGCTGCCCTCCGACCTGATCATGGCGGCCACCGAGGTCGACCCCGAGATGCTCAAAGTCGTCGGCCCCTACATGGCCATGGTCGCCCTGCCTGCGACCCTCGCCGCCGTGGAGCCACGAGCCCGGGAGATCTACGCCAGTGGCTGGCGCCCACCCGTACCCGAGGGACCCACCCGCGACGAGCTGGCCGAGCTCGTCACCTCAGTGGCCAGCTCCCACCGGGCCACTACTACACCCGATGGATGACGACCGGGACAAGGCCCCTGGAGACAGCCTGCCGGTGCCGGGCAAACATCAGCGGGTCGTCGCGATCGACGGCGATCAGCGCCCTGGCGTCGTCAGTGACGCTCACGCGCTGAGTCGGGGGATCAGACATCGTCGTCGAATCGCTTTCGAATCGCACGACTCGCATATGCTTCAGTGCGCGAAGTGGCGGGTGCCGGTGAGGTAGAGGGGGGTCTGGGAAGCCGCAGCGGCGGCGATCGAGTCGGGGTCGCGGATCGAGCCTCCGGGCTGCACCACGGCACGGACGCCGGCCTCGAGCAGGACCGCAAGACCATCGGGGAAGGGGAAGTACGCGTCGGAGGCGGCCACTGAGCCGGCCGCTCGCAGACCGGCCCGGCTGACGGCGAGGCGGGCGGCGTCCACCCGGTTCACCTGTCCCATCCCGATACCGACGGTGGCCTGGTCGGCGGCGAGCAGGATGGCGTTGGAGCGCACCGCGCGGCAGGCGCGCCAGGCGAAGGCCAGCTCGGTCAGGGTCGGCTCGTCCACGGCCGGACCGGTGGCCAGCGTCCAGGACGCCGGATCATCGCCGGGGGCGTCGAGCGTGTCGGGGGTCTGGAGCAGCAACCCACCGGACACCGCGCGGAACTCGACACCAGCGCGCTCCCGGGGCTCGGCCAGCAGTAGCCGCAGGTTCTTCTTGCGGGTCAGCACGTCCACCGCGCCCGGGGCGTAGGACGGCGCCACCAGCACCTCGGTGAACACCTCGCTCACCTGCTCGGCCATGGCGGCGGTGACCTCGCGGTTGACCGCGATCACTCCCCCGAACGCGCTCACCGGATCGCAGGCGTGCGCCCTGCGGTGCGCGTCGGCGACGTCTCCGGCGGACGAGACCGCGATGCCGCACGGGTTGGCGTGCTTGATGATCGCCACACAGGCACTGTCGTGGTCGTAAGCAGCGCGCCAGGCCGCGTCGGCGTCGACGTAGTTGTTGTAGGACATCTCCTTGCCGTGCAGCTGCTGCGCCCTGGCCAGCCCCGGCGCACCGGTGGCGGCGTACAGCGCGGCCCGCTGGTGCGGGTTCTCCCCGTAACGCAACGTCGCCGCGCGCCGCCAGGAGGCACCTACCCAGGGCGGGAACTCCTCCGTAGATGAGCCCAGCCAGGACGCCACGGCGATGTCGTAGTCGGCGGTGTGCCGGAAGGCCGCGACAGCCAGCGCCTGGCGTTGCGCCAGGGTGAACCCCCCGGTCCGGGCGGCCTCCAGCACGTCGGGGTAGGAGGCCGGATCCACTACCACGGCTACCGAGGCATGGTTCTTCGCGGCCGCCCGCACCATCGCCGGACCACCGATGTCGATCTTCTCGACGCACTCGTCGGGATCGGCCCCGGTGGCCACGGTGGCCTGGAACGGGTAGAGGTTGACGACCAGCAGCTCGAAAGGCGCAATGTCCAGAGTGGCCAGCTGAGCCAGGTGGTCGGGGTTGCGGGTATCGGCAAGCAGCCCGGCGTGCACCCGGGGGTGCAGTGTCTTGACCCGCCCATCCAGGCATTCCGGAAAGCCGGTGAGCTCCTCGACCGCGGTCACCGGAACCCCCGCATCAGCGATCGCCTTCGCCGTCGAGCCGGTGGAGAAGATCTCGACGCCGACGGCGTGCAGGCCCGTGGCCAGCGCCAGCAACCCACCCTTGTCCGACACGCTCAGCAGCGCCCTACGCACCGGCCGGCGATCCTCCACAGTCATGGCAGTGAGACCTTTCGTCCAGTGACGGTGCATCCGTGGCGGGCCAGGTCAGCGACGACCTCCACCAGCAGCCGCCGCTCCACGACCTTGATCCGCTCGTGCAGCCGCTGCTCGGTGTCGTCGGGTCGGATTTCCACGGCCCGCTGGGCCAGGATCGGACCCGTATCCACGCCGGCGTCCACCAGATGCACGGTCGCGCCGGTCACCCGCACCCCGTGCGCCAACGCATCGGCCACGGGGTGCCGGCCGGGGAACGCGGGCAGCAGCGCGGGATGGGTGTTGATGGTTCGCCCACCGAAGCTGTGCACGAATCCCGGGCCCAATATCTTCATGAACCCGGCTGTGACGACCAGATCCGGCTGATGGGCCGCGACCGTCTCGGTGAGCGCGGTGTCCCAGGACGCCCGGTCGGGATATTGGGCCAGCTCAACGACGAAGGTGGGCAGCCGCTTGGCGCGTTTGAGCGCCGCGGCGCCGGCCCGGTCCGCGCCGACAGCGACGACCTGGGCGGGATAATCGGGGCTCTCGGCATCCAGCAAGGCCTGCAACAGTGTCCCAGTACCGGAGACCAGGACCACGACCCGGGTGGGGACCGGCAGGCGAAGCTGGGTCAGCGCAGGCTCCTGGCAGCAGAGGGCAGGCACTCAGCCTAGCTTGCCTCCACGGCTCCGCGATCGGACGCCGTGGTCGTCGGCGGCGCGGGTTAGGCACTGCCCGTCGCCCTGATCGCGTCCGTGCGCCAGATCCACTGAGTGTGTCGACACCATCGGTACCATCCGGGAGGAAACGACCTCGGACAGGCGGGGGGAGGGAGAAGCCGTGATGGAATCACCGGACCCGCTCACCAGCAATGCATCGGCAGAGCCGGTCGAGGCTGCCATCGACACGGAAACACCGGCGATTTCCCGCGTGTATGACTACATGCTCGGCGGCGAACACCACTACGACGTCGACCGCATCGCCTGCAACGCCATGATCCAGGCGGTCCCGGAGACACCGCTGCTCGCCTTGGCGAATCGCGCCTTCGTGCGGCGAGCGGTGCAGTATCTGGTGGGTGAGGCGGGGATCAGGTCAACCGGCTCATCGACCCCCGCGAGCCGTTCGCGGTGCTGCTGGGTGGCGTGATGATGCATCTCGAAGACGACGAGGACCCCGTCGGGGTCGCGGCCCGTCTCCGTGCCCGGCTTCCCTCGGGCGGCTACCTGATGCACTGCGGCTGCTCCGACCCTGGCGATGACCCGCGGGCCGCCGAACTCAACCGTATCTTCCAGGAGTTCCACATGGGCTCCAAGTGCTTCCGCACCTATGACGAGCAGCTCCGCTACTTCGACGGCCTCGACCTTGTCGAGCCGGGCTTCGTACCCGCCAACAAATGGCGGGCGGCCCTCGATTTCCCCGACCCGGACAACGCGGCCCACCCCATGCTCGCCGCAGGCATCGGCCGGAAGCCCTAGCTGCGTCAGCGCTCATGAATTCCCGCCGAACCCGAGCGGCCTGGTTTCGCGGCTAGCTCCACGCGATCGTGGAACGGGAACGTCCCGACTAGCCACCTCCTTGCCGCGTTCTGGGGACAGATTGCGACCGCGGTCGAGTGAGGTGGGTGAGGGGCTTGACGGCCTGGTGCAGCGCGACGACGCCACCGGTGAGGTCGCGCCACGCCACGTCGATCCAACCCGCGCCGGCCACCCGGCGCGCGAGTGCCTGCTGGGTGGGCCAAGCTCGGATGGACTCGGCAAGGTAGACGTAGGCATCCGGGCTGCTGCTCACCCGGCGGGCGACGGCCGGCAGCGCGCGCATCAGATACTCCATATAGATCGTGCGGAACAACCACGAGGTGGGGGTGGAAAACTCGCAGATGACCAGGCGACCGCCCGGGCGGGTGACCCGGGCCATCTCAGCCAGCGCGGCGTCGAGATCGGCCACGTTGCGCAGCCCGAAGGAGATCGTGACCGCGTCGAAGGCCCCGTCGGAGAAGGGCAGTGCCAGCGCGTCTGCTCCGACCAACGGGACCCTGCGATGCCGCCCCGCGCGCAGCATTCCCAGGGAGAAGTCCGCCGCCACGCTCCATGCTCCGGTGCGGGTGAACTCGACGGTGGAGACCGCGGTACCCGCGGCAAGATCGAGCACCCGCTCCCCCGCCCTGGCCGCCACCGCGATCCGGGTGAACCGCCGCCACCGCCTGTCCTGACCGAACGACAGCACGGTGTTCGTCAGGTCATAACGGCGCGCCACCGCGTCGAACATGGCAGCGACTTCGCGAGGGTCCTTATCCAGCCCGGCTCTCGGCATCGCGCCACCCTACGGTCGGTAGCCCCTCGACTACTGCCAAGGCCGCGCGGGTGCGGTCAACCACCACCCAGTCGGTGAGCTCGTCAGGCGTGACGGCAGCCAGCGCGCTGACCTCGCTGCGCTCGGCGGCACCGCAGTCCACCGCCCGGCGCAGGAACCGGGCCAGCGCCTTCGCCGTAGCCAGCTCGTCCAGCAGCCCGAGACAGTGCCGCTCCTGGTAGGCCCGCAGCCGGCCGGCCGCGGCTGGCAGCCGGACCGGTAGAAGCTGTACGTGGCAGCGAACCTCGTCGGCAGCTGCGGGGCACTGTCCCGTCCGCGCCGAAGATCGCCTGCGGAGTTTCCACCTGCAGCTCGAAACGCAGCCCCGGCAGCCGGTACTCGGCGTCCAGCGCGGCGCACAGCTCGACATCGCCTCGACCTGGCGCACCGAGGTGATCTTCGGCAGGGTGACCCGGAATCCGGCAGGCAGCGGCCCGGCCGCGAGCAGGGTGTCCAGGAACAGGTCCAGGGTGTGGATCCCGCGCCGCCGGCTGGGGCTCTCCAGCGACTTCATCCGGATGCCAACGAATTGGGCGCAGTGCCATCGGCGACGCAGCGGGCCAGCGCGACGGCGGACGCCCGTACATGAGCGTCCTCGGGGCCGCTGCGCTCCACTCGCCGACGGTCGTGGCGGTGACCAGTCCGCCGGCACATATACGGTGTGCACCGGCTGCCGTCGCGCCCCCACGCCGGGGTAGCGGTCCTGCCGGGCCGCCTCGTCGGTGGCGAGCCGCGTCGAGAACGTCGACGATCCGAGGGTCGTGGGTCTCGGTGTTGTTTCCTCCCGTGCACAGGTCTACCTCGCCCGACGGCACGGACCCGACGAGACTGGCGATCATGACTCCACTCGACCTTAGTGGTGCTGCGCTGGGACGGGACCCGTTGCCGTTGCGCGGCCGAGTGGCCGTGGTAACCGGCGCCAGCCGACGAGCGGGCATCGGTTTCGCCATCGCGCGCCGACTCGCCGCGTGGGGAGCCAGCCTGTTCCTGCACCACTACGCGCCACACGACCGGGACCAACCCTGGGGAGCCGACCCCGGCGGACCCGAGGCCGTCGTCGCCAGTGTGACCAACGCGCTAGCCGTCGACGGGGCCGGCGTTGGTGACCTGGAGCTCGACCTCACGGGTGCCGGCGCGCCCGCCCAGCTGATCAACACCGCCACCGACGCATTCGGGCACCTGGACATCCTCGTCTGCAACCATGCCCGCAGTGGCGGTGACGGTGCGCTGGGCACGCTGGACGCGGCAATGCTCGATGCGCATTGGACGGTAAACACCCGCTCCGCGATCTTGTTGGCTCAAGCATTCGCCGCGCAACACGACGGCAGGCCGACCGGCCGCATCATTTTCTTGACCTCCGGGCAAGATCTTGGGCCGCTGCGCGCCGAAGTCGCCTACGCCGCAAGCAAAGGCGCCCTCGCCTCCATTACCCGGACCCTGGCCGACCAGCTCGCCGACCAAGGGATCACCCTCAACACGATCAACCCCGGTCCGGTCAACACCGGCTACGCGCCGCCGGAAATCCACGAGGCCCTTCGCCACCGATTCCCGCAAGCCCGCTGGGGACTCCCCGACGACCCCGCCCGCCTGATCGCATGGTTGGCCACCGATGAAGCCACCTGGATCACCGGACAGATCATCAACGCCGAAGGCGGTTTCCGGCGCTGGGACTGACGATGTGACGACTCCCGTCTCGTGGATCTTCGGATGGAGTCGGGTTCCGCTCTGAAACTCCCGAACTCAACTGTGAGGATCGGCGTGTGCCGCTTCGGGGCCGTGGTGTGGC
>CAXUFG010000068.1:22553-22947 GCA_964250265.1 uncultured Pseudonocardiaceae bacterium | reverse complement strand
GCGCCGGCTGATGGCCTTCGTGACCGGCGAGGTGGCCGACGACCAGCTGCCGATGCTGGCCCACGAGCTCGGCATGCCGGTCGCCGCCGGCGCGCCCGGCGGGCCGGTCGCCGCGGTCGCGCCCGGGGCGCCCGGGCGCGGGTGTGGGGGGCGCGCGGGGACGTCCAGGCCCGCGTCGCGCATCGAAGGAAACGCCACCTCAGGGTCGCCGTCACCGTCGGAGAGCAACGTGTGATTGTGCATGTCGGCGTGCACCACCAGGGTGCCGCGGCTGATCCGGGAGCTGCGAGCGGCGCCGCCCTCCGGCCCCGGAGTGCGCAGCCGCGCCGCGGGGCCAGAGGGCGGGGTCGCGCAGAGCAGCAGCGCCTCTCCATCGGCTGTATCCTCCCCGAGG
>CAXUFG010000068.1:14884-22542 GCA_964250265.1 uncultured Pseudonocardiaceae bacterium | reverse complement strand
CCGCTGCCCGTCGGGCAGCTCGACCAGGTTGATCCCGACCATCGGTTCGCCCAACCCCCGGGACACCTTGGCGAGCATCTCCGGATCGTCGTGGAACGTGGTCGCCCTGACGATCGCCTCTGCCCGCTTGGCGGGGTCACCCGACTTGAAGATGCCGGAACCGACGAACAGTCCCTCGGCACCGAGTTGCATCATCATCGCCGCGTCAGCGGGGGTGGCTATACCACCCGCGGTGAACAACACCACCGGCAATGAACCGGCCGCCGCGACCTCGCGGACCAGCTCCAGCGGGGCGGCCAGTTCCTTGGCGGCCGCAGGCAGCTCGTCAGAGTGCATCGTGGCCAGGGAGCGGATGCCGGCGCGGATCGAGCGCATGTGCCGGGTCGCCTCGACGACGTTGCCGGTCCCTGCCTCCCCCTTCGACCGGATCATGGCGGCACCCTCGGAGATCCGGCGCAACGCCTCACCGAGGCTGGTGGCGCCGCACACGAACGGCACGGTGAAGGCGAACTTGTCGATGTGGTGGGCTTCATCGGCCGGGGTCAGCACCTCGGACTCGTCGATGTAGTCGACGCCGATCGCCTGTAGCACCTGCGCCTCGACAAAGTGTCCGATGCGGGCCTTGGCCATCACCGGGATGGACACCGCGTCCATGATCGCGGCAATCATGTCCGGATCACTCATCCGAGCGACGCCGCCCTGCGCGCGGATATCCGCTGGAACCCGCTCCAACGCCATCACGGCCACCGCGCCCGCGGTCTCAGCGATCCTGGCCTGTTCCGGTGTGACCACATCCATAATCACACCGCCTTTCAGCATCTCGGCCATCCCGCGCTTCACCCGTGCGGTGCCAACCTTGCGATCGATGATGCTGTTCTCGGCGGGCACGGCAGGTTCGCTCCTCTGGAAAGCACCATGGCTAAGGCCATGGTGAGAAACAGGAAATGGCACGGCTACCAGTACCCGATACTACGTCGGGTTACCCACAACGTCCGGAGTGAAGACCGGCTAGGGGGTTGCCTCTACCGCCACACCGGTGTGAGATCGACCACACGGTCCGCACAGGCGAGGTGGGGCTTCATGGGCATCAAGGGCAGCGGTGAGCGTGCTGATTCGGCCATGGCGGTACAGGACCCCTCCGCCATCCGCAATGTGGCTTTAGTCGGGCCATCCGGAGCGGGGAAGACAACGCTCGTCGAGGCGCTGCTCACCGCCACCGGCGTGATCAGCCGAGCGGGCACGGTCACGGACGGCACCACTGTGTGCGACCACGACCCCGCCGCGGTCCGCCAGCAACGGTCGGTGACACTGGCCATCGCGCCCCTGCATCATGCAGATATCAAGATCAACCTCGTGGACACTCCCGGGTACGCCGATTTCCTGGGCGAGTTGCGGGCTGGACTACGAGCCGCTGACGCAGCACTGTTCGTGATCTCCGCAGGTGATGATGTCGACCCCACTACTGTCGCGTTGTGGCAGGAATGTGCCGATGTTGGGATTCCCCGCGCGGTGGTGGTGAGCCGGCTGGACCACCCGCGGGCCGATCTGGACAGCGTGACCACCGCCTGCCGGGCGGCCTTCGGCGAGGGGGTCCTGCCGCTGTACCTGCCGGTGCGCGACGATGGCGGCGCGGTGACGGGTCTGGTGGGGCTGCTCTCGCAGCGGCTGTTCGACTACGGCAACGGGTACCCGCCGGTTGAGGGTGAGCCCAGCGGGACAGATCCCGACGAATTCGCGGTGGCGCGCAACGAGCTCATCGAGGGGATCATCGCCGAAAGCGAAGACGAGTCCCTGATGGAGCTCTACCTGGAAGGTGCGGATCTTGAGGCCGGCGTCCTGATCGAGGACCTGGAGACCGCCGTCACCCGTGGCACGTTTCACCCGGTGATCCCGGCCTGTGCCCACACCGGGGTGGGGCTCGCCGAAATCCTTGAGGTGCTCACCGGCGCGTTCCCCACCCCGATGCAGCACACGCCGCCTCAGGTAACCCGGACGGACGGCTCAGCTCACCCCCTGGTGGACGTGGACCCCGCGGCGGCGCTGGTGGCAGAGGTCGTCCGTACCACGGTTGACCCCTACCAGGGCCGGGTGTCGCTGGTGCGCGTGTTCTCGGGAACCCTGTACCCGGACCGCCCCGTGCACGTCTCCGGGCACGGTTTGGCTGACCGCGGGCACGCCGACCACGACGTCGACGAGCGCGTGGCGCATGTCTACACGCCGCTGGGCGGCACGCTGAACGACGTACCACACTGCATGGCCGGGGACCTCTGTGCGGTAACCAAGGTTATATCCGCCGAAACCGGAGACACCCTCTCCTCGCCTAACGACCCCCTACTGGTGGCGCCCTGGACGATGCCGGAGCCGTTGCTGCCGGTGGCGGTGGTGGGTCGCAGCCGCAGCGATGAGGATGCGCTGGCCCGCGGACTAGGCCGGTTGGTGGCCGCGGACCCGACCCTGCGGCTGGAGCGCAACGCCGAGACCCACCAGATGGTGCTGTGGTGCATGGGCGAGGCGCATGCCGATGTCGTGCTGTCCCGGCTGCGCGCCGTGGGCGCCGATGTGGACACCGAGCCAGTGGTGGTGCCGCTGCGGGAGACCTTCGGCGGCGCGTCCAAGGGGCACGGCCGGCACGTGAAGCAGTCCGGCGGGCACGGCCAGTACGCGGTCTGCGACATCGAGGTGGAACCGCTGCCCGTGGGCAGCGGATTCGAGTTCGTGGACAAGGTGGTCGGCGGCGCGGTCCCGCACCAGTTCATCCCGAGCGTGGAGAAGGGCGTCCGGGCGCAGATGGAACGCGGACTGTCCAACAGCGGTTTCCCGCTGGTGGACCTGCGAGTAACCCTGGTCGACGGAAAAGCGCACAGCGTGGACTCCTCCGATGCGGCCTTCCAGATGGCAGGATCGCTGGCGCTCAAGGACGCCGCAGAGAAAGGTACGGTCGTCGCGCTGGAGCCGTTGGACGACGTGGAGGTGCGGATGCCCGAGGACCACCTCGGCACCGTGCTGGGAGACCTGTCCGGCAGGCGAGGTCGGGTGCTGGGCACTGAGACCGACCAGGTTGGTCGGATGCTGGTCCGCGCCGAGGTGCCCGCAGCCGAGCTGATGCGCTACGCCGTCGACCTGCGCGGGCTAACCTCGGGTACCGCCGTGTTCACCCGACGTTTCTCCCGCTATGCCCCCGCACCATCCAGCTCGGGTCCGTAGCCAGCGGGCGGGGGTTCGGCGATCTCGAAGTAGCGCGGCAGCGGGGCGGTACCAGCCAACCGCAACCAGCGCACGATGCGGTGCGAGCGCAACGCCAGGGTGTCTCGTACGGCGTCGTTGTATACCCGCCGGGCGATCACCACCCGCTGCTCCGCGTCGGCCAACCGGCCGGCGCAGGCAGGCGCGAGCCTGGCGCGGTTGAGCGCCGAGAGCACCCGGCCCAGTTCGTTCTCCAGCTCCTCACGAGACGATGGCTGAGCGTGCACGGCCGCGAGGGCTGCACCGCACAGCGCCACGCTCCCGTTCGTCGCGCTCACCGCGAGCGCTCGGTGGTATAGCGCAGCGTCCAGCGCTGCCCACGCTGCGTCGGTCCGCACATGCAACCGGTCCAACCGGGTCGCTGCACGGATCGCACCGCCCGCAGCTCCCAGCACCCCAGCGGTCACCGCCACCCAGGCAAATCGCACCACGCGACCCTAGCCAGGCCGCTCACGATGGATTCCGGCGCCGGGCCCGGAGCGCAACCGGCGCGGATCCGCTGCCACCGCACCCTCGTAGACCTGTAGCACCCGTCGCGCCACCACCGGCCAGTCCCACACCGCCGCCCGCCGCTGGCCCGCGGCGGCCAGCGCGGCACGTCTTTCCGGGTCATCGAGCAGCTCATCGAGGGCCGTGGCCAGCGCTGCCGGTGATCCAGCCGCGACAAGCACGCCGACCTTGCCACCATCGAGCACAAGGCGGAAGGCATCGAGGTCGCTGGCCACCACAGGGGTGCCGGCAGCCAACGCTTCGGTGAGCACGATGCCGAAGCTCTCTCCGCCGAGTGCGGGGACGCACAAGACGTCCACGCTCGCCAACGCCGCCGCCTTACCTTCGTCGCCCTGCGCTCCGAGTACCCGGATTCGGGATGCCAGGGCCGGTCCCGCAGCGCGCAGCAAGGCCCCGGCATCCCCGTGGCCGACCACCAGCAGACGCACATCGGGCCGCGTCCGGGCCACCTCGCACAGTGCCGCTAGCAGCACCGGCATGCCCTTGCGAGGCTCGCCGAAGCGGCCCACGAAGCCGACCGTGCCGCCAGCCCGCGGGTAACCGGGCAACGGCTGCGCGCTAGCGAAGTGCGACACGTCGACCCCATTGGGAATCTCCACGGCATCCCCGCCTAGGTATTCCACCTGCACGCGCCGAGCCAGCGGGGACACCGCGATCCGGGCGGTGATCTTCTCCATCGTGGGCTGCAGCAGAGCATGCGCCGCGGCCAACACGCGGGATCGGGCGGTGGCGAAGTGGAAGGTCGCGACAACGGGCCGGTCGGCGAGCGCGAGGGCGATCAACGACAGGCTCGGAGCGGCCGGCTCGTGCAGGTGCAGTACGTCGAAGTCGTGATCATGCATCCAGCGCCGGACCCGGTTGATCGCGACCGGGCCGAACGCCAGCGGGGCGACCGATCCGTTGTAGGGAACCCCCACTGCCCGCCCGGCCGGCGTGACGAACTCCGGCAGCGGCTTGTCCGGGTTGCCGTCTCCAGCCGGAGCGAGCACCTCCACCTGGTGGCCAAGACCGCGCAAACCCTCGGCCAACCCCAGGACGTGCGCCTGCACCCCGCCAGGCACGGCGAGGGAATACGGGCAGACCATCCCAACCCTCAACAGACTCCTGCTATCCCGCATCGCGAAGGGGAGTGACCGGCAGGTCTTCAGTCCACAACGGTTGCAGCATGTGCCAATCCTGCGGGTGCGCCGCAATATCAGTGGCGAAGCAGTCCGCCACCGTCTGAGTGGCTCGCCGCGCCGCCGACCGGTCCGGCACGGGCACAGGCGGGTGAAAACGGATACCCCAGCCGCCGGGGGTGAACCAGCAGCCGATCACCAGGAGGGTGGCGCCGGTAGCCGCAGCGAGCCGGGCCGGTCCCCACGGCATCTTGGCAACGCCGCCGAAAAACTCCACGCTTACCCCCGCGCCAGTGAGGTCCCGATCGGCGAGCAGGCATACCACCCCACCCGCGTGAAGTCGGCGGAGCAGCCTTGGGATGGGGCTACCGGCCCCGGTCAGCGGGACGATGTCGAAACCGAGCGAGGCGCGGTAGGCGACAAAGCGCTGGTAAAGCTGCTCCGGCGCCACACGCTCGACCACCGTGGTGAACGATCCGTGATGCCGGACGAACCACAAACCCGCCATATCCCAGTTGCCGCTGTGCGGGAGCACCACCACCACCCCGCGGCCGGCGGCCAGCGCCTCGTTCAGATAGTCGATCCCCTCCATTGCGCCATCCAGCCGATCCACGAGCACGGCGTGGTCGATCCACGGCAGCAGGAAGACCTCATGCCAGTACCGGGCATAGGAACGCAGTCCATCACGGACCAGCACTTCGAGTTCCGCGGGAGTGGCACCGGGCACCACCCGGGTCAGGTTCCGGCGCAGTTGACGGGTACCGGGGCCATCTCGATGGGCGGCCAGATCAGCGCCTGCGCGAAACGCTCTGGTCGCCAACTCTCCGGGGGCGAAACGGAGCAATTGCCATCCGGCGGCGTACCCGAGGTCGGCGAGCCTGCTCACATGGCCTCCCGATCCCAGACGCCGCGGCGCACCGTCAGCATTCGCTGGGTTACCGTCACCATCTGCAAGCCGGCCAGCAACACAGCGCGACATCAAGAGCGAACGAAACACCAAGGCCGGTGAGGCCGGCGCCCAGCAAAGTAATGATGTAAGTGCCGACAACCGTGATGATCTCGGGCCCGATACCGGCCCGGACCAGCCAGCCACCCACCGGCTCCACGAACCGGGATACCGACGCACGGGCGAGGATATTGACCATTGCGCGAGTACGGCTATCGGGGCGCGGCCCGTAGGCTGCCGGTTTGCGGCTCCCCGACGCCTTCCGAGCGCTGCGATGCGCGCAGGCTGATACCGACGAGGGCCCACGCTCCGTCGCTGACGGTGTGGACCACCCGAGAAAGCAACACCACAGCGGCCACCGCCCCACCGCCAGCGACGACCGGGCCGAGCACCATCAGCAGCGCGACCTCCCGCACCCCCAGCCCGGCCGGCGTCACTATCAGGACCCCGGCAGCGATGAAACCGACCGTCCAGGCCATCGCGAATCCGCCCAGCGCGACCGGAGGTAACAACTCGCGGGCGTCGGCTCGGGCCACCGGTCGAAGCAGCAACAGCATGCTCATGCCGTAACCTACCCAGGTCACCGCGAGCCAACCCAGTGCACGGAGCACAGCTGGTCCGCGAACCCGTTCAGGCGGACTACCCCGGCCCACCACGCGGTGCACCAGCCGGAGCACCGGTAGCACAAGGCGCGGGTGCAGGCTGGCAAGCAGAAGCGGTGCCAGCGCCGCGATCCAGCCGAAATGTTCGAAGACCTCGCCAGAGGCGAACGGCAGCACCAGGCCGGCGACCACCGCCCCGGTGGCGGTGTGCGCCACCACGAACATCACCGATGCCGCCGTGGTGCGGGAGGCCGGAACCCCGTGCTCGCGGCCGAGCCTGGCCTGCGCCAGGTAGGCCCAGACGGTGCCCGGGATGTACTTCCCGATCTGACCGGTGAAGAACACCCGGGCCGCCGGGCGTAGACCCAACGGGGTATCCAGTCCGCGGAGCAGGCTGCGCCAGGCCAACCCAGAAGCGCCCATACCGGCCGCAGCAGCCAGAAAGGACCCGAGAACCGTGGCCAAACCGATCCTTCGCGCCGCGTCCAGCGCGCCCGCGCCGTCAGCGCCGAGGCGCCAAACCAGCACTCCCAACGCGGAGGAGAGGAAGAGCAATCGGCCGAGGAGGAGAAGCTGCCGTTTCCAACGCATTGTGGGCACGCCCTTGACGGTCGGCCGACTCCGGTGGAGCCTGCCGGCGGCGTTCGCGGGGCCGCTCAGGACAGTTCTTTCCATGCGTCCACCAGCAGCGTATGAGTCTCGGCCAGCAGCTGCGGCAACACCTTGGTTCTGCCGACGACAGGCATGAAATTGGCGTCCCCACCCCATCGCGGCACGACGTGCTGATGCAGGTGCGCCGCGATGCCGGCGCCGGCGACTGAACCCTGATTGATCCCGAGGTTGAAGCCGTGCGGAGCGGCCGCGCGACGGCTGGCGAGCATGGCCAGCTGGGTGAAGGTGGCCAGTTCCGTGGTCTCCTGGATCGTCAGGTCCGGGTAATCGGCGATATGCCGGTAGGGCACCACCATCAGGTGACCGGGATTGTACGGATAGAGGTTGAGCACCGCATAAACGGCGGCTCCGCGGGCAATCACCAGGCCCTCGGCATCGTCCATAGTGATAATCCGGCAGAACGGGCACTGCACTGCACCAGCCTCAGTCCCAGCCTTGCCCTCCTGCTTGATGTACGCCATCCGGTGTGGTGTCCACAGCCGCTGCAACGCGTCCGGTGCTCCGACCCCGTCCTGGCCCTCGGCGGTCACAATGCCGCCTCCGCGGGACCAAATACGTCGGCGGTCA
>CAXUFG010000068.1:6381-14653 GCA_964250265.1 uncultured Pseudonocardiaceae bacterium | reverse complement strand
AAATACGTCGGCGGTCATAATGCCGCCTCCGCGGGACCAAATACGTCGGCGGTCATAATGCCGCCTCCGCGGGACCAAATACGTCGGCGGTCACACCTCTCCTATCGGCAACTCCGCGGCGCTGGGCGAGCGATTCTCTCGTCGCGCAACCCAACCGGTGATGGCGCAGACCGCATCCTCGACTCTCACGCCATTGATCTGGCTGCCATCACGGAACCGGAATGACACCGCGCCAGCCTCGACGTCCTTGCCCCCGGCGAGCAGTAGAAACGGCACCTTCTGCGTGGTGTGAGTCCGGATCTTCTTCTGCATCCGGTCATCTGATGCATCGACCTCGACCCGGATGCCCCGTGCGCGCAGCGCCTTCGCGACTTGCTGCAGATGTTCAACGTGCTCGTCGGCGATCGGGATTCCGACCACCTGCACCGGTGCCAGCCAGGCAGGGAAAGCGCCCGCATAGTGCTCGGTGAGCACTCCAAAGAACCGTTCGATCGACCCGAACAGCGCCCGGTGGATCATGTAGGGGCGCTGCCGGGAGCCGTCTTTCGCGGTGTATTCCAGCCTGAAGAGGTCTGGCTCCTGGAGGTCGACCTGGATCGTGGACAGCTGCCAGGTGCGCCCCAACGCGTCCTTGGCCTGCACGGAAATCTTGGGTGCATAAAAGGCCGCCCCACCAGGGTCGAGCACTAGCGTAAGCCCGCTAGCCTCGGCGGCCTGGCGTAGCGCGTCGGTCGCCTCCTCCCACTGCTCATCGGTACCGACGTATTTCTCATCGTCACGGGTGGACAGCTCCAGGTAAAAATCGTCCAGTCCGAAGTCGCGAAGCAGGTCGAGCACGAAAGTCAGCAGCGAGCGGATCTCCCCCTGCAGTTGCTCGGGGGTGCAATAAATGTGCGAGTCGTCCTGGGTCATCCCGCGCACCCGGGTCAGGCCATGGACCACGCCGGACTTCTCATACCGGTATACCGAACCGAATTCGAACAACCGCAGGGGTAGTTCCCGGTAGGACCGTCCGCGGGAGCGGTAAATCAGGTTGTGGAACGGGCAGTTCATCGGCTTGAGGTAGTAGTCCTGCCCAGGCTTGCGTACCGTGCCGTCCTCTGCAAGCTCTTCGTCGAGGTGCATCGGGGGGAACATGCCGTCGGCATACCAGTCCAGGTGCCCGGAGGTCTCGAACAACTGCGCCTTGGTGATGTGCGGCGAGTTGACGAACTCGTAGCCAGCCTCCTCGTGCCGGCGGCGGGAGTAGTCCTCCATCACCCGGCGCACCGTGCCGCCGCGGGGATGGAACACCGCAAGTCCCGACCCGATCTCGTCGGGGAAGCTGAACAGGTCCAGCTCGGCGCCGAGCCGGCGGTGGTCGCGCCGCTGCGCCTCGGCGAGTAACTCCAGATGCCGCTCCAGTGCCTCGGCGGATTCCCACGCGGTGCCATAAATCCGCTGCAGCTGCGGGTTGTGCTCGCTACCCCGCCAGTAGGCGGCCGCGGTCCGCATCAGCCGGAACGCGGGGATGTTTCGTGTGGTCGGTACGTGCGGGCCGCGGCACAGGTCGCTCCAGATGGCCTCACCGGTGTGCGGGTGGACGTTGTCGTAGATCGTCAGCTCCCCTGCCCCGACTTCCATCACCTCGTCGGGATCTAGGCTGGCGCTCGAGCTGGCTCCTTTGAGGTCGATCAGCTCAAGCTTGTACGGCTCGTCGGCCAGTTCGTGCTTGGCCTCACTCACCGAGCCGAACACGCGCCGGGAGAATCGCTGACCGGCCTTGACGATCTTGCGCATGGTCTTCTCGAGCTCGGCGAGGTCGTCGGGAGTGAATGGCCGGTCGACGTCGAAGTCGTAGTAGAAACCGTCGGTCACCGGCGGACCTATACCCAGCTTGGCTGCGGGGTAGTGCTGTTGCACAGCTTGCGCGAGCACGTGCGCACACGAATGCCGGATGACGCTGCGCCCTTCAGGGCTGCTCGCGGCGACAGCCTCCACCTCGGTGTCACTCTCGGGCGCCCAGCTCAGATCGCGCAGTCCGCCCTGCATATCCCGGGCCACGACGAGGGCATCTGGTCCGCTGGTGGGCGCCCCCGCCGCACGTAGCGCCGCCCCGGCAGTCGTCCCGGCCGGCACCATCACGCGCAGGGCAGGCTGGACAGGTGAGGACGGCGCGACCACGAGAGCTCCTTGGCGATACAGCGATGACGATTCGGTTGTCGATGCTATCGAGGGATGAGACCCGCTGTGTGATTACCCCACAGTGCGCACCGGTGATCCGCACCGCTTACCTGCTGCCAGCGCTGAGCGTGATGTCATCGCCGATCTCTCGCAGTGCGATAGATCATGATAGTGCGCGACGAGCTCGCCGCGGAGGCGCGGGGCAGCTATGACCAGGCAGGCTCATGCTGGCACGGCGCTGTGATCACCGGGTAACCGCGATCACCGGGCAACCGCTTTGGAGTATGTGTGCAGTCAGCCTATCGGCAACAACGGGGTGAGCATCGACATCGCCGGTTGAACGGCCGGTTGAACGACTGATCGAACAACGGGATGGGTAGCCGGCGTTATGGCATTGTCGACGGGCGCAACAACCTGCTTGACCGTCTCAACAGCTCCGATTCCGCTGGCGCTCGCGCGTTTTTCGCGGGGACTGGTTACCCGTTTGCTCGCTGTGCTCTCAGTCTGGTTCTCACCGGGGCCCTTCGCCTTCTCACCGGGGTCCTTCGCCGTATTCGGACTCGGATCGGTCGGCGCCAGTACGCCACCGACCGGAGCTACCCGGCCGACTCCCTTTGTGGCGGGATCCAGCACCGGGCTGACCGGCGCGATCGGGTCCTGCGGAGCCTTACCAGCTGCGGGCGGAGGTGAATTCGACGGACGTTGAGCGATACCCGAATCTCGGCTCGGCCCATCAGCTGGTACGTCCAGGGACACCGGTGTGTTCCGGTGGACTCGCCCGAGCCTTGGATGAATCGTCGGATTCTGGTCCGTGACGCCCTGGGCACTGACCAGAGCCGGCGCGGCAGACGCTGGCTCAGCGGGCGGGTCTGCCGGGTACTCCGCAGAAGCGCTATCCGTAGCACCCGGAACAGCCGGAACGGGACTGAGCAGGGGTGCACTGCGTGAGCTCTCACCAACGTGCGTCGCGCCAACCAACACCGAACCGCAGGCCAGCAGGGTTCCCGCCGCAAGACCACAGGCTCGGCCGACCAGGAGCGCACGGCCGCCGCTCGTCTGGCTGATCGGCAGGCCGCTGACCACGGAGCCCGGGGCGACTTCAGGTGCGCTGAGGCCCGTTCGGGCACCACCGACCCAGGCGATAAGCGCGGTGGCAGAGGGCCCAGAGCCCGACTTCCTACGACGCCGCGCGGTCATCGTGCGTCACCAGGCATCTCCTCACGGTAGTGGAACCCGGGAAGAATACAGGTTCTTGGGCGTAAGCCCAGACCCATCACTCCTCCGGCCCAGCAGTCCTTGAGGTGCCTCACCCGCTGCAACTGCCCTCGTGGGCGCTACGAGCAGATACCGCAGCGAGTGCTCGCTTGATTACATCTGACTATCTTGATTCCGCTTGCAACCAAGCCTACCCTTACCACACTTTAGGTTGGCATCAGCTGATGTGGAGCCCTATATGTACCTCCGTGGACGTGTCGGGCCGGTCCGTCGAGGCGTCGCCTGCCTCGCTGTGGTCGGTGTGGCCGCGTGCAGCAGCTCCGGCACCACCTCCGGCCCCACGCCGTCGCCGGATAACCACTACCGCCAGGTCAATCTGGCGGCCAACTCCGAGGCCTACAAGGCGCTGTTCACCATGCCGGACATGGTCAATGCGTGGGGGGTGGCGATCCGCCCCAAGGGGGCCGGTGGACATTTCTGGGTCGCCGCCGGCAATACGTCTTATGAGTTCGTCGGCGATGTGACTGCTTCCGGCGATCAGAAGTTGCGCGAACTGCACCAAGATCCCCTCAAAACAGTGACGATCCCGGGAACCGACGTCAGCACCGAGGTTACATCGATCGGCAAGACCACCGGGGTGGTCTTCAACGGTGCGGACATCAACTCGGACAAGTTCGTCGTGACCAACCAGCCGGCCCTCCTCGACGGTCGCACGGTCATGGTGGGGGGCTCGGCACGGTTCATCTTCGCCACTGACTCCGGACGTATCGCCGCCTGGGGCGAGCGCGGCCCTGATGGCAAGGTGGTCCGGGTGAACGGCCCCAGCCAGGAGGTATTCAACGGGGATCCGCAGGGCATGAAGTTCTTCGGGGTGGCACTCAAGCAGGGCAGCTTCGACACTTTATGGGCTGCCGACTTCGGCTCTGACCCGCAGATCCGCCAGTTTGGCAAGGACTGGAAGCTGGTGCCCACCAAGGGTTTCGGGAACCCGTTTGCCACCGGTGACCCGGTCGACCCGGCTGATGCAGCGAAGGGCAAGAAGACCAAACCGGGTGATCCCGTGCCGTGGAACATCACCACCCTCGGTGACCGCGTTCTAGTGAGCTACGTGATCTCCAAGGCACCTGACAAGCCGGAGCCCGGGGGCCCCACGTTCGACGCCGGCGAGGAGGACTCGCTGAACAAGGAGCAGGAGAAGACCACTGCTGGTCACCCGGATAAGGGCAAGCTCGCCGAGTTCACCAGTGACGGTGCGTTGGTCCGAGTGTTCGCCGACGACGGCAGGCTGAACGCACCGTGGGGAGTTGCGTTGGCTCCGGCAACCTTCGGCCCGATGGGTGGCAAGCTTCTGGTGGGCAACTTCGGCGGATCCGGACGGATCGCCGCATTCGACGACGCGAGCGGTAAGTTCGTCGACTACATGCGCGACGAGGAGGGGGCGCCGATCGCCATCGACGGCATCTGGAACATCCTTTTCGGTAATGGGGAAAGCCTCGGCGACGCCAACGCCCTGTACTTCGCAGCGGGGCCGGCCGAGGAGAAGGAGGCCCTTTTTGGTGCCTTAAGAATGGGCCGGTGAGCGCGTCCGCTGGAAGTCACGGCCGAGGTCACCGAATAGCGGTGTCGCCGCTGTGGCGTTGCCTGCGCCACAACCAGTGGGCTAGGACGGCGACGATGACGGCGCCAACCACGACGAGCACAACGACCTGATAGCGGGTAAAACCCTGGTAGATCTCGGTGAGGTGGCCGCCAGCCAGGTATCCCACAGAGGTCCACACCCCTACCCACGCGGCCGCGCCCAGCGCGTTGAATGCGAGAAATTGCCGCCATGGCATCCTGGCGATGCCAGCGACGACGCCGTTGAGCTGGCGTAGACCGTCGATGAACCGGGCGAAGCCAACGATCTTGGCACCATGTCGCCGGAAGAAGTCCTCAGCCTTATCGAGCCGTTTCTCGGTCACAAAGATGTAGCGTCCGAAGCGGAGCACCAACCGCCGGCCACCGAAGTGCCCGATCAGGTAACCGACGTTGTCACCGGCCACAGCGGCGAGGAAACCCAGGACCGCCACGCCCACAACATTGAGTCTCCCGGCTCCGGCGAAGACTCCCGCGGCCATCAGCATGGTCTGGCCTGGGACCGGCGCGCCGAAGCTCTCGATGAACAGGAACCCGAAAACAGCCAGATAGCCGTAGGAGGTGAGGATCGGGGACAGCCAAGCGAACACCCCTGGCAGCTCAGGAGCCACCCCACCACCTCCCAGGTCACGGGGCGCCTCGACTGCGCAATCCGCTGTCCCTGCCAAGATTACCTGCTCGCCAGCAGATCTACAGCGGGACCGCCTCAGCTCACCGGGTTCGGTTTGGGTCCGGCGAGCTGGATGAGGAAGTCGGCGAAGCCGGCGGGGGCGCGGGCATGGCGGCGAGCACTGGTGATCACCGGTGGGTCGGCGGTATGCAGCACGTTGTACCCAGTGTGCTTGAGAGCTGCGATCAGTGCGACGTCCTCGTGGGCGGCCAGCGGGGCAAACCCACCGGCGGCACTGTAGGCGCTAGCGGACATGCCGAGGTTGGCTCCGTGCACGTGGTGGTGCCCGGTGATGGGGGGGTGTAGCCGCCGGAATCGCTCAGCTACGGCAGGTGCGTGCCCGCGCCAGTCGGTGACGCTGACCATGCCGGCCACCGCGTCCACGCCGCGGCGGGCGTGCGCCAATTGGTCCGCCAACCAGCTGCGTGGCACCTGTGTGTCGGCGTCAGTGGTGGCCAACCAGACCCGGTCGGCACCGGCCTCGTGCACCAAGCGGGTGAAGCCGGCGCGGCGCGCGGCTCCGACGCTGCGTTCCCACACCTTGATGACCGCGGTCTGCTCAGCGACCTCAGCGGTGCGGTCGGTACACGCGTCCAGGACCACCAGTACGTGCACCGGCACATCGACCGCAGCGGCGGCCGAGCGCAGCGCGGCGAGACAACCCGGCAGGAGTTCCTCCTCGTTGTGCGCGGGCACGACGACGCCGATCCGGGCGAACTCTCGACCGGACGGCCTCACCGCAGACCGGTTTGGGCAGCAACCGAACTCACCGTAGGTGGAGTGCGGAGATACACCTCGAGCCGGAAGTCGTCCTCGACGTGCTCGACAAGCCTGCCCAGGCCCGGCTGCGCGGCAAGGGCGGCGTGCACGGCGTCCCCGGTCTGGGGGTAGTCGGTGACCGGGTGGCGCCAATGCACGGCGAGCAGCGTGCCGCCCGGTTCCAGCGCGGCGGTGGTGACGGCCCACAATCGCCGAAGGTCGACTGGGTCGAAGTAATAGCCGAGCTCGCTGATCACAATGAGGTCGAAGTTGCCGGGCGGCCAGCCTTCGAGGACGCCACCGCGCTCAAGGACCACATGTGGCAGGTGCGCCAGCCGATCGCGGGCCGCGCGCAATGGTGTCTCAGCCACATCGGTAGCCAACAGCCGGTCGCACCGAGCTGCGAGCGCTGCGGTGAACACACCGATGGAGCAGCCCGGCTCGAAGCCGCGGCGGTAGCGCGCCCGGGGCAACGCGGCGAGTGCACAGGCGTACTTGCGTTGTTCGTACCAGCGAGTGCGAAACCCCCACGGGTCAGCACTGTCCCTATAGAAAACGTCGAAATACCCGGCCGGCAGGCTGGCGCTCATAGCAGGATCACCTCGTACTCACGGGTGAGCCGGGCCAGCGCGGATGACCCGAGGACCGCTTGGTCACCGGGATGGGTCGACAGCGGCCTGACCTGGCTACCGAATGCGTCCACGGCATACCTCTTCACATCGGCGATCGCGGGAGGTAGGGGGACGCGGCGGGCGGTCGTCCAGGGCACTCGCGGGTCCGCGGGCTGTGCCCAGTGCCAGGCCCACACGGGGAACGAGAGCAGCTGAGCTCCGGTGTGACCTGCCGCGGTCGCGGCGGACCGCCCAGCGGCCTCGTGATCAGGATGACCGTCCCGTGCCCACGTAGCCAGACACCAGCTGTTCTCGTCGAGCAGCCCGGTCAGGCTGGCGGCCAGGCCGGCTTCGTGATCGCTTAGGCGTCCATCGGGCAAACCGCAGCGGTGGATCGGCGCCCGATCCAAGCCCAAGCGCCGCAGGGCGCGGTGTTGCTCGGCGCGCCGGGTGCGGGCCAGCTGGGTCGGGGTGATAGTCGGGCTGTGCGGATGGCTGGCTTCGCCGTCGCTGACCGCCACCACGATTACCTGCACTCCGGCGGCGGTGAGTAGCGCCAGGGTGCCACCCACGCCGAGCACTTCATCGTCGGGATGGGGGGCGACGACCACAGCCCTGGCCGGTAGCGGGTGCAGGACGAAGGTGTCCAGGGCAGCCAATCCGGGCCAGGCCTGCCAGCTCGACTCCAGCGTCCCGAGGCCCTCGATCGGGATCACCACGGCTGCCACCACTCTGCGCCTGCGGCGAGGTTCCCGAGCACCGCGAGATCCCGCTCGGCGTGGCTTTGCCGCAGGTATACGGCGAGATCCGTAACCCGACGGCTGTGCGCGGCATCGGTGGCCAACGGCCGGGGTCCCAAGGCGCGCCCGACCCGCTCGATGGTCGTGGTCGCGGCGGCTTCCACCACCGCTCGTACGCGCAGTGCATGCCGCTGCCACAGCTGCACGCTGACGTTATCGCCGGCCGCCGGATCACCCGCCCGATCCGCCTCCGCCGCCGCCGCCTGCAACATCGCAGCGGCTCCGGCCAGCACACTGTCGACCGCGCCAAGATGGGCCTGGGCATGCGGATCGAGCGCGCCGCCACGAGCCGCCTCCCACAGCGGCCGGCCGATTGCCACCGCGCCGCCGTACCAGCATGCGGCTACCCCTATGGCGCCGCACCAGAAACCGACCCGGTCCAGGTATGCACGTGGGGCTCCAACCGCCACCGCCGGTGC
>CAXUFG010000068.1:0-6312 GCA_964250265.1 uncultured Pseudonocardiaceae bacterium | reverse complement strand
ACTCCACATCTTCCGTGCCGCTGCCGGCCATCCCCGGCCCCTTCCAACCACCCGAACCCGGACATACCCCGCCACCGGACAGATCCACCGCGAACAACCGACCGCCATCGGTGGCGTGCGCGGTGACCAGCGCATGAGTGCAGGCATGAGCCCCCGAGCACCATCGTTTGGTTCCCGTGAGCCGCCACCCACCATCCGAACCCCGCTCGGCCTGCACCCGTCCATTGGGCGGTTCGGCCGCCCACACCGCCCATCGCTGCCCGGGCAGCACCGGCGGACCAGCCATGGGGGGCTCGCGTAGCTCGTCCAGGATGGCCAGCGCGTCGAGGTGAGCCTCCGCCAGACGCGCCACGTCGAGATCATCAGCGGCCAGCTCCGCCAGCGCCCGCCACCGCTGTGCCGTGCCACCCCGTCCGGGCAGCGGCAGCTGCAACTGAGCGCGGTCCACGAGCTCGGCGAATCGGGCCGCGACCATCCCTACTCGGCCATACCCGCCGGGGCGCATCATGAGCGCATCGTCCAGCATGGTGGTGGGTCCCCTCAGAGGATGGCCCTGGAATGGCTCAGCCGCGTCGAAGGAGTACCCAGGCCGTCGGCCGCCAATCGGGTCAATCGCGCGTTTGATTTCCCCGTGGCGTGCCTACTCTGCGCGAATGAGACCCTTCGACGACATTCTCCGCCTGGAGCGGGCCGAGGCGTTGGATCGGCCCGCAGCCGCGGTGCGGACCGTCGTGCAACGGCTGCTGCGCAACCGGACGCTCAAAGACGCGCTGCACGGGGTGTGGCTGGGACATCCGCTGCACCCGGCGCTAGCGCAGATCACACTTGGCTCGTTCACTTCCGCCTCATTGATTGATGCGGTCGGCGGCGGGCGTCGCGAGTCCTCCGGCCTGATCGCGGTGGGGTTGGCCAGCACGGTGCCCACTGTCGCCGCGGGTTGGGCGGACTGGTCGGACAGTCACGAGGACCAGCAACGGGTCGGCCTCGTGCACGCCGCGCTGAACGTGACGGCGGTGGCCTGCTTCGCCGCCGCGCTGCTGCGCCGACGTGGAGGCCGCGGCACTGGGCGGCTGCTCTCCTTGGTGGGGGGCACGCTGAGCGGGGTGGGTTACCGGCAGGCAACAGGCGCCAACCACGGCGAAGAGGTGCAGCATGTTGGCCCGGGAAGCTGGCAGGTCCTGGGCCTGGTTGAGGAATTCCCGCTGGGCCGCCCAGTGCGCAGGCTCGCCGGGGATGTACCGGTATTCGTGCTGCGCGACGGCAGCACCGCCGAGGTCACGGTGCTGTCCAACCGCTGCCCGCACCTGTCCGCGCCACTGCACGAGGGCGAGCTGTCCAAGATCGACGGGGAGGTGTGCGTCACGTGCCCGTGGCACGCGAGCGTGTTCCGGGTCCGCGATGGCGCTGTGGTGCACGGTCCGGCGACGGCGCCGGTGCCCGGCTTCGAAGCCCGCGTCGAGGGCGGCGTGCTCCAGGTGCGGGTACGCACCCTGCCGGGTATCCAGGCGAGCTGAGGCGGCCATGGCAGGCGCCGTGCTGTTCGACATCGATGGCACCCTGGTCGACTCCAACTATCTGCACGTCACCGCGTGGCTGCGTGCGTTTCACGACGTGAACCATCCCGTCGACGCCTGGCGGATTCACCGCGGGATAGGCATGGGTTCCTCACAACTCCTGGCCGATCTACTCGGCGCGGCCGCCGAGCAGATCGGCTCGCAGGCCAAACAACATCACAGTGAGCACTACCAGCGGGCGGCCCACCTGCTGCGGGCCTTCGAGGGTGCACGGGAGCTGGTAGCAGCGGTAGCGCAGCGTGGGGCCAGGGTCGTGCTGGCCTCCTCCGCCGCCCCCGCGGAGCTCGAGATCCTGCGATCGGTCCTGGACATCGAGGACGCCATCGCGGAGATCACTGGCGCCGGGGATGTGGAGGCGGCCAAACCGTCACCTGACCTGGTTGACGTCGCCCTGCAACGGGCGGGGGTGACCGCAGACCAGGCGATCTTCGTCGGTGACACGGTTTGGGACGTGCAGGCGTGCAGCAAAGCAGGAGTGCCCTGTGTCTGTGTACTCAGCGGAGGGCTCAGCCCCGGGGAGCTGACCGACGCCGGCGCGGTCGCGGTGTACGAGGATTGTCAGACGCTGTTGCGGGACCTGGACGTCAGCCCGCTGGCTGCCGTCTGGTCGTGACCTACAGATCCCACCGCCCTCGGACTCCCGAGCACGGAGTACCCGCTCGAGCGACCCTTCTCACCGGCTGCGGGGCTGGACGAGCCGGCGCTCCAGGTCGTGCACCCGCCGCTGCGCCTCCCAAGCCGCGCGGTCCGCGGTCTCGAAGTCCCGCTGAGCCGACTGGGCTTGGCGGCGTGCGTCGTGCTCGGTTCGTTCGGCGGCCACAAGCCGGGCGCGTAGCTCCTGGAGCGCGGTGGCCGCATCCTGCGCCGCCTGATCGGCCTCGATCGACGCGCGTTGCGCCTCGTCGCGGGTGGTCGCGGCATCGGTCGCCTCGCTGCGAGCGCGCTCCAGGTCACGATGCGACGCCCCGTCCTGGTCAGGTGCGCCGCTGTCCAGGTTTGGTTGATTCTGGTGTGCCGCGTCGGTCCCGGCGAACAGTTCTGCCCCCGCGTCGCCGGGATCCAGAGCCGTGGTGAGCCGCCCGCCGCTCACCGCCCGGGCCGCAGCCGAGCTGTTCACCGCGGCGGTGAAGGTGTTCCCCAACTCACGGGTGACCGCGTCGCCGACGGGATTTCCGGCAGTCCGGGCCAACGCCTGTGCCTGCTGCACGAGGGCGTACACCAGTTCGTGGCGCTGGCGCGACAGCCGGCGCAACTGCTCACCCTGTAACCGGAGCTGCGCCTCCCGTAACCCATCCCCCAGTTCCACCAGAGCGCGGAGCTCATCGGGATGCTCCCGGACCAACTGGTTGACTAGCCACGCCGCCGTGGAGGGCCGGCGCAGCGCGCCGATTCGCTCGGCCAGCTCGCGGTGCCCCTGCTCGCGTGCCCGTTTGACAGCCGCGTTACGGGCGGCGGTGAACTCATCGCGGGGAAGCGAATACAGCTCGTTGGCCACCGATTCGACGTCCACCTGAACTCGCTTTCGCACTGCGGCGCAGCAGTCAGTCTACCGGCGGACGGCTCGGCGTGGGGCGGGATCTATTTGAGGCGCTGGTTGCCCTCGGCGCAGTGCAACCGGAGTCGCCGGCTGTTGAGAGTAAGGCCGATCACGACGACCATTTCGCCGCACCAGACTCGTCGTGACGAACCGGCGGTCGGGAAATCGCGGGAGGCGATGAAGCGGGCCAGCGCGTCAGGCCTGACGATCGTCCACCCGCAGTAGTAGCGGTTCGCCGATCATGCTCCGGGCCGGCCCAGGTGCAGGATCCGCCGCAGCCACCCGAGGTGGTAGTGGGCCGGGAGCGTGATCGGCTCTGCGGCAGCTGACACCTCACGGCACCGTGGGCACGGCCGGCCAAGCGGCGCGGCCATCGGCAAGGCCGAGACCCGATGGCCACACAACGCCTCGTACTCACCGCTGTGGTTCCCGCTGGCCACGTTCTCGTCAGTCACGTCATGCGCCTGCCCGTCGAGACAGCAAGTGATCGGGATCGTGTACAGCCGATCAGTCACGGACACCACGTCGCTCGAGCGCCCGGTGACCCAGCGTCATGCGCGGTTGCGGTGCTGGAGTGGGAATGGGCACCTCACATCTCACGCGGGTTGGTTGGTGGCCGGCTGGCCCTCAGGAGCTGGGTGTCGGGGGCCGCCGCTCTACCGAAGGCCAGCCGGCGGTCTTGGGATGAGGCGGGGTCCGGGTGACCGCCAGCAGTGGAGGGAGCGCTCATCGCTGTGCGGCCTGATATCCGCTATCCGCGAGGTCGCGTGTCAGCTCAGCTGGCGCACCACGTTGTCGGGTTGGTCAAGCCAGATCCACTGGCGTCCGTTGTGGCTGTGGAAGCCGAACCGATCGAGTGCTGGCTCGCCTTGCGCATACCACCAGTCGTATGCGGTCACGGCCTCGTCCCATAACTTGCGGGGCCCGAGTTGCCGCACGGTGAAGGGGGCGGGGTCGTTGAGGTTGGCGTCCAGTTGCGCCCACGACTTTGTTGCGTGATCGTCCAGCTCCAGGTTGTGATGGAGTTCGCCATGCTTATCCCACTCGATCACCAGGCAGCAGGACGCGAGGCGGGCACCGATGGCGAAGTTTCCCTTGTGCGGGTCGAGCATCCGGTCCAAGTCGCTGCCACGGCAGTCGGTGGTGCTGATCTGCGCATGCTGGACATCCTCGGCCGGGGGTTGCCAGCCGTAGAGAGCGCGGCGCTGGCTGCGCAGGCGCATGAAGGCCAAGTCACCGGAGAACCTGCCACTGGTAACCCCGTTGTGGGCCAGATCGAGGGTCAGCATGACTCCGTTGGACCAGTCTGTTCCCCACGGGGTGACCAGTCGGCCGCCCGGACGGAGCTGGTCAAGCCAGTCGGGCGGCACGAGCTCGCGGATTGCTGCGGTAGAGATCACCCGGTCGTACGGCGCGCCAGGCAGATACCCGGACAAGCCGTCTCCGGTGATCACGAGCGGCTGGAACCCGGCGTTGGTGAGGGCATGTCGGGCTTCCTGTGCTAGCCGCGGGTCCACTTCAACGGTGATCACTCCGCCATGCTCGCCGACCAGATGTGACAGCAGCGCCGCGTTCCAGCCGGTTCCCGTGCCGATCTCCAGGACGGACTGCCCAGGCCGCACGTCAAGGGTCGCCAGCATGTCCGCGACGATGCTGGGCTGGCTACACGAGCTGGATGGAACGGTGCCATTCCGGCCGGCCGGAGCCTCACCGAAATCGATCTGGGTGATGATTGGCGCATTCGCGGACACCGCGGCGTGCCAGCCATCCGAGTCGGTGTGTTTGGACAACGCCACGAGCGCGTCCCCGGAACTGTCATCTACCCAAATAATGTCCGGAATGAACGCTAGCCGCGGTACCTCCCTGACAGTGCACCCCAAGAGGACGACGAATCGACGTCGGTCATTTGTTGTCCCTGTCGTCCTTGTCGTGTCCACCGCCACCCGATTCGCTCACATCTTTGGTTTTCGAGTGGTCATAGTCGTCCTTGTGTCCGTCACGGTCACTTGTGTTCTCGTGTTGACCGTCAGTCATCGCATCTCCCGTCTATCATGGCATGGTTTCCCGGTGGGTCTGCCATGTGAGCACATCGTTGAGCACGTTGAGTGCACTACCATCCGCTCGCAGCGCGACCGGTGCGCCTTCTGGAACGACCAATGATGACGTCCGCTTTCGCCAGGCGAAGCAATCGCGACTGAATCCCTCGATGTGGATGAGGTCCACCCAGCCATCGCTCACCCGGTGCCCCACCAGCGGGCCGTCCTCGCCCGGTGCAACGCGATGGAACTCGAATCCGAGCGTTCTCAAGTGATCGAGCAGCCGCTTGGCAATCACCAGATCGGGGCTATCAGCCTGCATACGATCCCTCAACTGAATCGCTCCACCGCCACTCCACTGGCACGATCTCCGACTCCACGGCGGCACGCAGAGCACCGCGCAAAACCCCACCAGCCGGAGTCGTCTTCATGAGCACGATGCTTTCGCTACTCACTGTGACCATGCGATGCCTGCGCCCGGACAGCGTCGGACCACTAACGGACCTCTCTGAACCTGGTGCTTGCAACGCCGCACAACAGACGGAATCGTCGGGCTGGTCACTATGGAGGGAGACTGACTGATGGCTGAGCCGCCTACGCCGCGAACACTGCTGGAAGCGCTGGTCCGCCAGCGCCAGCTGTCGTGGGACGAAGCGGCCGACCTGGTGGTGAAGACGGCCAAGAAGCACGAGGACATCTACATCTCGCTCAGCGGCCGTCACTTGGGGCGTCTGGCTCGTGGCGAGCGATCCGGTAACCGGCCCAATCCGGCCACCCGCCGAGCGCTTCAGTACACCTTCAGCCGGCCGGTTGATGAGCTACTGGGTCCCTATACTCACGGGGATCTTCTCGTCGTCAACGCGCCAAAGCGTGGTACAGAGGCTTCGGAGGTGCTGACCGTGGCGGCCGACCGGGCACGGCGATTCCTGACGAGTCTTCAGACGTTGTCGGAAGAGTCGCTGCAACTGATCCATGACGAGGTGCGCGACTTGGTGCGCGCTCATCCGGCGCGACCGCTGCCCGAGATCCTCGGTCACCTGGTCTCCGGTCAAGAGACGGTATTCAGCCTGCTGGAACGGCCACAGCGGCCGACCCACGCTCGTCAGCTCTATTTTCTGAGCGCCGTGCTCGGCGGGCTGCTGGCCAAGGCATCACATGACCTGGC
>CAXUFG010000067.1:0-23266 GCA_964250265.1 uncultured Pseudonocardiaceae bacterium | reverse complement strand
GTACCCGAACGTGATCGACGACATGAACCGCACGAATCTCGCCTTCTCGGTGTTCGACGGCGACATCAAGAACGGCAGCGAACCCTGCTACGCCGACCCCCACCCGCACACCCCGGCCGGCAGCGTCACTCCCGAAATGGCCGTGGCCGACGCAACCCACCCGGACATCTACAAGTACGCCCTCAACCTGTTCGGTCGGTTCCGCGATCCCGTCGTCGTCGTACCCGGCGACAACGAATGGACCGACTGCGACCGCCCGGCCACCAAGGACGGCGCGATCTCGGACTCCAACGACCGGCTGGCCTACGAGCGGGGCCTGTTCTACCCGACCGACCGCAGCCTGGGCCGGCGCACGATCGAGCAGACCCGTCAGAGCGCCGCGTACCCGGAGAACGTCCGCTGGAGCCAGGGACCGGTCACCTTCATCGGCCTCAACATCCCGGGCAGCGACAACAATTTCGCCGACGGCGGCAAGAACGGCCCGGCTGCGCAGGGGCAGGCCGAGTACGCCGCCCGCAACGCCGCCAACCTGGAGTGGCTGCGCGCCGGGTTCGCCGCGGCCAAGGCGGTCCACTCCAAGGGGGTCATGATTGTGATCCAGGCTGATATGTGGGATCCGACGGCGACCGTGACTCATTTCGCCGACACCAAAGCCGAGTTGGCCCGCCAGTCGATCGCATTCGATGGCAAGGTCGTCCTCGTCAACGGTGACAGTCATAGCTTCGAGTCCGACAAGCCGCTCACCGATGCCGCCACGACCAACGCGGCCGGGCTCCCGGGCCCGAACGTCATCGAGAACTTCACCAGGGTGACGACCTTCGGCGAGGCTCAGAACCACTGGGTGAGCGCCACCATCGACGCCAACGACCCGAACGTCTTCACCTTCCACCAGCACCTGGTGCCCGCGAACCTGCCCACTTACACCGCGCCCCCGGCGCCCTGAGCCGTTCGAGCCTGCCCAGGTGGGCGGAAGGAGCGCCGGAACGTCTCGTCGCCGGCGATGAGGGGCTGCCACGGATAGGACGAGCCTCACGACGACGAGGCCGAGCCGCCCGATCGAGGCCAGCACGTGAACCGCACGCACGATGGTGCGCGGCCGTGCCGGAAGCCGCGGGATGGCGGGGATCATCAGGAGTGCACCCCATGATGATCACCGACGCGCTCAGCCCGGCGGTGGTGCACGACCAGGCTCACGGTGAGCCAGAACAGCGGCCACGCGGGCCAGAACCAGGGGGCGGATCCGAGCGCCCAGCCCGTCACCATGACTGCCGCCAGTAGGGCCACCAGACCGGCGTGCATGCCCAGCCGCCGACGGGCCCGGAGGCTCAACGGTCCGCTCCGGCTCGCGATTCGGGGCGGTTGCGGGAGGTCCGCGGTGAGCGGGTGGAGGTCGTCGCGGGTCCGTGCGGCGTAGGCCAGGGCTTGGCGTTCGTCAGCCTCCGCGAGGGTCAGGCGGCCTTCGGCGGCGGCGTCGCGGATTCGGGCGGCGACGCTTTCTCGATCGGCATCGGAAACCCGAAGCGCACCGCTGGTGATGGGAGTAGAGGGAGTAGTCATAGCCACGAGGGTGAGCCGGCCGACCGCGACGCGCGTCGGGCGCCAGGCGTCTCTTACCCTGCGGCGGCCGGAGTAGGCGAGGCGATCGGGCCTACGACCGCGGTGGTAGCGCGACAGCATCCCCGCGGGCGACGGCCCGCACCGGCGGGTCGGTCTACCGTTGATCTGTGGAATCATCGCAGCGTCCGTCGTGGAGGTCAGGTGTGCGGCCCACGATCGCGCTGCCGTTGGCGGTGGGCGCGTTCACCGTGATCGGCAGCACCTTCGCCAGCCGGGGCCAACCCGACATGCGGCCGCTGGACGCCTTGGGCATCGCGCTGCTGCTGGTGGGACCCGCCGCCCTGGGGGTGCGGCGGTGGCAACCGGTTGCCGCGTTGGCTGTGGCTGCCGCGGCTCTGGTGGCTTACCTCGGTGCCGGTTACCCGTTCGGACCGGTGTTCCTGGCGTCTGTCGTGGCGCTCTGCGTCGCCGTCACGGCAGGCCACCGCCTTGCGGCGTACATCATCACCGGCCTTACCTTCGCTGGGGTGCTGCTGGTGCACCTCATAGCCCATCCCAGCCAGCCGTTTCCGCTGACCGGGGCCGCCGGTGCACTCGCCTGGCTGGTTGCGGTGATCGCCGCGGCCGAGGGGTGGCGGGCCCGCCGCGAACGCATTGCGCAGGCTCGGGCGGCCAGGGAGGAGACCGAGCGCCGCCGGGGCAGCGAGGAGCGGCTGCGGATCGCCCAGGAACTGCACGACGTGCTTGGGCACCACGTCTCCCTGATCAACGTACAGGCCGGGGTGGCCCTGTACTTGATGGACGACGACCCGGAGCAGGCCCGCACCGCACTGGCCGCGATCAAGCAGTCCAGCCGGGAGCTGCTGCACGAGATGCGGGCGACCCTCGGCGTGCTGCGCGGCGTCGACGAGCGCCCCCCGCACCAGCCGGTGCCCGGGCTGTCCCGGCTGGACAGTCTCGTCTCCGGTACCCAGGCCGCCGGGCTGCCGGTCACCCTCGAGATCCGGGGCCCCGCGCGGGACCTGCCCGCCAGCGTCGATCTGGCCGCCTACCGGATCGTGCAGGAGGCCTTGACCAACACCCGCAAGCACGCCGGCCCGGCCCAAGCCCGAGTCGTGCTGCACTACGACGAGCACGGCCTGACAGTGCAGGTCGATGACGATGGGACCGGCACCCTCAGACCACCGCCGGTACCCGGCGGTGGTCTGATTGCCGGCTCGGCCGGCGGTGGTCTGATTGCCGGCTCGGCCGGCGGTGGTCTGATTGCCGGCTCGGCCGGCGGTGGTCTGATTGCCGGCTCGGCCGGCGGTGGTCTGATTGCCGGCTCGGCCGGCGGTGGTCTGATTGCCGGCTCGGCCGGCGGTGGTCTGATTGCCGGCTCGGCCGGCGGTGGCAACGGCTTACCCGGTATGCGTGAGCGCGCCCAGGCCCTCGGTGGCACAATCACGGCCGAAACCCGTCCCGAAGGGGGGTTCCGGGTCCGCGCCTTCCTGCCCGCGGCCCGGGTGACCGAGCCCGCGGCGGAAGTAGCCGACCGATGATCGATGTCCTGCTCGCCGACGATCAGGCGCTGGTGCGCGCCGGGTTCCGAGCGCTGCTGCGCCCCCAGCCCGACATGCAGGTGGTGGGCGAGGCGGAGGACGGGGCGGCCGCGGTGCGGCTGGCCCGGGAGACCCAGCCAGACGTCGTCCTGATGGACATCCGGATGCCCGGGCACGACGGGCTGGCCGCCACCCGTGACATCGCCGCCGACCCCCAACTCTCCGGTGTGCGGGTGATCGTGCTGACTACCTTCACCGACGACTCCTACGTCTTCGACGCGGTCCGCTTCGGGGCCAGTGGATTCCTCGTCAAGGACATCGAGCCTGCTGATCTGATCCACGCCATCCGGGTCGTGCACCGGGGGGATGCCCTGCTCGCGCCGGCGGTCACCCGCACCCTCATCGAGGAATTCGCGGTCCGCGCCAAACCGGCGCTCGCTGATCGCAAGCTCGTGGCGCTGTTCAGATCACTCACCGAGCGCGAGCGGGAGATCGTCACCCACGTGGCCGCCGGGCTGTCCAACGACGAGATCGCCGAGCGGCTGTTCGTCAGCCCGGCCACCGCCAAGACCCACGTCAGCCGCGCCATGATCAAAATAGGTGCTCGAGACCGGGCACAACTAGTGGTGCTCGCCTACGAGAGTGGCCTGGTCCGGCCCGGCTGGGCAGGCTGACCCACCGTGATCACCACTGGCGCTGCGCCCGGGTAACCAGATTTACCGGCTCCGCTCGACTGGCGTTGGGCTACGGCCGCAGCGACCGCCGTGACCGCGAATCAAGGATCTTGCCACCTACGCCTACGCGTTAGCGGATTGATGATCGCCGCCGCTGAGCAGCACACCACCGACTATCAGGCTCGCCAGAGCGACGGCGAGGTCCAGAATGTTGTCCCCGTTTACCCCGGCGGGGATGGACAGCCCGAAAAATCGCATGGTCTGTCATCTCGGTGAAATTGGCGAACCCCGTCAGGATGAACCCGAGGATCTCTAGGGCCAGCACGACGAGGCCGAGAAGCACGGAATACTTCTGGTCGATCGTCCTGGGGCTTGTCGATGCCCTCCTTACTGAAGACCAGGGCAAGTCCGGCCGTGAGGCGGCTCTTCAGGTCGCGCCGCCGGCTAATTCAGGCGGGGTTCAGGGGGCGGCCCGGAGGCGAACGCAACAGTGCGGTGGAGTGGGGCGCAGGTGGGCGGTCAACCTCGTGGGGGCTAGGCCGTCGAGGAGGCCGTCAAGCAGGCGCAGGTTCATCCCGCACACTATTTCGGTGTATTCCTGTGCCAGGGTGTGGAAAGGGCAGTTGACGAGTGTGATGTCGTCGCCGTGGATGCGCGGTTCGAAGCCGTATTCCTCAAGTATCCGCAGTGCGGTGTCCCGGGTATCGCCGTCATCGGTGGCATTGCGCGCCGTTTCGCCAAGTTCCTTACCCAGCTGGTAGGCGCGCTGATCGAGGATCGCCAGCGGTGCGTCCCCGGATTGTTGGGCGTGTCCGAGGGCACTGGCTAAGAGCCGCCCGACTAGTTCATATCGACGCTCGGGCAGCGACACGGCCACCTGATGACCTGACCGCCGGTACAGCTTGGCCGGCCGTCCCGCGCCGGGGCCGGTGCGGCCCGTGCGGCGCTGATAGTCCACGTCGAGCAGGTCCTCGTCCACGAGCCGGTCAAGATGAAACGCGGCGGTTGTGCGCGGCAGCCCAAGAGTCTCGGCGGCCTCGTCGCGACTCACTGGTTGAGGCTGGCGCACGACATAGTCGTAAAGCCGACGACGGGTCGGCTCGTCGAGCGCGGCGACCGCAGAAATCTGCGCCGCCCAGGACTCCTTCCCAATTGCCATTCTAAAACAACTCCTGGTTGACGAACGGCCACGGCCTTCTAACGCTAGCATAATATGGCGTTACAATTCCCAGTGCGGGGGACTGCGGTGAGCTAGCTTCTCTTGCGGTCGTCGTCGCCGGAGCGCCGTGTCCAGGGCAAGTGTCTCTTGTGGATCTCTGAGAGATGGTCGGCGAGCTCGTACGCCCTCAGGTACTGGAAAACCGCCAGTAGGCAGTCTTGATCATTCCCGGTGTTGGCAATGCCAGGATGCCTGCGGCGGTCGATACGTCAGCACACCACCTGTGCCGGCTTCGTCGGGGCTGACCAGTTGGGCTGGTGCACCCGCAGTCGTGAGCGCCCGGCGCGTCGAGCCGGGCCTTCCAAGGCTCATTTTAGCAACTCCTGTTGACGAAACTATCAAGAAAGCTCTAACGTCAACACAACATGGCGCTAGAAGGAGGGTTGGGGGCAAAGACGGCTGATGAGTACTAGGCGCTTGCGGAGCCAGGATCGATCCCAGGTCGGTGGCGTCGAGTCCGCATTTCACGGTGATCTCTGATGACGCCGACTGCCACTGCGATCAAGTCCTTCGACACCGGCATTATTGCCGCTGGGCAGCGCGGCGAGATCACCGCGCCCAGCTCACCGGGCAGCTACTCCTACATCTGCACCATCTAGGCCTCGGCGATGTCAACACCGGCCCCTGCGCGAAATGGTGTCGGCGACGCTGAGCGCAGGCGGTGGAAGGCCGGTACCGGTGGGTCAGGAGCTGTTCGCGGCGCGCCGATCACCGCACGTCCACGCCGTGTGGCCATCCAACGCCCCGACCTGCTGCGAAAGGATTTCCCGGCATGACCTACTCACACGAGATGGTGCGCCGTATTGGACGTTTTACAGTCCTGGACAAGGTCGCCAAGCCGCTGGCCGGCTTGGTCGGCAAAGCCGTGCGGCCTCGCCTGGTCCGTAATCTGCTCAGCGGTACGAATTTGGGTCATCCAGCCCATCCCATGTTGACCGACCTGCCGATCGGCGCCTGGAGCATGTCTGCGTTGCTGGATACCATCGGTGGAGCCAGTGCCGAGCCGGCCGCCGACCTGCTCGTCGGCGCCGGCATCCTGAGTGCTATCCCCACTGCCGCGACTGGACTCAACGACTGGTCGGACACCATCGGCGGGGAGCGGCGTATTGGAGTCGTGCACGCCGGCGCGAACGTGATCGCCCTAGGCCTGTATATGGCATCGTCACTCGCCCGGCGCAGCGGTCGGCGAGATGCCGGCAAGGCACTGGGGCTCGCTGGACTCGGGGTTCTGGCAGTCGGTGGATATCTCGGTGGCCACCTGTCGTTTGTCCGAGCGGTCAACGTCAACCACACCATCTTCGAGCACCGCCCGCAGGAGTGGACCTCGGTGATCGCCGACTCGGACCTGGGTGAAGGTGCCCTTCGCAGGGTCTCCGTCGGGGAGGTCTCGGTGCTGCTCGTCCGAGATGGCGGCCAGATGTTCGCGCTGGCGAACACCTGCACTCACGCCGGCGGTCCGCTGGATGAAGGCGAGCTCATTGACGGCTGCGTGGTCTGCCCGTGGCACGCCAGCACCTTCCGGCTTACCGATGGCAGCATCCTGCGCGGACCAGCCTCGACGCCCCAGCCTGCATACCAGACCCGGGTACGCGACGGGAAAATCGAGGTCCGATCGCTGGACTGAACGCAGTATGCGGCGGGACAGGCTGGTTCAGGAATTTCCCCGATCTCGACATTGCGCTGCATCACTTCGGGTTGCTCGTCGGCGTGGCTGGCTACCCGCTACCGGCCGTGCCCGCGCCCAACCCCTTCCAGTCCCAGACCACCGACGAAGGACCACCCGATGAGCGTCGTTAATCCAACGGGATCACTTCCCGCGCGACCAGCAGCCGTGCGCCACTCCAGCCTTCGGGTGGTCCCGCCCCGCGAGGAGATGAACTTACCCGCGGCGGAGCGAGCGGTGGCCGACCTACTGGTTGCGCTGGGTAAGGATCCGACGTCCGAACACCTGTCCGACACGCCGCGACGCGTAGCCCGTTCCTTCGCCGAGTTGCTCACCCCGCGGGAGTTCGACCTGACGACCTTCCCGAACGACGAGGGCTACGACGAGCTGGTGCTGGCCAAGAGCATCCCTGTGCAATCGCTGTGTGAGCACCATCTACTGCCCTTCCACGGCACCGCCCATATCGGTTACCTACCCGGCGAGCGGATCCTGGGGCTCTCGAAGCTGGCCCGGGTCGTCGAGCTGTTCGCTCGGGATCTGCAGGTTCAGGAGCGCCTGACCCAGCAGGTGGCAGACAGGCTGCAGGAGCACCTGGCGCCGAAGGGGGTCGGCGTGGTGATCGAGGCGGAGCACCTGTGTATGTCGCTGCGCGGCGTGCGGGCCACCGGCTCGCGCACCGTGACCTCGGCACTCCACGGGGTATTGCGTGAGGACGCCCGTTCTCGGCAAGAATTCTTCGCGCTGACCGGAATCAGATAGAGAGAAGTTCCCATGGCTACCGAGCAGACGTTCGTCTCTGGCCAGGGCAACAGGGAGGGTGTGTTGGCGCACACCAGCGTCAGGGTGAGCCGCCGCGAAACGTTCAACGCAGCGCACCAGCTACGTAATCCGGTGTGATGGACCTGAAGCTGTCCTCGACGACAGGGCATCCACCCTATTGAGTACGGCGCGTACTCTTAGTTCCGTCAATCGAGAACCACTAACTCCAGAGGAGACGGTGTCATGACCGTTGAGCTCAACCACACCATCGTCGCAGCCCGCGACAAGATGGCCGCCGCGACGTTCCTCACCGATCTGTTGGGCCTGCCCGCACCGACTCCGTTCGGTCCATTCCAGGTGGTAGCCCTCAGTAACGGCGTGAGCCTGGATTTCATGGACGTCTCGGACGACATCCGACCGCAGCACTATGCGTTCCTGGTCAGCGAGGTGGAATTCGACACGATTTTCGGCCGGATCCGCGCGCAGAACCTCCAGTATTGGGCTGACCCCTTCCACCAGCAGCCAGGAGAGATCAACACAAGAGACGGTGGCCGCGGAGTGTACTTCGACGATCCGGACGGCCACGTTCTGGAGCTGCTCACCCGGCCCTACGGCAGCGGCTCGGAAGGGTAGGGCGACGTCACGCGACGATCACCAGCTGGCGCAGTACGACGACCGCGAGGAAGACGACCGTCACGGAGAGGTCGAACAGCACACCACCCAGACGGACCGGCCGGACGACGCGTCGCACCGGGGCGAGCACCGGCTCGGTGAGGCGGTAGATCACCCGCCGTGCTGACCCGAGGCCCTCTTCGAAACGCGCCTCGGGTCGGGCAAGGACCCCCACCAGATCGACGACGATCCTGGCGATGAGCAGCAACTCGGCGAGCAGTAGCGCCAGTCCGGCGAGCGCGAGCAACGCCTCCATCCCCGGTCACCTCCCTTTCGTTCCTGTGACCTCACCAGCATCCGCGCGATACATGAGAAAAAGCTGAGAAGCCCTCAGCCGTCCTGGCCGGCTTCCCCGCCCACCTCTGCATGTGGCAGGTGCTGGGCGGGGATGGTGCCCAACCGGCCTGCCTGGTAATCCTCGAAGGCCGCCATGACCTCCCCGCGGGTGTTCATGACGAACGGGCCGCCCCACGCAATGGGCTCCCGGATCGGGGTGCCGCCCAGGATCACGACGTCCAGCCCGGGGTGCCGCGACTCCTGGTGTCGCGCTCCCGCGACGGTGAGTACGTCGCCCGGTCCGAACACCGCCAGCTGACCCGTGTGCACCGGCTGTCCCTCGGCACCGACCGTTCCCGCCCCGGACAGCACGTAGACCAGCGCATTGTGCTCCGCGCGCCAGGGCAGCCGCAGGACCGCACCCGGGCTGATCGTGGCGTGCAGCATCGCCATCGGGGTGTAGGTGGAGCCGGGCCCGTGCTGCTCGGCCATGTCGCCGGCGATCATCCGGACCAGCGCGCCGCCGTCGTGGGTGGTGAGCAGTGCGGACTCCGCGGCCCGCAAGTCCTGGTAGCGGGGCTCGGTCCACTTGAGTTTCTTCGGCAGGTTGACCCACAGCTGAAGGCCGTGGAACAGCCCGCCGCTGACCACCAGATGCTCGGGCGGCCGCTCAATGTGCAGTATGCCGCCGCCCGCGGTCATCCACTGGGTATCCCCGTTGGTGATCTTGCCGCCGCCGCCGTTGGAGTCGGCGTGCTCAAAGATGCCGTCGATGATGTAGGTGACGGTCTCGAACCCGCGGTGCGGGTGCCATGCGGTGCCCTTGGGCTCCCCCGGGGCATAGTCCACCTCGCCCATCTGGTCCATGTGCACGAACGGGTCGAGATCGCGCAGGTCCACCCCGGCAAAGGCGCGACGGACCGGGAATCCCTCACCCTCGTACGCGGATGGCGCTGTGGTCACCGACCGCACCGGGCGCTCCATGGCCTGCGGCGCGGGCTCCGGGATCCGGGTCAGCGTGGTGACGTCTTCAACGGTGACGGCGGGCATCAGTGAGCCACCCTTCTGGTTGATTCTTCAACTACCGTCATCAACGTCCGTGCTGCCCGGCAGATTCCCTCGCCGTAGCGGATCAGGCATCGCTACCCGTGGATCGATCACGCCACACCAAGCCCGCTCCAAGTCGTGGCCAAGCTGCGGCGTGCACAGTCCAGTCCTGATGTCGTCAGCCGGACAGTCCCGTCAAGCGCACGACCTCGACCCGTACGTCACTGTCACGATCCGTGAGCAGCGCGTTGACCTGACCCGTGATGAGGCCCGCCGGGTAGCCGATGCGCTTCGCGGGTGCGCCCTCACCGCCGAAGAATCGTGAGTGTGTATCGACGATCGGACTCGTCCAGGTCGATGGGCAGCACACCGAATCCAGCGAGCAGCCCCTCGACAAAGGCCGACCGCTGCGCCGCAATGGCACCGCCGGCCCGATGCACGGTGTGTGGTGCGGATGGGACCGTAGCGAAGATCGCCGAAAGTGAGTCGTCACCGTGCAGGATTGCACTGCTACAGCTCACTTTCGACGATCATTCTGTGGATCCGGGTATCTTCCGCTGGCGAACCGGCGATACGGTGGACGTTCGGTGAGCCTGACGGTCATCTCAGCCGTGCTCTGCAAGAGGCCACCTCGACGGTGTTGAGCTGGCCGAATGGTGGCGGCCGCTGGACGGAGCGCAGGCGCGTGGTCACTTCACCGCGATGCTCGTGGCCTTCATATCGAGCGGAGAAGTCCCCACTTCGAGCATGCGCTGATAGGAATCACCGTAGGTCGCGATTCCCGAGACCCCGACGTCAGTCGGTGAGGCTGCTCGCGGCGCGGAAGCTGACCAAGGACGCGACGGCGGCCGCAACTGCCGCGATCAGCCCGAGGTAAAGGCCGTAGCCCGCACCGCTGGTGACCGAGAAGGCGCCACCCAGGTTGGCATCACCCAGGCTGAAGTCGCCCAGCTGACCGACTCTGCCCAGCCCGCCGTTGGCGTCCGGGTACGTCGCCCAGCGAAGCGCAATCGTGATGAACGCCAGCGCGGTCAGGACCAGTGTGATCAGCGACCGCGAAGCGGTCCGTCGCAGACGCCCGCCCAACGTGCCCACCAGCACCACCGCGGCCGCCGCCACGAGCATCAGCACGGACAACCACGCGCCGAGGCCCGCGTGCCATGCGTTCGCGCTGGCCGATCGCGTGATCCCGAGGATCGGGACGCTGGCGGTGAAGCTGTACCAGGGCAGCAGGCTGGAGATGTACGCCAGCAAGCCCGCGCCGATCACCACCCAGTCCAGGGCCGTCACCTTCGCTGCGTCAAGTCGCGCCATGTCGGATTCTGCCTCCCTAGACACAGGAATCGTAGGGCCTGCGCTCTTGCTGCCCGCGTCATGGGGCCTTGCGGCGTGGATCAGTTGGGCCAGCAAGCCTAGGTCCCCCGGGTGGCGTCCCGGATAGCCTGTACCACGAAAGCCGGGTCATCGAGTTGCATGTGATGTCCGGAGTGCTCCGCGACGAGATGCACGCTGCGGGACGACAAAGCGGCGAGTTCGCCCTGCATCTGCCGCCAGATGGCGTACCAGTGTTCTCTCCGGGCCGGTCCGGCCGTAAGCACGGTCAGTGGCAGTTCGCCGAGGGGGGGTGGTGCACCGCTTGCGGTGCTGGAGGCGAAGCCGATCAATTCCTGGACAACCGCCCGGCGGTGGCGCGATGTGCGGGACAGCGCCAGGCCCACGCCGGCCATACCGGGTGGGTTCTCTCGCTCGGCGTCGCGCCGGGCTCGGGTGGTGATACCCAGGTCGGTGGCAGCACGGACGATGCCCAACGGTTTGAGCTGCCACCGAGCGGCGCGGCGCCACAGGCTGTGACGTCCGCCGGCCCGGCACGGGGCCAGGCGCTGGATCTGGTTCTCGTGGCTGGAATCGACTAGCACCAGTCCGGCAAGCACCTCGGGGTGGCGCACCGCGAACTGTCGCACGACGATCCCACCGAAGGAGTGTCCGACGAGCAGGTAAGGGGGCGGCACGGCTGCGGAGGCGAGCAGCTGATGCAGCTCGTCGGCCATCCGCTCGGCAGTTCGCGGCCAGGGCCCGGGGTCGCTCCAGCCCAGCCCGGCGCGGTCGTAGACGTACACGCTGGTGTGCTGCACGAGCTGTTCGGCCACCGTGCGCCACTCCAGGCCGGGAGCGCCGAGCGCGGGCACGACGATGACGGCGGGTCCGCCGGTGCCGGCCCGCCACAGGTGCAGATGCCGCCCCCCGATGTTGACGCGCTGTCCAGGTGGTGGGTACCGGCGCGCGTCCCGCGCCTCACCGGCGATCTGGTAGGCGGCGCTGGTGAGCGCCAGGATCGGCAGTGCCAGCGACGCGAAAGCGCGTAAGCGATCGATGAGTCTCAGCAGCCGCCCCGAATCCATCGACCACCTCCGCGCTGCAGTTGCTCAACGACCCGAGTAACTGATGTTACTGTCCGTGGCTGCTGGGAACGAGCAGCCTGAGCCAACTATCGGGAAGCCGCTTATTGGGCAAATGTCCATGGCGGGCGGACAAGGGCGCATCGATCGCGGTGCAGCAACCTGGCCGCCCACAAGTCGCCGGCCAGCTCGGCGGGATCCTGGCAGGCGCGGACCGCGTCGATGCCCGCCCCGGTGAGCAGCGCCAGTGATCTGTCGACGGGCTGGGCGGCGATCGCGGCAGGCATTTCCGCGAGGGTGTCGAGCCCCAGCGCGGTGGTGACCGCGCGTCCCGAGGCCGTGCGGCTGATCACGAGGTCGCCACCCAGGGCACTCTGCGGCACTCCGAACGCGCCGAACTCGGGCCGCCCGTTGGGCCCCCGTTCACCGCCGAGCTGGCCCTGTAGCAGCGTGGCAGCGGAGAGCAGCGAGCTACGCACGCGACGTCCCCGGCCGTCCCGTTCGCGGCCCAGGAGGGCAGCAAGCACCCCGCTGGTCGCGACAAGGCCGCCCAGCACGTCAAGCAAGGTCATCAGCGATCCAGCGGGGACCTCCCCAGCGGGAGCGAGGTGGTCGGGCAGCCCGGCGTAGGCCTGCACCATGAAGTCGGTGCCCGGCGGATGGGCGCCCATGGGCTGCGTTAAGGCCGCGTCGCCCCAGCCAGAGGCGTGGGCGTAGATCAGCCGCGGGTTGACGGCGCCGAGGCGATCATGGTCCAAACCGAGCTGCGCCGCCTTGCCCGGTGCCCAGTTATGCAGGAACACGTCAGCCTGCGCCGCCGCTTCCAGGACGGTGCGGCGGCCCACCGGGTTCCACAGGTCGGCCTCCACCAGCCGTTTGCCGCGGCCCAGCGCGAAGAAGCGCGCAGAGCAGTCCCCCGCCATCGGTGGCGCGCCGCGCAGCGGGTCCCCGCCGGTCGGCTCGATGCTGAAGACATCCGCGCCGAGTAGCCCCAGCAGGTGCCCGGCCAGCGGTCCCTGCACCCGTCGCCCGGCCTCGACAACCACCATTCCGGCCAGCGGCCCGGCGCCGGGGCGGCGCGCATCAGTTCCTGAGGTGGCCGACCCGGTCGGCTCGATGTGCCACGGCGCAGCAAATGGTCTGCTGCACGCCAGCTCGTCGCGCCGCTCGGTGTGCCTGCGCAGCCGCTGCACTGCCACGCCGGCTACGGCTGCGGCGCAGGTCAGCTCGGCGAACGTGTGCGCTTCGGTGGCAGCGTGCAACGCGGCGGGCAGCGGGGCCACTGCCCGTGCGTAACGCAGCATGAACGGCCGCCACGCCCGGCCCGCCACCGTCTCGGGCACACCCAGGTTGGTCCACAGCTGCCGCCACGGCTCGGCGTAGAGCGCCTCCAGCTCAAAGGTCACACCGTCCGCGGAGCGAAACGGCGGCGGGTGTCCCGATCCCGCGCGGATGGGCAGATCGGGCTCGTCAGCGGTGGCGGCGGCGAGGTACTGGGCGATGGTGAGCAGTGCTGTCCCAGCCATCGACACGGTGACCCCCCGGGTTGGATGGCCGCGCAGACGGGCAAGCAGGCTGGCCAGCACACCCTGCGCGAGCACCACCCCGGTTGCGGTAGTGACGTAGTCCACCCCGAGCCGCGCGGCGCGTCGTCCCCGAGCCCGGCCGTGCACCGCCATCAACCCGCATGCCGCCTGGGCCAGGGGCTCATCGAGCAGGCTGCCGCACGGGCCGCGGCGGTCCAGCCGGCATACCAGCGCTCCGCCCGGTACTCCCGGCCCGGTCAGTGCCATGCCCTCACCAGAGCGGGCCACCTCAGCGGACAGACCGGCGCCGGCAAGGTGGCCGCGTAGTATTCGCTCCGGCACTGAACGCTCGGGCACCGGGCTCGCCGCGGCGCTGCGACTCCTGGGCGGTGGTCGTACGGCGGCATGTACAGCCTTACCTTCCATGGTGAGGTAGTCGTCGAGTCCCATCCGGGAGTTCCCGCAATCGCCCACTCCAGTGATGAGGAGTTGACTTGCTTCGCCTGGCAGATGTGAGCAAGCGCTACGGCTGGGGGAGGTGGGTCCTGCATGGAGTCGATCTTGAAATTCCGGCTGGACAAGTCGTAGCCATCAACGGGGCAAACGGTTCGGGGAAGTCAACGCTGCTGAGGCTGCTGATCGGACTGACCCGGCCGACGAGCGGGACGGTGTCCGGCCAGCCCGCAGTGATCGGCTACGTTCCCGACCGGTTTCCGCCTCACGAGCGGTTGTCCGCGGCGGAGTATCTCATGCATATGGGCCGTATTCGCGGCTTGCCCACCAGCGTGGCCGCTGCGCGTGCGGACGAATTGTTGGACAGGTTGGAGCTCGTGGGCGGGAAGCATTCCCCGCTGCGCACCCTGTCCAAGGGCAATGGCCAGAAGGTCGCGCTGGCGCAGGCGTTACTAGTTCCACCCCAGTTGCTGGTACTCGACGAACCATGGTCGGGATTGGACGTGAGCGCCCACGGCGTACTGGCCGGGATTCTCACCGAGGTATCCCGAGGCGGCGGGTCCGTCGTGTTCGCTGATCACCGTGTGTCGATCATTGAGGTGCAGGCATCGGAGGCCTATGTCATCAGCGCCGGTCAGGTGACCCGATGTGAAATCGAAGCCCGAGAAAGCGGGCACGTCACCGAGGTCGTGTTGATCGCATCCAGCGGGCCGAACAGAGCACATGACGTGGACTGGTATGCGATGGACGGGGTGATACTGGTGGTCAACCACCCGGAGACGATCACTATTCGAGTCACCCGAGAGCAGTCGGACGCTGTGTTGTTGACGGCCTTGCGGCACGGCTGGTCGGTCAAAGAGGTCATGCCCGACGTGCGCCAGTCGGGGGTTACCTCGACGAGGGACGCTCGATGATCGCACTCGTCCGCTACACAACCGCCACCATGCTGCACTCGCAGCGATATCTTGCTCCGGTGCTGCTGTTCATGGCAGTAGTGGGCATTTCCTCGAGTAACGATTCCGGTCCGCTTCCTCCTATCTACGGCTTATGCGCGGGTGCACTGTATGTGTGCGCGACCTGGTTCACTATCGCGCTGATCAGCATCGAGGATCCGGCGCGCCGGGCGATCACCATCGTCAGTTCAGGGGATTCTCGCAGGGTTCTGCTGGCGTCCGTCAGCGTAGCGGTCGTCAGTTGCTCGGTGTTGGCCGTGATCGGTTTGATTCTGCCGTTGCTCGTGGGAGCGCACACCGTCGGAATATCTGATCTGGTACTCGGCCTCGAAGCCGAACTGACCTGCGCCGCAATGGGCATCTCGATCGGCTTGCTGTGTTCCCGCTTGGTGATCCGGCGGCAGGGTTATGCACTCATCGTCGCGGTCGCGCTCGTGATGGCGGTACTGCTGGTCCGTGGCTTGCCGCCGGTCAATGTATTATTCCGTCTGATGACCAACGCGACGGCATCGGGGGCGTTGATATCGCCGGCTGGCGGGTTGCTTGCCATCGCTGTCGTGGTCCTGGTGGCGAGCTCACTCGCGACGCAGTTCATCGCTACCCGCCAGGACTGAGCGAAGGTCGGTCACTTCAGAGTGACCACCTTGTGCATGCCCATGAACGCGTGCGGCATCCCAGACTCGTCATCGGCAATGAAGCACTCCAGGTCATACGTGCCAGCGGGCAGCTGGTAAGTAATATCGGCGCTCCTGCCGGGCGAGAGCACTCCCATCTCGATCGATGGTCCCTCGGCCGCGAACGGTGGTGGGCCTTGCGGGTCGTCGAAGAACTGCTGGATTTGGGCGTCGGTGGTGCCGGGCTTGACTGGTGAGACCGCCATGAAATGGATGGTGTCCGAGATGTTGCGGACGGTGATCGTGCCGGCCTTAGGTAGTAGGTCCGGGCTCTCGAACCGATCGTCCGAGGTCAGCTTGACGGTGGCGTGGCCGGGGAAAACGGGAAGATGACCCGGGACGAACGGAAGGCGGCCGGAAAAAAGGGGAAGGTGGCCCAGGGCGGACGGAAGGTGTGCCGGGACGGCTGGAAGGTGGCCCGGAAGGAAGGGGAGGTGGTCCTGGAGGACGGGAATGTGGTCCGGGAAGGAAGGTGCACCGACGGGGAAGGGGGTGAAAACATTGCTCTGGCCACCCCCAGGGCCGCTGACCTCCAGGGTTGTGAGCTTCGGTTCCCCGCCGGTGAAAACCGGGTTGGTGTCGAACAGGTAGTAAGTGCCGGCCGCGAGCTGTTCGCTGACGATCACAGGCGTGCCCATGACGACCGAGGCGAGTCCGTAGAAGCGGGCATCGGCGACGAGCTCTCCAGTGCCCCGCGCTGCTATTTTGGCATCCTGCGAGAATGCGTCCCGCAGATCCGCGAGAACGTCCTTGACCTTCTTGCCCGGGGCAGGAGCGAACATGGTGACGTCACTGCCATGATCGTTGGTGGTATCGAGGGCGAACCTGATAATCCCGGGGCGCAGTGACCCATGCTTAACGGTCAAGCCCTGAGCATCGCCGCGCACCGCCACTGTTGAGTCAAACGGTGCAGCGGCAGCCGAGCTACTGGTGGCGACCATCCCCACCGCAGCCATTGTGACGGCCACCAGCGCCGGTAATACTCTGGCCTTCCACATGGCATCCTCCGGGCAGGCGCATCGAGCGGAACAAAGTCAGTATGAATGTCGCGCCGACCGGCCTCGTCGTTACCGATAAATCGGCAATCTTTGCCGTCGAAGAAGTGCCCGGAATTCGGTGAACAAGAGGTTTTCGACGTTCTTTTGGTGAACAACGGGTTGCCGTTTATCGATGGCAACAATCACTTGCCCTTGATGCGCCGGACCACCACCGTCAGCGGCCGGTAGCGCTGCGGCCCGGTAGTCCCGGAGCGTTCATCGCGCGGACCAGGTCTTCGCGTGCCCGGGCTACCCGGGAGCGGATGGTACCGACCGGGCAGTCGCACACCTCGGCGGTCGCTGCGTAGTCCAGACCCAACATCTGGGTGAGGATGAAGGCGTCCCGGCGGTCCGGCTCCAGCCCGGCGACCAGCTGACGGAGCAGGATGCCCTCATCGATCCCGGATCGCCGGTGCGCCGGGCTCCCGGCCACGACGGCGTCCCAATCTTCGACGGCGGTGGTGCGGGGCCGGGCTGAGGTCCGCCGGATCTGGTCGGCCGCGACCCGCCGCGCGATGGCCAGCAGCCAGGTGCGGCCTGAGGAGCGGCCGGCGAATCCCGGCAGCGCCCGCAGGGCCCGCAGATAAGTTTCCTGACTGAGATCCTCGGCCTCGTCCCGATTGCAAAGGTGGCTGAGGTAACGGTAAACGTCACGCTGAGTAGCGCGGATAAAGGTCGCCAAGGCATCACGGTCGCCCGCACCGGCTGCTAGCGCGAGCGCAGTGACCGCTACATCATCAGGTCGGGGGTCACCCATGCGGGAAAGGGTAACTAAAAGTTTCCGGGAACCCCAGCTATCCGATGCGCGACCATTGTTACGTGGACTGCACACAGTGTAAGGACGCCCTTTCCGCCCGGTTGGATGGTGAGGAGAGCCCGGTCGAAGGGGCCGCTATCGACGCGCACCTGGCGGGTTGCGCTGCGTGCCACCGGTTCGCGGAGCACGCCGCGCGCGTCACCCGGCTCGCCCGCACGGCCGTTGCCACCCAGGAACCTGACATCGCCGAGGCGCTCCTCGCTGCCGTCCCCCGATCACGCCGTCCCCGGCTGGTTACTGCATTGCGGGTATTGCTCGGCTTGGTAGGTCTCGCTCAAGCCGAGATGGCCGTGATCGGCATGCTCGGAGCTCATTCCAGCGAGCTCGGCACCCAGGGTGTGGTCCTGCAAGGCGCGTCCCTGACGCATTTCGCGCACGAGAGCGCTGCGTGGAACCTGGCATTGGGAGTGGGATTCCTCTGGGTCGCCTGGCGCTCATCGCGGAGCGCCGGGATGGTTCCCACTCTGGCCACATTTGTCGTGGTGCTCACGGTGCTCGTCGTGATGGATGGGATGGCCGGGGGAGTTGACCTTGCGAGGTTGCTCGCGCACGGGTTGGTGGTGGTCGGCCTCATCCTGATGATCGTGCTCGACCGGCTGCCGAGACCGGCCGACGGGACTGTCCCCGGTGTGCCCACCTTGCGGCCGCGCTGGCTGGGCCGCGCAAGGCCGGCCGACGCGACGATCGGCACCGGTGTCGATGGCTTACCGCCGGATCTACGACCGAGCGCCCGGCATCACCACACCGCGGTCGCGCAGCGCCGCAGCGCGTGACTCCTACAAGATCGCCGAAAGCGAGCTCACCGGCGTCACAGCCGCACCGGCGGTGCAGCCGACCGGCCCTTGCGTTCCGCGGCCCCGTCACGTCAAGATAGGTCAGTTGCAAATAATCTGCAATAAGGATGGCTGGCATGACAAGCACCACAGTGCTGCGGGCGAGGCAGTCTCATCAAGCTCGCGCCCATGCCCACCTGTGGTCGTCGCCGGATGGCACCGGGCTGCACGCCCCATACGGTCAGCTGGTGGTCGAATCCGGCACCGGTCGGGTCTGCTGCCACCTGTGCGGCCGATGGTTCGTCTCGCTGGGCGGTCACCTCCGCAAGCACGGCCACAGTGCCGCCTCCTATCGGGAAGCGATGGGGTTGTGCCGGAACCGACCATTGGTCGCCGAGACGCTGTCCCGATCGATAGCAAACCGTCAGAGCGTCGCTTACCGGCGTTCCTCCGCATTGCGGGCTCGGCTAGCAGTCGGTCAGGAGCTCTCCAGGACTGGCCAGCTCGCGACGCTGGCCTCGACCGCGCTGCACAGCACCCCGCGACCGGAGCTGACCCGAGTGCGCCGCGCCGCGCTGGAGGCGGGCCGGATAACCAGGGCTGCCCAGCGCGATCTGGAACTCACCCGCCGTCTGCATAGGCTGGGTTTCGAGGACCTGGCTGGTTATCTGCGCCATGCCCGCTCCGCCGGGGCGAGCCTGCGCAGCATCTCCAAGACGACCGGATTGGGATGGGTCAGGTTGCGCCGCGAGCTCGCCGCGGCAGGCATCGCGGTCCAGCCGCTGAGCTCCCGCCGTGACGACCCCCGCCTTGACGAGCAGAGTTGCGCCGAGGAAGCATTGGCAAGATAGTGGCTATAGCACCGAGCAGCCACTACTGGAGGTCTCCGCATGGCCGATTACACTCTGCCCGACCTGCCCTACGACTACGCCGCCCTGGAGCCACACATCTCCGGGACGATCATGGAGCTGCATCACTCCAAGCACCACGCCACGTACGTCAAGGGTGCGAACACCGCCTTGGAGCAGCTGGCCGAGGCGCGTGAGCGCGATGCGCTGACCACGGTGAACATGCTGGAGAAGAACCTGGCGTTCAACCTCGGCGGGCACGTCAACCACTCGGTGTTCTGGCCCAACATGTCCCCAGACGGTGGCGACAAGCCCGACGGCGAGCTCGCCGCGGCGATCGACGAGCATTTCGGATCCTTCGACGGATTCCGCAAGCACTTCACCGCTAACTCACTCGGCGTGCAGGGATCTGGCTGGTCGATCCTGGCATGGGAAACGCTGGGGCAGCGCCTGGTCCTCCAGCAGTGCTACGACCACCAGGGCAACCTGAGCGCCGGCACGATGCCGCTGCTGCTGCTCGACATGTGGGAGCACGCCTTCTATCTGCAGTACCGCAACGTCAAGCCCGATTATGTCGACGCCTGGTGGAACGTGGTGAACTGGGCCGACGTCGACCGCCGGTTTGCGCAGGCCCGGTCGGTGGTGCTGCTCTGAGCATCGAGAGCCCTGACGAGTTGCTGCAGGCGGTGTTGCCACCGGCGCTGGAGGTGCTCACCGCGTGGAGCATCGCCGAGACCGAAGCGGATCCCGCAGTCTTTCGTCAGGCCATGAACCGTGCCATCGGCGACGCCGCCGGCTCTCCGGACCCGCTGCACGGGCTGGCCCAGATGATGTTCGGGCTGTCCGCACTGTCCGGCATCCTGCTCGACGAGCTTGTCGGTGCCACCGGCCGATCCCGCGGCGAGGTCCTGCACGCCGTCCACCTGCGTTACCTCGACCCGGCCGAGTAGGCAGCGCCCGGCGAGCAGCTCATGCGCGGACCTGGAGGGGTGGCAATGTATACTTATGAGCATGGTGCGCAAGCAAATGTATATCGACGAGGAGCTCAACGACGGGCTTCGTCACCTCGCCGCGCGCACCGGTAGGCCCGAGGCCGAGCATGTGCGGGAAGCTTTGCGTCAGTACCTGCGAACCGCCGATCGCGCGGACACCAGTGACTTTGACCCGCTGCTTGAGCTCATCGGCTTGGTTGACGATGCGGCCGGACCGACCGATGTGGCCCTCCATCACGACGATTATTTGTACGGAGCCGGGCGCTCCGCGTGAGCCGGCTGCTCTACGTCGACACGGGCGCGTTCATCGCATTACTCTACGAGCGCGACCAGTGGCATTCGCAGGTGAGCGCCCACCTCCGTAAGCTGCGCGCCGATGGTGATCGCCTGGTGACCAGCGAGCCGGTGATTTCCGAGACCGTCACCCGGCTGCGCTACGACGCCGGTTTGGCCCGCGTGAAGGCGTTCCGGGTATTGCTTGACCGGGCCGTGGCGCAGGGCTCTCTGGTAGTCCGGGACAGCGATGAGCGGCTACGGCGATCGACCTTCGCCCTGCTTGAGCAGTTCGAGGACCTGCGCCTGTCCTATGCCGACGCGGTGGGTGCCGTGATCGCCCGCGAACGACGGGTGGACGTGGTGTTCGGCCTGGACCACCAATTCCGGATCATGGGATTCGCGCTGGAGCCGTGACGTCGAGCGGTATCCAGTACGTCCTCTGCTGATCCAGCCTGTTGAGTCCGAATTGCCGGGAACTCCGGACATCCCACAGCCGACTGTTCTTCTAGAGCTGGAGGTGGCCGAGCGACGGCCCTGGGGAGCTCGAACCCGATGACTCACGATCGGTGCGATCGAGGAGGCCCGCGTGACGACTGTCGCCGAGTTCCGCGGGGCTGTCCCCCCAGACCAGCCGGTGACGGCACACCGGGTCACCGACCGCACCGCGCCGGGCAAGTTCCTCCGCAGTGTCTGGCGGATCCACTTCTATTCGGCGATCTTCGCCGCCCCGATCCTGATCGTGCTGGCCCTGTCGGGCCTGGTCATCATGTACACCGAACCGATCCAGGGGCTGCTCTGGGACAGCACCATGCGGGTCGACCCGCATGGCCGGGCGACGGTGGACCTGCGGATTCAGCAAGCGGCGGCCGACCGGGTCGCGCCCAAGGGCGCCACCCTGTTCCGCGTCGTGACCCCGAAGGAACCCGACCGGGTCAGCGAGTTCTACTACTCGACCGGTCCGGCGGGGGTGCCCTATTCACAGCTGGACGACAAGGATGTGAACTACGTCTTCGTCGACCCGTACGCGGCGGGAGTGACAGCCACCGGGCAGCCGGGCGACGACATCGTGGGACTGGCCAACCGGCTGCACGGATTCCTGAACAACAACTCGCTCAAACTCGCGCTGCCCTCGATCCCGCATCTAGTCGCGCCTTCGGACAACCCCGACGCCTTCGTCGACGTCGAGGTGGGAGACCTGGTCATCGAGATCGCGATGGGCTGGGCGCTGGTGCTGGCGGGCAGCGGGTTGTACCTGTGGTGGCCGCGCCGCAGTCAGAAGGGCAAGACGTTACTGGTTCCGCGGCTGCGCAAGACCGGCCGGCTCAAGTGGCGCGACCTGCATGCGGCCAGCGGGATCATCGCCCTGACGATGGTGATCGTCTTCATCACAACCGGCATGCCGTGGTCGACCTACTGGGGCAAGGCGTGGAGTGCGGTCGGCAGCGTGGTGACCCCCGGGAAGCAAGTCGACGCCCCGTCCACCCTGGCCAAGGCCGGTGACCTCGACCGGTTCGGCCACCACATCTCCTGGGCCACCCTGGAGGACAAGGTCCCGGCTTCACAGCCCTCGCAGCACCTGCACCAGGGCGGCATCCACGGCGGGGGCAGCGCACCGGCCACCACGACGGGCCCGGCTGGCCTGCCGGCCCGGCTCTCGCTCGGGGACGTCGACCGGGCCGCGAAGCTGGAGGGACTCAAGCCCGGCTACGGCATTGTGCTGCCGGTCAACACGACAAAGGAGGGGACGACGACCTACGGCAGTTACCAGCTGTCCAACGCCTGGCCCGACCGGTTGTCCGCCGAGCAGATCGTGTACCTGGACCAGTTCACCGGCGTCACGCTGGCGCGCAGCGACACCGCGTCGTTCGGCACGATCGGCCAGGTGACCGAACTCGGCGTGCTGACCCACATGGGCACCCAGTTCGGGGTGATCGACCGGATCGTCATGACAACCGGCGTCCTGCTGCTGCTGACCAGCATCGGCACGTCATTCGTGATGTGGTGGCTCCGGCGGCCCAGCGGCCGCGCGGGCCTGCCCAAGCGCCCGGTGAACCCCCGGCTGCCCTTGGCGATGACCGCGATCGCCCTGGTGGTTGCCGTGATCTACCCGCTGTGGGGGGTTTCGGCGCTCATCGTCGTCGTGCTGGACCGCTTCGTGATCCGCCGGACCCGCTGGTTGCGCTGCGCCTTCGGCCTGCCCCCGAAACACGAGAAGCCAAGCCCGGCCTGACTCGACTTTCGGTGGACACCCGGGTGGGGGTCCGGGCTGGGCACCTGCTCGGAAGGGTGGGAGCCGGCGGTGGACGCCTTCCTGATCGCCGTGGCCGATCTGGCGGGTGGTGCCGTCGTGGCGACCGTGGAGCTCCACGATCTCCGGCAGCTGGCGGCCCACACCACTGGCGTATCCGTGGTGGACCTGGCCTGAGGACCAAGCCGGACCCGTGGCCGATCGCGTAGCGCTTGAGGAGAGAGCCGCTATTTGGCTGTTGCAATTTGATGGCAAAAATGTCTAGCGTGCGAGTATGTCACGGCGCCGGTTGGTCCTGTTTGTGACGTTGCTCGCGCTGGTGGGGGCCTGTACCGCACCGAGCGGGACGGGCACGTCGTTGGATGGCCGGTCGATCGTGATCGGCGCGGGTTCGGAGCCGGACAACCTGAACCCGATCCTGGGATTCGCCCCGGACGGGGCGTCGAAGATCTTCGACGGTCTGGTGTCGCGAGACGCGAGCCTGGCGTTGGTATCGGCGCTGGCCGAGCAGCTGCCCACCGCATCGCCGGATGGGCTGACCTGGACCGCGACCCTGCGCCCGAACGTCAAGTTCTCCGACGGCACGCCGGTGACCGCCAGCGACGTGGTGTTCACCTTCCAGTCCGTGCTCGACCCGAAGGTCAACTCGACGATCGCGTCGAACTACGACGCGTTAGCGCAGGTGAGCGCCCCCGACGAGCGCACCGTGGTGTTCAACCTGAAGTACCCCTACGCACCGTTCGCCCAGCGGTTGCTGCTGGGCATCGTGCCACGCAAGGCCTTCGACGGTCGAGACATCAACACCGCGCCGTTCAACACCGCCCCAGTGGGCACCGGTCCCTACACGGTGACCGAGTGGCGCAAG
>CAXUFG010000066.1:5496-23404 GCA_964250265.1 uncultured Pseudonocardiaceae bacterium | reverse complement strand
ATCCCGGCGCGGACGCCACTGCGGCCGCCGCGGCCGGTGCCCGCGGAATTCTGGTACCCACTGCCCGAACCCTGCGCCCCGAAGTTCGGGCCGCCACAGAGGTCGCACCGGACATCGCCGCGGCGGTCGAGCTCGCCTTGTCGGGCCGAGCCCCGTGAACGCTGGCACAGTGCGGGCGGCCCCCACGAAAACCAGCAACGCAGCTCCTATGGGTGGCACCGTACTGATCGCCCGGTTGGACAACGCCGGGGACGTGCTGCTGGCCGGACCCGCGGTCCGGGCGGTCGCCGCGCACGTTGACACGGTGGTGATGCTCACGGGCCCGCACGGCAGCGCAGCCGCAGAGCTCCTTCCCGGGGTCGACCGGGTCATCGAGTGGTGCGCGCCATGGATTGATCCCAATCCTGCCCCAGTCACGGCCGAACATGTGGCGGCGCTGCATGATGCGGTGCGGGCCCTGCACCCCTGCGCCGCTCTGCTGCTTACTTCGTATCACCAGTCGCCGCTGCCGCTGGCTTTGCTGCTGCGGTTAGCGGGAGTTCCCTGGATCGGCGCGATCAGTGAGGACTACCCCGGCTCGCTGCTCGATCTGCGACACCACGTCGAGGGCGACCCGCCGGAAGTGCACCGAGCGCTGCACCTGGCCCGCGCCGCCGGCTACCCGCTGCCAGCCGGAGACGACGGGCGGCTCGCGGTGCGCCGGCCACTACCCACTGTTGAGCACCTCACAGGCGGCCCTGGGTACGTGGTGGTGCACCCGGGCGCCTCGGTCCCGGCCCGGGAGTGGCCCGCGCAGCACTGCGCCCAGGCCGTCCGCGGCCTGGCCGTCGCCGGGCACCGGGTCGTCGTCACCGGCTCAGCCCGCGAGCGGCACCTCACCGCGGAGGTCGCCGGTAACACCGCCCCCGACCTCGGCGGACGCACCGATCTGCGCACGTTGGCCGCCGTGCTCGACGGTGCCTGCGTGGTGGTTGTGGGAAACACCGGGCCGGCGCATCTGGCCGCTGCGGTGGGCACGCCGGTGGTGTCGCTGTTCGCCCCGGTGGTGCCGGCCGCGCGGTGGGCCCCCTACGGGGTGCCGACCGTGCTGCTCGGCGACCAGCACGCGCCCTGCCGCGACACCCGCGCGCGGCACTGCCCCGTGCCCGGGCACCCGTGCCTGTCCGGGGTGACACCGGCAGACGTCATCGAAGCGGTCGGCTCGCTGGTGGGTGCCCGTATGGAGGCCCAGTGGGGGGTCCAGATAGGGGCCCAGCCATGAGGGTGCTGCACTGGCATGTCCACGGTTCGTGGAGTACTGCGTTCGTGCAGGGACCGCACACCTATCTGGTGCCGGTGACGCCGGACCGCGACGCCGACGGCCGCGGGCGGGCGCGGACCTTCGACTGGCCGCCCAACGCAGTGGAGATCACTCCCGACGCGCTGGCCGATGCGGACATCGATCTCGTCGTGCTGCAGCGCCCTCACGAGCTGGAGCTTGTCGAGCAATGGTTGGGTCGCCGGCCCGGACGTGATCTGCCGGCCGTCTACGTCGAGCACAACACGCCGCGCGGTGACGTGCCCGATACCCGGCATCCGATGGCTGACCGGTCCGACATCCCCGTCGTGCACGTCACGCCGTTCAACGAGCTGTTCTGGGACTGCGGCCGGGCACCGACCGTGGTGATCGAGCACGGCATCCCCGACCCCGGCTACCGCTACACCGGAGAAATTCCGCATGCCGGGGTTGTGATCAACGAGCCGGTCCGTCGAGGGCGGGTCACCGGTACCGACCTGCTGCCTCGCTTCGCGGCTCAGGCACCGCTGGATGTCTTCGGCATGGCGGTTTCCAAGCTGCCCCGACACGGCCGGATCGCGACCTTCGAGGACGTGCCGCAGGCCCGGATGCACACCGAGCTCGCCCGGCGCCGGGTGTACCTGCACCCGATCCGCTGGACCTCGCTGGGCCTGTCGCTGCTGGAAGCCATGCACCTGGGCATGCCGGTGGTCGCGCTGGCCACCACCGAGGCCGTGGAAGCAGTACCCCCGGATGCTGGGGTGGTATCCACCCGGGTAGACCTGCTCGCCGAGGCGCTGCGCGCCTTCGTCGCCGATCTCGATCTCGCCCGGCACACCGGTCTGGCGGCCCGAGCTGCTGCTTCCCGGAGGTACTCGCTCGAGCGGTTCTGTACCGACTGGGACCAGCTGCTCAAGGAGGTGTGCCGATGAGGATCGACCTGATCTCCGAACACGCCAGCCCGCTCGCGGCAGTTGGCGGGGCCGACTCGGGTGGGCAGAACGTGCACGTCGCGCAGCTCGCGCGGGCGCTGGGTGAGCGGGGGCACCATGTGACGGTCTACACCCGCCGCGATGGTCCTGAATTGCCCGACCGGGTCCGCGCGGGCCCCGGGGTGACCGTTGAACATGTGCCTGCCGGACCTGCCAGCACCCTGCCCAAGGACGCGTTACTGCCCTATATGGCCGAGTTCGGCGATCGCCTCGCGCAGCGGTGGCTGGTGGAACCGCCGGACGTGGCACACGCGCACTTCTGGATGAGCGGTCTCGCTGCTCATCGCGGCGCCCGTGGTACCAGCATCCCGGTGGTGCAGACCTTCCACGCGCTGGGCACCGTCAAGCGGCGACACCAGGGCGCGAGCGACCCCAGCCCGCCGTCGCGCTTACGGCTGGAAGCTAAAGTCGCGCGCGACGCGGCACTGGTGGTGGCGACGTGCTCTGACGAGCTGACCGAGCTCGCCGCCATGGGCGTGCCAAGGCAGCGGACCGCCGTGGTGCCGTGCGGGGTCGACCTCGACCGATTCATCCCCAATGGGCCACGGGCGTCGCGAAACAGCGCGTATCGCATCCTGTCGCTGGGGCGGCTGGTCGAACGCAAAGGCGTCGAGACCACTATCCGGGCCCTCCCCGAGGTACCCGGCACGGAACTCGTCATCGCGGGTGGCGGGGATGCGATCGCGGCCGCGGAGCTGGCGAGGCTGACGGCGGTTGCCCAGGCGTGCGGGGTGCGCGACCGGGTGCACCTCGTCGGCCAGATCGCCCGGGAGGACGTACCGGCGCTGCTGCGCTCGGCGGACGTGCTGGTCAGCGTGCCCTGGTACGAACCGTTCGGGATGGTGCCGCTGGAGGCGATGGCCTGCGGCGTACCCGTCGTCGCCTCCGCGGTGGGTGGGCACCTCGACACCGTCCTGGACGGTCGCACCGGTGCACTGGTGCCGCCACGTGACCCCGCCGCGCTGGCCCAGCGGCTACGGGAACTGCTCGCCGATCCCGCCAGGTTGGCCGCGATCGGCTCGGCCGCGGCGATTCGGGCACGGTCCCATTACGGGTGGGACCGCATCGCTATCGAGATGGAGCTGCTCTACCGCCGGGTGTTGGCCGGCGCCGAAGCCGCAGCGGCCACCATGGCGGGAGGTCGATCATGAGTCGCGAGCACTTTGCAGCCCTGCGGACCGCCTTGGGCCGGATCGAGGACATCGCCGGCACACGGATCGAGTCCTGGGGGCGCCATCTGGCCGGTGTGCTCGACGGCGGTGGGCGGTTACTCACCTGCGGCAATGGCGGCAGTGCCGCCGAGGCCCAGCATCTCACCGGCGAGCTCGTCGGGCGGTTCCGGCATGAGCGGCGCCCGTTGTCCGCGATCGCCCTGCACACCGACACCTCCGCGCTCACCGCGATCGGCAACGACTACGGCGGGCATGAGTCGTTCGCTCGCCAGGTCTTCGCGCACGGCCGACCGGGCGACGTGCTCATCGCGCTGTCCACCAGCGGCGTCAGCCGCAATGTGGTCTCCGCGGCCAAGGCCGCGCACGAGGTTGGCATGACCGCGTGGGCCCTGACAGGTCCGGCCCCCAACACACTGGCAGCGCTGTGCGACGACGCCATCGCGGTCGAGGCTCCCAGCTGCGCGACCGTGCAGGAGATCCACCTCGCCATCGTCCACGCTATGTGCATCGCGATCGATGACGCGCTGGGCGTGGTCGCGCCGAAGCCGCAGCTATGACGGGCTCCCGCGTGCTGGTGTTCGGCGACACGCTGCTCGACAGCGACATCGAGGGCACGGTGGAGCGGCTGTGTCCGGACGCACCGGTTCCCGTCGTGGATGTCCGGGCGCAGTGCTGGCGCCCCGGTGGGGCGGGTCTGGCGGCGCTGCTGGTCGCGCGGGAGGGCCACGACGTGGTGCTGGTGACCGCGCTTGGCACCGACCCGCCAGCCCGGCTACTTGCCGACCTGCTCGCCGCGCACGTTGAGGTGGTGCGGATGCCGCAGTGCGGTGCGACGGTCTGCAAGACCAGGATCCGCGCTGGTGATCGGTCGCTGCTCCGGGTCGACGCCGGCGACGGCCAAGCCGCCGGCGCACCAACCGGGAACCGCTTCCCGACCGTGCTGCGCGATGCTCAGGCGGTGCTGGTCTCCGACTACGGGCGCGGCGTCACCGCCGATCCGGGCGTCCGGGACGCGATCGCCGGACTGGTCAGCCGGGCGCCCGTGGTGTGGGACCCGCATCCCCGGGGAGCCCGGCCGGTGCCGGGGTGCCGCCTGGTCACGCCTAATGAGGCTGAGGCGGCGAGGGCTGTCGATACCCCAGCTGAGGGCCTAACGGCCGCTGCGGCGCTGCGCGCGTCATGGCGGTGCGACGCGGTGGCGATCACCCTCGGCGCCCGGGGTGCAGTACTGGCCACGGCCGAGGAGTGCACAGCGGTACCGGTGCCCGCCATCGATGTCCCTGCTGACTGCGACACCTGTGGTGCCGGTGATGCCTTCGCTGCCGCCGTCACCGGTGCTCTGCTCGTCAACAGCTCAGTCAGCGCGGCCGTGGCGGCCGCGGTCCACGGTGCGTCGCGGTTCGTCGCCGCCGGGGGCGCCGCGTCGGTCAGTTCGCTGCCCACCGCAGCACCGCCCACAGAGCACGAGCCGGCACCCGCCGGCCGGCTGCCCGTAGCGGATGTCGTGGCACGGCTACGTCGCCGCGGGGGCAGGCTGGTGGCCACTGGCGGCTGCTTCGACCTGCTGCATCCCGGGCATCTCAGCCTGCTCAGGCAGGCCCGCGCGCTGGGAGACACCCTGGTGGTGTGCATCAACTCCGACGAGTCGGTGCGCCGACGCAAGGGTCCGGACCGGCCGATCGTGCCCGCAGCGGACCGGATCGCGCTGCTCGAAGCGTTGGAACCGGTCGACGCGGTGATCATGTTCGAGGAGGAGACCCCCACAGCGCTACTGGAGACGCTACGCCCCGACGTGTGGGTCAAAGGGGGCGACTACACCATCACCGACCTGCCCGAGGCGCCTGTGGTCTGCGGGCATGGCGGGCAGATCGTGCTCATCCCGCTGGTCAGCGGGTACTCGACAAGCCGGCTGGTGTTGGCCGCGCGCGCCGCGGTGCGGCCAGAGCTCCGGCTCCGGAAAAAGGAGAACGTATGAGGTCACTGGGCAATGTGCTGATCACCGGGGGCGCCTCGGGGCTCGGCGCGGCCACTGTCGAGGCAGTCCTTGCCGCTGGCGGACGTCCGCTGGTACTCGACCGCAACGTTCCCTGCGCCGAGGTGGACTACGTGCAGGCGGACCTGGCCGATCGGGCCGCTACCGAGGATGCGGTCACGGCCCTGGTGACAGCAGGTGGCGGTGAGCTGCAGGCAGTGTTCACCGCCGCCGGGATCGACTCCTGCGGCCCGTTCGGCGAGGTTCCCGCCGACGACTGGGAACGGGTGGTTGCGGTCAACCTGCTCGGTACGGTCAGGGTGGTGCGGGCCGCGCTGCCGCACCTGGAACGCTCCGGAGGAACGGTGGTGACCTGCTCATCCACCCTCGGTCTGCGGGTGTGTCCCGACGCAACGGCCTACTGCGCTGCCAAGTTCGGGGTAATCGGCTTCACTCGCGCGCTGGCCGCGGAGACCGCCGGTCGGATCGGCGTGACGCTGCTGGTCCCCGGCGGCATGCACACCGCGTTCTTCGACGGCCGCGACGAGCAGTACAAGCCGCTACCGGACGCCAAGCTCAACCGACCGCAGGACGTGGCGGCAGCCGTGGTCCACGCGTTGCGCCAACCTCCCGGCTGCGAGGTACGGGAGATGGTGGTCTGCTCGTCACACGAGTCATCCTGGCCGTGAGCCGCCCCGCGGTGCTGGTACTTCGCGCGCTGGGCCTCGGTGACCTGCTGACGGCGGTGCCGGCGCTGCGCGGGCTGCGGTCGGCGTACCCAGACCACCAGTTGACGCTGGCCGCCCCGGCTCCGCTGCGCGAGCTGGCGATGCTGACCGGAGCCGTGGACGATCTGCTGCCCACCGCGCTTCATCGGACACCGACGGCGGTCGAGCTGGGGCGGCTCAGCTGGCAAGAGCCACCACCGGCCGTGGCGGTGAACCTGCACGGACGGGGACCGCAGAGCACCCGCGCCCTGCAAGAGCTGCGGCCCACCATCCTGCTCACCCATGCGGGCCCCGGGCAGCCTGGTCCGGAGTGGGACAGCGACGTGCACGAGGTGCGCCGGTGGTGCCGGTTGCTGGAGTACTCCGGCATTGCCGCCGATCCGTCAGATCTGGCGCTGGCGCGTCCCCAGGCACCGAGCCCGGCACCGGGAGCAATCATCGTGCATCCCGGTTGCGGATTCACCGCGCGGCACTGGCCCGTCAACCGGTATGCGGCGGTCGCTCTCCGGCTGGCCAGAGACGGGCAACGGGTGGTAGTGACCGGCAGCCCGGCCGAGCGGGCTCTTGCCACCCACCTCGCCGCCGCGGCCGGCTTGCCCGACGAGGCGGTGCTCGCCGGCCGCACCACGCTGCCCCAGCTCGCCGCCACGGTCGCCGAGGCCTCACTGGTCGTGTGTGGTGATACCGGCATCGCCCATCTCGCCACCGCCTACGGCACGCCGTCAGTGGTGCTTTTCGGCCCGGTGTCCCCGCAGCACTGGGGGCCGCCTCCGCAGCGTCCGCAGCATGTTGCGCTGTGGGCCGGCCGCACCGGCGACACCTTCGCGGACCGTCCCGATCCGGGCCTGCTGCGCATCACTACAACCGAGGTCATCGCCGCCACTGAGCGGCTGACCAACCGACCACGACCAGCGGAGACCTACCGTGAGCCAGGACCAGTTCACCCAGCAGGATCCCACGGAGCAGCATGGGGCGCCGGGTAGCGGCGATCGGACGGTGGAGTATCCGGGCCGTACCGCAGATATGGACGTGCGGCCCGACCACGGTGAGCGCAGCTACCCGGGGCACCGGCCGCTTGACGAGCAAGAAGGCCGTCATCACCGGCGGCGACTCCGGCATCGGTCGGGCGGTGGCGATCGCGTTTGCTCGATAAGGGGCGGACGTGCTCATCACCTGCTTAGAGGCCGAGCAGGACGATGCGCGGGAGACCGCCCGCTGGGTCTCCGACGCCGACCGTTAGGCCATCACGGTGCCCGGTGACCTCCGTGACGAGCAGCACTGCCGCGAGCTGGTCGACCGCGCCGTGCGGGAGTTCGGGCAGATCGATGTTCTGGTCAGCAATGCGGCATACCAGATCGCCACCATGCCGGAGGACGCGTTGAAGTCATTCGGTGCGCAGGCGCCCCTGGGGCGGGCGGCGCAGCCGGTCGAGCTCGCACCGTTCTACGTGTTCCTCATCTCCCAGGAATCGAGCTAGATGACCTCGGAGGTCCTCGGGGTGACCGGCGGTTCACCGATCATCTGACGAGAGAGCGCACATGTCGCTGCGAGTCAGGTCACAGTTCTTTCCCCGTGTCGGTCGTCTTCAGGCGCCAACGGGGTACTTGATCGGTGGCTGGTGCAACACGGCGATGGAGGTCTGGTGCGGTTGCAGCGAGTTGAGCCCAGCGGCCCGGGATACTCTCGTCGGCGCCGTGGGCGCGGTTTCAGCTACCACGACCAGGACGGTGCCCCCATCACCGATCCGGCCACCGTGGCGCGGATCCGGGCCCTGGCGGTGCCGCCCGCCTGGTGCGACGTCTGGATCTGCGCGCTGCCGGGCGGCCACATCCAGGCGGTGGGCACCGATGACGCAGGTCGGCGCCAGTACCGCTACCACGACGAGTGGCGGCGGCGCCGCGACGCGGACAAGCACGACCGGGTGCTACGGCTGGGCCGGCGATTGCCTGCGGTGCGGTCGCAGATCGGCGAGCAGCTCGACGGCCGCGGTCTGGGCTGCGACCGGGTGTTGGCTGCGGCGCTGCGGATGCTCGACATCGGCGTGTTCCGGGTTGGTGGTGAGGAGTACGCGCCGGGCCCCGGGGAGGACGAGGGCAGCTTTGGCCTGGCCACTGTGCGCCGCGAGCATGTGCGGCTTCGGCGCGGCGGCATCGAGTTGTGTTACCCCGCAAAGGGTGGCATCGAGCGGACGATCACCTTACGGGACCCGGCGCTGCACGCAGTGGTGCGCTCCTTACTCCGGCGCCACGGCGGCGGTGCGGATCTGCTGGCCTACCGCGCCGGCCACGGCTGGCACGACGTATCCGCCGAGGACATCAATGCCCGGCTCAAGGAACTGGCCGGTAGCGAGTTCAGCGCCAAGGACTTACGCACCTGGAATGCGACGGTGCTGGCCGCGGTCGTGCTCGCCGAAGCCGCTTCCAGCGGTGTACCGACATCACAGCGCGGCCGCGCCCGGGCGATCAACGCCGCACTGGACGAAGTCGCCGAGCACCTCGGGAACACCCGCGCCGTGGCCAAAGCCTCCTACGTGGACCCGCGCGTGCTGGAGCACTACGTCGAAGGCAGAACGATCCTGGCAGCGGTGCGCCGAGCCGGAACCATCGACCTCACCGATGAGGACGTCAGGACCAGCTTGGAGGGTGCACTGCTGCGATTGCTGCAGACCTGAACCGCCGAACCACCCATCCATCGGGCGCGGGATTCTCGGGTCAGGAACCACCAGCTGGTGGCTGATCAGCTGCCCGTAGTAGTTCCGCGATCTCGATCTTGCCCATTTTCAGCATCGCTTGGGTAGCTCGCTGCGACCGGTCTGAGTCAGGGTCGTCGATCAGTTCGAAGAGCATGGTCGGCACGACCTGCCACGAGACGCCGAACCGGTCTTTGAGCCATCCGCACGGCCCCTGCTCACCGGCCTCGGACAGCCGGTCCCAGTAGTGGTCGACCTCGTCCTGGTCTGCGCAGAGGATCTGGAAGGAGATGGCCTCGCTGAAGGTGAACTGCGGCCCACCGTTGAGCCCGACGAAACGCTGCCCGTCGAGGCTGAAGCTCACGGTCATGACGCTGCCCTCGGGCGCGGGCATGTCGGGCCCGTAGCGAGTCACCCCGAGGACCTCGGAGTGGGGGAAGATCGTGGTGTAGTGCGCTGCCGCCTGCTCGGCCTGCCCGTCGAACCACAGGCAGGGGATGGTCTTCGGCATCGGTCGTCCCTTCTCGTCCCGGGTCGGTCCCGGATGTAGGAAGTGACCGCGCCCGTGGGCAAAACTCATCGGACGAGGCAGCCGACAGCCTGCCCGGTGCTCGATGACACGGAAGGGACGCGACCCGGCTTGCTACCGATGGGGTCGCTGAGCACGGGTTGTAGAGCTGGCTGTCACCGTCCGTGGCCGTCTCCCAGGAAACTGTGAGGTTGTGTGCAGGTTGCTCACACCTCAACGGGCCATAACTAGCAGTGCAAGTTTCGAACGGCTCTCCTGGGCGAGGTGAGGGTGATGGTGGTGGCGACGAGGGAACGCCGGTTGCTCCCGGCGTCGATGCGAGACGGTGGACGGTGGGACAGACGGCCACGGTGGACGTGGTGGTGCCGGTCTACAACGAGAAACGGGCGCTTCCTGACTGCACCTCCGTCAATGTCGGCGAAGAATCTCCATGGTTATCAGTCCAGCTGACTATTCCACTGTTCGGCGATAAACACGGTTCAGGCGATCGCACTGGTCTGATTTTGACCAAAGTGCTTGACTTGACCCAGATCCGATATTTATTGTTTACTGCGCTCGTAAATAGCTGAAGTCTTGCTGTGAAGAGCTGGACTTTCGCTCTGAATAACGCGCGCTGGGTCGATCGGTGGGGTGGTGTAAAGACGAGAAGAAGAACGCAGCAGAGCGTTTTTCTCAAGGAGGAAGGGAAGAGTAAGAGATGAGCGCACAACCTTGGAACTGGCGTCGTGACAAGGACGAGAATCGCCGCTGGCGCGGTGATGACGACCGTCGGCGCGACAACGACGACCAGCGTAGGAAGTGCCGCAGGTAGCGGTGAGTCATTGACTGGTGGGGCTCCCCCTTCGCACGCCCGCGAAGGGGGAGCCCCCCGGGATGAGGGGGAGACTGGGATGCGATCGCCTCGGGAGCTGGTGAAGTGGCTGATCAGACCGGTAGCGCTGGTCGATGTGAATGGCATGGCGCAGGCCGCTCCCGCCTTGAGCGCGCGGGATATTTTCACCCGGTTCTGGCCCGACGCCCGCCCGTTTCGGTTCTGGTTGGCACTCGGTCTGACCCTGGTCGTGGTGGCGCCGCTGCTCGATACCGCCACGATCTGGTTGTTCAAACTCCTGATCGACAACGTGCTGGCGGTTCGCAATTTCTCTGCGTTCGGACCGATTGCTGTCACGTACCTCGCAATCGCCGTACTCGTCGGAGCCGTGGAGTTTGCCGATGGCTACCTCACCGCGTGGATTGGTGAGAATTTCCTGCACCGGCTGCGGACCCGCGTGTTCGCTCATCTACAGACCCTGTCGGTGGATTTTTTCGACCGCCGACCACTGGGAGACATTCTTAGCCGGCTCACGGGGGATGTAAGCGCAATTGAGAACCTGATGCTCGCCGGGGTGACGGAAACGATCGCGCAGGCCGTTAAGATCATTTTATTCGCTGGGGTCTTGTGCTACCTGAACTGGCAGTTGGCACTCGCATCCCTGGTCGCGGTGCCGGTGTGCTGGTTTGTCGCCCGCTTCTTCTCCCAGCGGATCAAAGCCGCATCCCGGGAAGTCCGTCAGCGCAACGGCTCGATCAGCACGATTGCTGAGGAGAGCCTGGGCAACGCCACCCTGATCCAGGTTTACGGCCGTCAGCACGATGAGATCACCCGATTCACCGACCAGAGCCTGGGCAGTGTCCGGGCGGAACTCGCTGCTACCCGCCTGCGCGCGGTCTTCTCGCCGCTGATCGACCTGCTCGAGGTGGCCGGGGTCATGGTCATCATCGGGATGGGGGTCTGGGAGCTGACCAGCAACCGCATCACGCTGGGCGGGCTGCTGGTGTTCCTGGTCTATCTCTCCCAGCTCTACAGTCCGGTCCGCGGCCTCGGCCAGCTGTCCAACACGGTCTACGCGGCCGCCGCCAGCGCCGAACGCATCATCGACCTGCTCCAGGCCCAGCCTGAGGTTCGCGCTCCCACCCACCCGGTCCGGTTGCGTCGCCCTCGTGGAGAGCTCTCGGTTGACCGGGTGAGCTTCCGCTACCCAGATACCGTTGCCAACGCGCTGAGCGAGGTCAGCTTCACCGTGCCCCCAGGGCGCAGCCTCGCGCTGGTGGGAGCCAGCGGAGCAGGTAAGACCACGCTGACAAAGCTGCTGCTTCGGCTGCACGATCCCGCTACTGGAGCGATTCGCCTGGACGGGATCGACGCACGAGATCTTGACCCGGACCAACTCCGCGCCAACATGGCCGTCGTGCTGCAGGAGACCCTGCTGCTGGATGGCACCGTCACAGAGAACATCCTCGCCGGCCGCCCGGATGCCACCCAGCACGAGCTGGTGGCCGCTGCGGTGGCTGCCGACGCCCACGAGTTCATCACCGCGCTACCCCAGGGGTATGACACCCGGGTCGGGCAACGCGGCCGGCTGCTATCCGGTGGGCAGCGTCAACGCATCGCCATCGCTCGTGCCATGATCCGCGACGCGCCCGTGTTGATCCTCGACGAACCCACCACCGGCCTCGATGCGGACGCCAGCGCACGCCTCCTGACTCCGCTGCGCCGCCTCATGACCGGGCGGACCACCATCGTCATCTCGCACCATCTGGCCACAGTCACCGACGTCGATCAGATCATCTACCTCGACCACGGCCGCATCACCGAGACCGGCACCCACCGGCAGCTGCTCGCCAGAAACGGCAGCTACGCCCGCCTCTACCGGCTAAGCCACCCAACCGGCCCGGGCTGGCACCACATCGCCGCCGAGGTTTCAACTCCGGCAGAGTCTGTCAGGCCAATGGTGTCGCCCCGCGGTGGCGCGAGCGCCATCTGCGAAGCGTGAGCCAACCCATAGGTCGGCCAAGCGTGAGAGAACGGGAGTGGAGCAGGGTTAGAGCTAGATCCTGGTTGGTGCCTCCCCGGTGGCCGGGGGTGGTCGTCGCAGTATTGTGGCCGCGACGGAAGCCCTTGGACTAGACCAGAGTCCAGCGGATGTCGCTGTCTGGCCGGTCCAGCCACACCCACTGTCTGTCGGGTCGGACCGTCAGCCCAAACCGTTCCCACCCAGGCTGACCCATACGTAGCCAGGTGGCATATGCGGATTCGATGATGCGCCATAGTTGGTGGGGTCCGGCTTCCCGGACCTGACGGTCCTCAGCGACCTCGCACCAGGATCCGTCGGCGGCGGCCAGGAATACCGTGGTGGGCGGACTGCTGGTGTCCGTACCGGACAGCCCGAATGAGATGCCTCCAGTTGAAATGTCGGGGGCCCTGTTACTCACCGACCGTCTCGATGAAGCCTGCGCCGTTGCTCAGGCGTCCATGCTGTCCGGCCGCCTGGTGGCCTCGAATCACTGGCGGGCGCTTGAGGTAGTCCGGACTATCGAGGCCCAAGGTCTGCCGGAAGCGGCCGACCTGAGGGAGGTGTACCAGTTGATGCGGCGGGGGAAGTAAACTAAGGCAGAGAATGTTAGCCGACAGTTGGCTGTTGAGCCGGGACAGTCACTGCGCGATGATCGCTTCGCAGCTCCGGATTGCTGCTCGGTAGGTCTGGGTCGTGGGTTGGTCCAGGAGCGGTTCGTCGAGCTGGTCGCGCCAGTACTGAATGGCGTGGAACGCGGCTGCACGGGTATGGGGCGCGGTGGCATCGGGTGGCAGGCCGAGCCGGGTTGCTGGTGAGGTGCCGCGGCCGCCGAGTACATGATCGAGGGCGTTGCGGGTCGGCCCTGGCACCGGTAGGGCGGCGAGTCCAGCCAGAACCCGTAGCTCGGTGAAGGCGTGGTTGTCGGCGAGGACCCGGTCGACCGATCTGAACAACCGCACCGTATGGGGACTGCGGTGCCGCAGCAGGATCCCCCGCAGGGCACGCAGCGCTGAATGTGCTTTCAGCTGGCGGTTGCGGCTGCCGAAGCGAGTACTGAGGGTCCGGTGTAGTTCGTCCAGCCCACTGTGGTGTACCAGCTCCGCAGCGAGCGCGGGTGCGTCGCGGGCACCGGAGTGGATCAGCGATATGGCGATCCGGGTGCCGACCATGCCGAAGGACGTCAAGAGATGCTCCCGGTCGGGCGCCGGGATCGGTAAATCGGTCGTGACAAAGCGACCGGGAGAAATGAGGACTGCTTCGCGGAGGTCGTGAGACAGCGCGGCGAGCTGGTCCAGCGTGATGAATTCGCGTTGCCGCAGCGTTCTGCCTCGTAGCGCGAGTAACCCGGACACGGCGAGGAAGTCCCGGTGCAGACCGTCGAGCTCGTGGGCAGTGCGCAGCTGGGCACTCGCCCCTCGGGCGGCGTCGAGTGACGTGATTCGCCCGCCGCCGGTTTCGTCGGCGCGAGACAGGATCCCGACGATGCCCAGCGCGCCCCGTCCAGTGCCCGCGTACTCGTGGAGCCTGCGCAGCAGCGTCACATCGGCGCTGTGCAGGGAGCGCATCAGGTAGACGATGGCGTCGGCCTCGCAGGTCCCCTGCTCGGGGGTGAGAAAAGCGTGGGTGCGTGCGGAGACGTCGCGGGAGTTCGACGAGGTCCCGGGGGTGTCGACCAGCGTGTACTGATCGAGTAGCGACGAGGGCCAGCCGACCTCGAGTCGCTCCACCCGGTCCCCTGTCACCGGCCCGAGATCAAGGGTGAGCTGGCCATCGGTCCGCCGCACCGGCAGCGAGGTGTGCCGCCCTCCGTCGTGGGTGAGATCAATGCGGGGCCCAGCCGAACGGGAGAACCAGGTGACCACGCGGGTGCACTCGGTGGCGTCGGTCGGCGCGATCTCCTCCCCGACAAGGGCGTTGAGCAGGGTTGATTTGCCGGACTTCAGGGTTCCGGCGAGCGCGACCCGCAGCGGCTCGTCGAGCCGGCGCTGGCATGTCGCTAGCTCGGCATCGACATCGGCGCTGATCCGGGAGTCGGCGTGGAGCTCGGCGCGGGCGTCGCGGATGAGCATCCGGGCCAGATCGATGGTGCTCGTCACCCGGTTGGAAGGGCTCATCGGTCCGTTCCCATGACGTGGGCGCCGGACAGCGCGGCAGCCCGGACCCGCAGCTGGCGGAGGTCGCTCAGGCCATTCTGCACCTCGGCGATCCGGTCGGCGCGGTGATTGGCGTGGACCTGGCTGGCCTCCTGGGCGGCCCGCAGTGCGTCGTCGGCCGAGCGCAGCATTTCTGTGGCGATCATCGCGAAGTGATCACGCAGGGTGCGCTGGGTTTCGCGGAGCCGGTACTTTGACTCCTTGCCGACCTGGAAGATCACGTCGTCCATCAGGCGGGCAACCGCGGCCTTGGCTTCGGCTTGGCGCCGGGAGGTATGTGACTTGCGGTCCTCCCAGAACGTGTTCGCGCCGAGCAACACCCCTGCCCCGATCGACCACGGGTTCACCAGAGCCAAGCCCGCGAGGCTGGTCATCAGCCCGACCATCAGGACGCCACCGTAGGAGCCGCGCATGCTGGTGAGCACTCGTTGCACAATCCCGGCCTTGCGGCTATCCAGCGATTCTAGGGAGTTGACCGGGTCGAGGATCGCGCCGATGCGGTCGAGGTAGAGCTCCGGGACCGCTACCTGACCGTCGTCTGCGAAGCGGGTGGCCACCTTCTCAGCAAGATCATGGGAGCGGGTATGAGCCAGAATGAAGTTGTCCTGGACGGATTCAGCGATGCGCCCGTGCAGCCAGGTACCGAACTCCTCCCACCGTTTCGCCGGGTCGGAAGGCATGATGTCCGCCTCAGCCTCCCGCAGAACGCTGCGCAGCCGGTGGCGCAGGTCGTGCTCCACGTCGACGCTCAGCTCCGTCACGCCGTCGCCGAGCACCACGTGCCAGTTCGCCGCGCGTTGCCGCAGCTGATCGGCGGCCTCCCGAGCGTCGTGCAACCGCTGGATGAGCTCGGCTCCGCAGCGGGGATCGTGCAGAGCATCCAGCTCCGCGTTCAGCGCCATCGCCAGATGATCTGAGACGAACCGAACGTCGTTGATCACTGCGTTTCGCAGCACCACATCGGCCTCGCCGACGACGCGGTGGCGCAGGAACTCCACCAATTGCGGCACGCCCGACTCGACCGAGAGCTCGGTGTCCCCGCAGCGCAGGGCGGTCTCAGCCATTACTGCCGACAGCGGCACCAGGGGGATGTCCAGGCCCGCATTGGTCAGGTGGGCGCGGTTGGCACGTTGGATATCGGCCCACCGCGAGTAGAGGTCGATCTTGGTGATCACGCCGATGACGGTGGGACAGAGCTGCCGGATCTGGCGTAGGAACGCGATCTCCGGTTCGGTGTACTCCTGGCTGGCGTCGGAAACGAACAGGACCGCGTCGGCCCCAGGCAGCAAGGACAGCACCGCGCCCGCGCGCACTGAGTCCATGCCGGAGGTTCCCGGGGTGTCGATGACCACAACACCTTCGGCGAGGAGATCGTTCGGTGCGCCGACCTCGACGCGGGGTACCAACCCGGCGCCGGAGGTCACCAGCCGTACGGAGTCGGAGTCGGAATAGGTGACGACTACCGGGTCAGCCGAGCCCGTTCCGGTTGCGGTCAGCGGCGCGCCGATGATCGCCTCGACCAGTGAGCTCATACCCTGACCGGTCTGCCCGGTCAGCACGATGCGTAGCCGGGGGTCCATCACCCGGGTCCGGGCCTGAGCGAGGTGGGAGCCGAGGTCCGGCCGTCCCGCGGCGTCGGTGAGCACACGCAGGTGGTCGAGCAACTCGGTCATGGCCGCGGTGGATCCGGTATGTGAGCCGGTTCGGGCCGCGGCATCCGTCATAACGGACATCTGGGGTTCTCCTTCGATGCGGAGCGTGGACGACCGGACCGGTCCGCGCCAGGAGCCCCGGCGCGGACCGGCGGTGATCAGTGATGGACGAGTGCGGTGTGGTCGGTCGTCGGGTGATCGGTCGTGACGTCCGTGGGAGTTGCGCTCGTCGCCAACCCGCTGGAGAGCCCATGCGAGGTAGACGACAACCCGGCGTGATCGCTTTCCGGCATGGCCACGGTTCCTGCACTCGTACTTTCGCTGTGCGAGCTGAGGTCAGATCCCATGCTGGACGTCGAAGCGGTCGTAGGGTGCGGACCGACGCTGGGCGTGGGAGCAGGCGCAGCGTGTGCCCCGGTGGTGGGGGTCGCGGTGGTAGCAGAGCCGGGGTGCGGGCTAGGTCCGGAGCCCGTGCTCGGCGCAGTACCAGGGGCGGTGTGGCTCGTCGAGCCCGGTGCAGTGCTAGCCGGGCCCGAGGTACTGGTGGGCGCGGCGTGCCCGCCGGTCGCGGATCCTGCTGGCGAGATAGCCGACGAGGGATGCGTGCTGGTTTCCGCCCCCGGGCTCGATGCGGTACCAGGGGCAGCGTGGCTCGTGGAGCCAGCAGCGGTGCTAGCTGCACCCGCGGTGGTGCCTGGCTCGCCAGTGGACTGCCCCGCGACCTGCCCGTTTGCTGACTGGCCGCCCGAGGTATGGGCGTGCGGCGCAGCGGTAGGTCCCGTGGATTCGGTCGACCTGCCGGGGTCAGGAGCGATCCGCGGGTGGACGTGGTCGGAACCGGTGGTCGTCGAACCGCCTAGGTCTGCGGCCGGAGCGTGGGTGCCCGGCGTGATGGACCTCGTTGTGGAATCGGTGGTCGACGCGCTGCTGCTCGGCTCTGTGGAAGCTCCGTTCGAGGATCTGCCCGCGGCGTTACCAGATCCCGTGCCGTGCTGTGCTGGCTCGGCGGTGGCGCCCCGAGAAGTCGTGCCAGCCGCGTGGGAAAAGGTTGGGCCGCCAAGATCGGCGTGCGGCGCGAACCCGGTGCTCACCGTCGACGACCGTTCCACAGTCGTGGTGAGCGGCTGGGAGGTCGGGTGGGATGCCGCCGCTGAGTTCACCGGGGTGGTCGCGACCGGCTGGCTGGTCACCGCGCTGGTCGTGCTGGCGGCCGCGACGTTCGCTGGGGCCGTGGAGGCGTTGACCGGCTGGTTCAGCGGGGATGAGAACGACGGCGAGAGACTGGGCGAACCGCTGCTCGGCAGGCTTGAGAGACCCGAGGAGAAGGCCGCCGCTGAATACGGTGCTGGTGCGCCCGGCTGAACCGACATTGAATGGTGCCCATCCGCTTGCACCCTGGTACCGGTGGACGGTCCATGAGCGTGGACGCCCGCAGCATGGGCGTACTGCTCGGCACCGGCTGGGTGGGTGCCGTGCCCGCCCTGGGCGGTGCCGCTACGGTCTTGGCCGTAGTCGACAGCGGTACGACCGGTGTGGACGTGCGCGGGGGCGGACCGGTCGTCAACGTCGCGGCCCACGGTGTGAACCTGACCGTGGGAGCGACCGATCCCGCTCTGCCCGCGGTCGCTATCACCTCGGTCCTGAAACCGGTCGGTGTGCCAAGCGTTCGGGCGACCGTCAGCGTCGCTGTCCCCGTTCGCGTGGTAGCCATGGCCACCGGCCCAGGCGTGGCCGGATTCCTGGTTGTGCTGATCAGGCCGGTCAGACCGCTCTTCATGGTCGCGGCCTGGGTGGTGGTTTTCGTGGTCCCGGTCCCGGTCCCGGTCTTCGTGGCGGTCGTGGTCGTGGTCCCGGTTCCGGTCCCGGTCTTCGTGGCGGTCGTGGTCGCGGTCCGGGCGGTGATCTCCGTGC
>CAXUFG010000066.1:0-5396 GCA_964250265.1 uncultured Pseudonocardiaceae bacterium | reverse complement strand
CCGGTCCCGGTCTTCGTGGCGGTCGTGGTCGCGGTCCGGGCGGTGATCTCCGTGCCATGCCCAATCACGCTGCCCGTCATGCTCCTCATGCCAGCGCTCATCAATGTTCCGGAAAGATGAACCTAGGTCTGCGGTTGGAGCGCAGGCTCCGCCATGCGCCACGGCCACATCCCGCAACAGTTCCGCGGCGATGTGCTCGCCTCGAACCTCGAGATCCACAAGTCCATCGATGGTCATCCGATCAGCCATTTCCCGTTCCCTCCTCGTGATCGCCCCATTCCCGGGCGAATTCGGAGGCGACGCTAGGACCGGTTCCTGTGATTTCGCTGGGTGTCTGCTGGGTATACCGTCCGTGTTCGACCGACCACTTCAGCTGCTAATCGCTCACAGGCAATACACAGCCAACACCAAGCTAATCCGGTGTTTTCCCGGCTAGGTTCCGTCCAGCTAGGAGACATCTGCGCGGCATAGCGCAAGGTCAGCAGACGATCGGAGCGAGGAATGAGTCTCTGTGTAGGTGTGGCGATGGGTGGGGGCTCGGTCAGCGCCGTGGTGGCTAGCGCGGACACGCTCGGTTCAACATCCCATCGCGTATCTGTGCCAGCGGTCCTGATGATCACCCCCCGGGGCGTAGCGGTCGGGGCTCAGGCTGAGCAGTTCGCCGCATCGGGCGTTGGTGCGGTGTTCCGTGACTTCACCGGCCGCGTCGGTGACCCGGTACCGGTGGTGGGCAGTGACGGCAGTATCCGTCTAGGAGCGGACCTAGTGGCTATGACCATCGGAGCCATCCTCCGAGATTGCGCAGCTGGTTCCAGCATCGCGCAACTCGCCATTGCGCACCCTAGCGGCTGGGGCCCGTACGAGAGATCGATCTTGTATTCCGCGCTGACCTGCACCGAAGCCGAGGGAGTGCCGACATCGCTGGTGAATAGCCCGACTGCGACCGTTACGGCGGCGGTTGCCGCTGGGATGATCAGGTTTTCCGAGACTGTCATCGTTGCCGACATTGGTGGCGACGGCACCGAGGTCGCCCTAGTGACCGGCGCTGAGAACCACGTGGGGCGCCTCGCTGCGACCTGGCGAACTGATGATCTGGGGTCCGCCGGCCTCGACCGCGCGCTGGCCAGGTTCGTGATCGAGCAGGTGCGTGGCCACCTCCCTGCCGCAGACCTACCCGACTCCGCCAAGCGGGCCGTCGTCGCTGACTGCCGACGAGCGCGCGAAGACCTGGTTCACAACACATCCACCGTCGTCGATGTTCGCCTGCCCGCACGGCGTGTCCCTGCGCGGGTCGTGCGCGCAGAGTTCGAAGCGCTGGCACGCGAGCCGATCCGCGCAGGGCTATCCGCGATTGCTCACCTCATGATTAGGGCGCGCGAGAATGGTACTGATGTGGACGCCATCGTGCTCACCGGCGAGATTGCCCGAACCCCACTGATCGCCGAAATGATGTCAGCGCAATGGCCTATTCGCTTGGTCATTCCATCGTCTCCGAAATGGGCGACGGCCAGCGGGGCAGCGAACATCGCCGTAAACCGGTCCCAGCCTCGTCTGAACACACCGCCGCGCCCCGCGCGCCCGCATATGCCGAACCAACCGCAACCGCCGAAATACCTAGCCGATCGGCGACCACCGCCGCGGAGCGGCCGTCAAGCCCCAGCCATTCCGAGGCATGCCATGCCAGCGGTCCGGTAGAGTGCGCACACGTTAGGGTTGATCAACTCCGGCCCGCTGCGGACGGCTTTGAAGGAGGTCTCGGCGCCGTGCCAATCAACCGGCGCGCGTTTCTACATGCCGCCGGCCGTGGCGCGACCGCGGCCGCGCTGGCCAGCTGCGGGGGCACACGCCCCACGTCGCTCGCCGGGGCGGCTCACGCACCGATCGACTTTCCCACGCTGGCTAGGAGGCTGTCCGGTCCCTTGATCACCCCGGAGCAGCCCGACTACCACCTCGCACGCAGGTCGTTCAACTCGCTGTTCGACAACCGGGCACCGGCCGCGATCGCGCAATGCAGGCGCATCGAGGACGTGCAGGCGTGCGTGTCGGCCGCCGCTGCGGCGGGGGCACCGATCGCAGCTCGTAGCGGCGGGCACAGCTACGTCGGCTACTCGACCCCGGACGGCGCGCTGATTGCCGATCTGTCCGGCATGTCCAGCGTGCAGGTCAACTCCGATGGCACTGCGGTGATCGGTGCCGGCGCTCGGCTGATCGACATCTACACCGCCCTAGCGGGTGCCGGGCGCTGCCTTCCGGTCGGCACGTGCCCGTCGGTCGGTATTGCTGGACTCACGCTCGGCGGCGGGATCGGCATGCTGTCTCGCAAGTACGGGCTGACCTGCGACCGGCTGGTGTCGGCGACCGTGGTCACCGCGGATGGCACGTCCCGCGTGGCGTCAGCGTCGGCTGAGCGCGATCTGTTCTGGGCCTTGCGGGGTGGCGGTGGCGGGAACTTCGGCGTCGTCACGTCCTTCACCTTCGACACCGTGCCGGCGCCGCTACTGACCGTGTTCTCGCTCGATTTCCCGGCGGGCTCAGTGCCCGAAATGCTCGGCGGATGGCAGCAGTGGATCATCGGCATGCCCGACGAGCTGTCGTCGAGTTGCGACATCATCGGCGGCAGCCCGTCACGCTGCACTGTGATCGGCTGCTATATCGGAAGCGAAAGCACGCTGAATCCGTTGCTCACTGATCTGATCCACCGGATCGGCAATCAGCCGACGGCGCGCACCCTTGCTGAGCACGGTTATCTCGACGGGATGGCCTACTTCGCCGGTTGCTCGAACAAATCAACCACCGAATGTCACGACCAGGCCAGCGGCACGAACTGGAATCGTGAGGCGTTCGTGGCCTCGTCGCGGGTGCTGACCGGGCCAGCGGACCCTGCCCGGATCGACTCCGTATTCGACGGGCGGACCGTCTTCGTGATCATCGACAGCCTCGGCGGCGCGATCAGCAGAGTGACATCGGCTGACACGGCGTTTCCGCACCGAGGCGCACTGGCCACTATGCAGATCTACCTGAAGACGTCGCCAGCCGATCAAGTTGCCGCCGCCTCGTCGGTGGCCCAGATGCGGGACCAGCTGACCGGCATCGTCGGCGGCGGGGGATACGTCAATTACATCGAGATAGGCATGCCGAACTGGGCGCACGCTTACTACGGCGACAACCTGACCCGGTTACGCCAGATCGCCCTGCGCTATGACCCCGACCGGTTGTTCACCTTCCCCCAAGCCATCACCAGTGCGTGATCACTCCTCTACGCCAAGAGAATCGCGATCACGCTGCAGTCCACGATCGCCGACGACATGGGGTGCCGAAAGGAACGTGTCACCAGGGTAGCTTCCGCGCGTGGTGCGGGAGCTAGATCAGGATGAGCTGATCGATCGCTGGACGCTGGTCGGTGACGAGCAGGATTTGGTGAACAACCTGATGATCGAGGCCCTCTCGCGACCCGGAGTGGGCCGACGTGCTCACCCCCGAAGACCACCGCGGTCTTACTCCGCTGTTCTGGTCGCACGTGCTGCCCTACGGCGAGGTGAAGCTGAACATGGCGAGCCGACTCACGCTCCGCGCCCGGCTGACCTCAGCTCCTCAAGCCGTGTCCGGTGGGGATGGGCAAGCGGACACGGCGCACACTCCGATGATCAAGGCTGGGGTCAGAGCCGCCATGATCACTCGTGTTGAGTGATTGTCTCTTGACTGATCCGTTCTGCGGTTGCGCCCCACGGCGCTGCGATGGGGCGGCGACATCCTGGTCATCGCCCAGCTGGACCGGCTCAACCGATCGTGGGCATCCTCATCGACGTCGCTTTGGCGCTCGACGGCTGGGGTATCGGTCTGCGAGTGCTTCGCAACCGTTCGGGAAGGCAATCAGGGCGAGCGGGATGCGTAGCACTAAGCCTGGATCTGTGGACGAATGGTGTCAGTGAGCGGCGTGTGAATGGGGAAAGTGCCCTCTGAGCTGGGATGATCGGGTTTGTCTAGGACTCGATGATCCGCGCTGCGGGGGGCACTTTCGGTGAGATCTTCGCATGGATGGTCGGCTGATGCGGCACGGTTTGATGAACGAAGTCTCGTGTCGTGTGCTGGGCTGGTGCCGGTGTGGTCGTTGGCCGAGCAGACCGGGCTGGGGCCGTTGCTCGGGCGGGTCCGGTTCCGGGCGTCGAAGGTTCGATCAGGCGCGGTGAATCCGGCGGGCAAGCTGGCCTGTGTCATCGCCGGGATGACCGCCGGAGCCGACTGCATCGATGAGCTGGAGGTGATCCGCTCCGGCGGGATGACCACACTGTTCGACGGGGTCTACGCCCCCACCACCTTGGGGATCCTGCTGCGGGAGTTCACCTTCAGACACACCCAACAACTCGCTGCGGTGGCCCGGGCGCATCTGGTCGCTCTCGCCGCGCGGACCCCGGTGTTGGCCGGCGCGGATGCGCGGACGTTCATCGACATCGATTCGCTGCTGCGCCCGGTCTATGGCTACGCCAAACAAGGTGCGAGCTTCGGGCACACCAAGGTCTCGGGTCGCCAGGTCCTGCGCAAAGGCCTCTCGCCGCTGGCCACCACGATCAGCACCCCGGTCGCCGCGCCGGTGGTAGCCGGGATCCGGCTGCGCGCGGGTAAGGTCGGCTCGGGTAAGGGCGCGGCCAGCATGGTCACCGAGGCGATCACCACCGCCCGAGCCGCGGGCGCGACCGGGGAACTGCTGATGCGCGGTGATTCGGCCTACGGCACCAGCGCCGTGGTGAAGGCCTGCCTCGACGCGGGGGCGCGGTTCTCGGTGGTGCTGACCAAGAACCGGCCGGTGACCGCCGCGATCGCCACGATCGCCGAGGACACCTGGACACCGGTGCGCTACCCCGGTGCCCTCACCGACCCCGACACCGGCGAGCTGATCTCCGACGCCGAGGTTGCCGAGGTGGCCTTCACCGCGTTCACCAGCACCTCCCACCCGGTCACCGCCAGACTGATCGTGCGCCGGATCCGCGACCGCAACCACCAAGACACGCTGTTCCCGGTCTGGCGGTATCACCCGTTTTTCACCAACAACACCGAGCCCACCGCTCAAGCAGACATCACCCACCCGCGGCCACGCGATCATCGAAACCGTGTTCTCCGACCTCATCGACGGCCCGCTGGTACACCTACCCTCCGGGCATTTCGCCGCGAACTCAGCCTGGGCGATCTGCGCCGCCATGGCCCACAACCTGCTGCGCGCGGCAGCAACATTGAGCCACCGCGCGTCCGCCCGAGGCGCGACCCTGCGACGCCAGTTGGTCAACGTGCCAGCGCGACTGGTCAAACCGCAACGACGACCCGTCCTACGGCTGCCCGCGCACTGGCCCCACGCCCAACCATGGCTCAACCTGTGGAACAACATCTTCCGCGCGATACACGCC
>CAXUFG010000065.1:0-23421 GCA_964250265.1 uncultured Pseudonocardiaceae bacterium | reverse complement strand
CGGGGGGGGCCCGCCCCCCCGGGGGGGCCCCGCCGGGGGGGGCCGCGGGCCGCCCAGCCCGGCCGGCCCGCCTCTGGACCGGTCAATCCACGCCAGCGTTGCGGGTGAGCGATGAGATGATCTCCGAGTGCGGTCGACGAGCCCAGCACCCCGAGCAGCCTCCCGCGCACACCCGGGTCTTGGCACAACGCGGCGTTCAACTCGGCCCATCCCTGCCCAGCTGCCCTGCTGAGCCGAGCCAGTGTGCGCAGCGCCAGATTCGGGTCAGGCGCCCGAGACAGTGCCCACAAAGTCCCCTCGACGTTGTGGCGGAGCTGCCCGTCATCCCACCAACCCAGCCTTCTCACGGTGTCTGCGGCGCCGTCGTCGGTCAAACCCAACCGCGCCAGGGAGAATCCGGTTCGCCTGCCCTCCGTTGCCACAGCGGTCCCCGACGCTAGCTGCCCAGCAACGGCAACGGCTGGCGACCCTCGGATCCGCCAGCCGGGGCCAGTGCACCAGCGCCCAGCCCCACGAATCGGGCCGCAAATGGCTGCCACGCCTGTGCCATATCGGCGTGCACCTGTTCCAGATGATCCGGATCGAGCTGCCCGGCGGGGAAGGCGCCCGTGGCGTCACGGTGGGCCCAGGACAGCACTGTAAGCGGCGACGTCTCGATATGACACTGGAGGCCATAGCCAGCCGCGCCGACCCGGAAGGCCTGGTTCGGGTACCGCGGGGAGGAGGCGAGCAGGGTGGCCCCCAGCGGCAGCCGGTGGATCTCGTCGTGGTGGAACTGGATGACGTCCGGGGTCAGCGGCAGCGGCGCGAACAGCGGGTCGTGGGCGGCCGCGTCCCGCTTGGCGATGAGCAGGGTGCCGGCCTCAGGGCCGCCTGGGGCCCGCCGGCTGGCGCCACCGGTGGCCGCCGCCAGCAACTGGCCTCCGAGGCAGACGCCGAGCACTGGCACCCGGCGCGCAACCGCGTCGGCGAGCAACCATCGCAGCGCGGCCAACCACGGATGGTCGGCGTCGTCGTGTGCCCCCATCTCGCCACCCATGCACACCACTGCGTCGACCCCGTCAAGCCTTTCGGGGACCCCGTCGCTCGCGGGCCGGCACACAATGAGGTCCGCCCCGGCATCGGCAAGCCACTCCCCCAAGCGCTCCGCGGGATCGATGTCGGATGGTTGCACCAGTAGCAGCCGCGTCCTCACAGTCGCCAGGCTAACCCGACGGGGCCGGTGTGAAGGCGATCTCGACCGCGTCGTACACGGGGCGGAACCCGATCCGTGGATAGATCGCGTTGGAGATCGGGTTTGACAGGTCCGTGTTCAGGACCACGTGCCTGGCGCCGGCCTGTAAGGCCCAGCTTGCGGCCGCCGCGGTAACCGCGCTGCCGTAGCCGTGGCCTCGATGCTGCGGCACCGTGTAGACCGGTCCGATCCGCGACATGCCAGCTACTGGGACACTCGCTGACGCCCAGGCCACCGGCTGCCCACCGACCTCCCACAGCAGTGCAGCATTGCCCGCCGCCAGGCTGCCCTTCGCCTGGTGCAGCGCGGTCCCGTGACCTCGCAGCCCGTTCGCGGTCCCACTGTGCCGGGCAAGCGCGGGTACATCGGCGCAAGTACCTTGACTGCCTCGTCGGCACATTCAGCGGGTAGGCCGCTGACGATCAGCTCTCGTGGCGGTGTGCACACCGCCACGGCCGCCGGTGCGTCGTCGTGGTGGACGCTCAGCAGGATCGGCGGACCCTCGGCGTACTCGGGTAGCCGCGCCAGCATCGCGAGCGCCGTGAGGGCGATGGTGTGGCGGACCGGATCGGCCTCCAGGAACGGCTGGGTGAGAGCGACAAACTCGTTGAGATCGTCGTGCAATCGAACGTCCACCAGGCAATCGTGACCCGGGCAGCCCAACTGCGTCGATCGAGTATTTGCCGGTGAGCCCTCGACGGGGCGTGCACGAGCGCGCCACACACCGTGCATCACGGCGCCACACGGGGGTTAGAGGACGGGGAGGTAGGTGCGGAGTTCGTAGGGGGTGACGTAGCGCCGGTAGTTGTCCCACTCGGCGCGTTTGTTGCGCAGGAAGAAGTCGAAGACGTGCTCCCCGAGGGTCTGCGCGACCAGCTCGGAGTTCTCCATCTCGACGAGTGCCTCGGAGAGGTTCTGGGGCAGCGGCGCGTATCCGGCGGCCCGACGCTCAGGCTCGGACAGCGACCACACGTCGTCCTCTGCGGGGGGCGGTAGCTCGTAGCCCTGCTGCACGCCGCGCAGCCCCGCAGCGAGGATCACCGCATAGGCCAGGTAGGGGTTGCACGCCGAGTCCGGGGTGCGGATCTCCACCCGCCGGCTGGACGCCTTGCCCGGTGAGTACATCGGCACCCGGACCAGGGCCGAGCGGTTGGCGTGTCCCCAGCAGACGTTCGTGGGCGCCTCGCCGCCGATGATCAGCCGCTTGTAGGAGTTCACCCATTGGTTGGTCACCGCGGTGATCTCCCGGGCGTGCCGGAGTACCCCGGCGACGAAGGCGCGGCCGGTCTTGGAGAGCTCGTAGGGATCGTCGTCGTCGTGGAAGGCGTTGCGGTCGCCCTCGAACAAGCTCATGTGGGTGTGCATGGCCGAGCCCGGCTGGGCCGTGTAGGGCTTGGGCATGAACGAAGCGCGCACCCCCTGGGTGATCGCGACCTCCTTCACCACATACCGGAAGGTCATGATGTTGTCGGCCATGGTGAGCGCATCGGCGTAGCGCAGATCGATCTCCTGCTGGCCTGGAGCGCCCTCATGATGGCTGAACTCCACCGAGATGCCCATCTGCTCCAGCGCTTCGATGGCATGCCGGCGGAAGTGCGGGGCGGCATCGTGGCTGGCCTGGTCGAAGTAACCACCGGAGTCGGCGGCTACCGGCTCGGAGCCGTTCTCCGGCAGGTCGCGCAGCAGGTAGAACTCGATCTCGGGGTGGACGTAGCAGGTGAAACCGGCCTCCGCGGCCCGGGACAACACCCGGGTCAGCACGTACCGCGGGTCCGCCCAGGAAGGCGAACCGTCAGGCATCGTGATATCGCAGAACATCCGGGCCGAGTAGTGCTCACCCCGGGGGTTCTCCCACGGCAGCACCTGGAAAGTGGCGGGTTCCGGCTTGGCGATCATGTCGGACTCGTATGCCCGGGCGAAGCCCTGGATGGCCGAGCCGTCGAAACCGATGCCGTCGGCGAAGGCCCCCTCCAGCTCCGCCGGTGCCACCGACACCGACTTCAAGTATCCGAGCACGTCGGTGAACCACAACCGAACGAACCGGATGTCTCGTTCCTCCAGCGTGCGCAGCACGAACTCCTGCTGGCGATCCATAGCGCGCAGGGTAGAGGACAATCGGTGACGGCACCGTAGTCTGCCCCCTACGATGGCAGGATGCGCCCCGTCGCCTTGTTCGCCGCCCTCATCATGTCGCTGATCATCGCCCTCGTCACAGCTTGCGGCGGGAGCATCGGAAGCGGCGGGCAGACCGCGGACCTCCCCCAGGGCGCCACGGTGCTCGCCGATACCGCCAAGGCGATGCGCGGGGTGAACACCACACACTTCGCCTTCGACGTCCAGGGCGAGACGCCGGGGGTGCAGCTGCGCTCCGCCGACGGCCAGCTGACCCGGGAGGGATCCGCCAAGGGCACCGCCAAGGTGGACGAGGGCAGGCAACTCCTCGAACTCCAGTTCACGATCATCGGCCAGGACCTCTACCTGCGTCCCCCGACCGGACCGGTCCAGAAGCTGCCGCTGTCTTTCGCCGGTTCGGTATATGACCCATCGGTGATCCTCAACCCGGATAAGGGCATCGCGGCCGCGCTCGCCAGCGGCAAGGACGTCACCACGGAGGAGCGCGAGCAGGTCGACGGCGTGGACACCTACCGGCTGAAGGTGACCTTTCCGGCTCAGCCGATGGGCACCCTGGTACCAGGGTTAGCCGTGGACAAGGCCAGCGAGATCTGGGTCGCCGTCCAGGGTTCCCGGCTGATCAAGTCCCAATTCCCGACCACCACCGGCAGCGTCACCGCCCACTTCTCTGAATACGACGTCCCAGTTCAGATCACCCCACCGGTCTGAGCCGGTCCGCGTCGATGAGCACTACAGTCAGCCCGGTGCGGCGTCGCGGGGTCGCGCTGGTCGCTGGCGCGCTGGTCACGCTGCTGGCTGCCCTGGACGCCTATGTGGTGGTCAGCCTGCTGGTCGACATGATCCGCGACCTGCAGGTGCCGCTGAACCATCTGGAGCGGGCCACCCCGATCGTCACCGGTTTCCTGCTGGGCTACGTCGCTGCGATGCCGTTGCTGGGTCAAGCGTCTGATCGCTTCGGCCGGCGGGTACTGCTGCAAACCTGCTTGATCGCCTTTGCGGCCGCGTCGGTGGTCACCGCAGTCGCGACAACGCTGTCGGTACTCGTGGTGGGACGGACACTGCAGGGCGTCGCCGGTGGCGCGTTGCTGCCCGTGTCCATGGCGCTGGCCGCTGACCTGTGGCCGGATCGTGGCCGGTCCACCGCATTGGGCGCACTGGGAGCGGCCCAGGAACTCGGCAGCGTGCTGGGCCCGCTCTACGGCGCCGCGCTGGGGGCGCTGGTCGGCTGGCGAGGTGTGTTCTGGGTGAACGTTCCGCTTGCGCTCGCCGCAGTGGTGACGGTGCAAATGGCCGTTCCGGCTCGGGCCAAACCGGCAGCTGGATCGTCGACGCGAACCCGGTTGGATCTCGTCGGCGGCGGCCTGCTGGCGATCACTTTGGGGCTGCTGGTGATCGGGCTGTACAACCCCGATCCCGAACGTGCGGTACTGCCGTCATGGGGATTGCCGGTGCTGGGTGCGGCCGCGGTGACAGCGGTGGCGTTCGTGCTGTGGGAACGCCGGGCAACCGTGCGGCTGCTCGATCCAGTCGGGGTGCAGTGGCGGGTTTTCTCCGGCTCGCTGTGGGTCAGCCTGGCGGCCGGGGCAGCGCTCCTGGTGACCCTGGTCGACGTCCAGCTCTATGCACAGACGGTGCTGGGTCGGGAGGCCGGTGCGGCCACCGCGATCCTGGTCCGGTTCCTGGTGGCGCTGCCGATCGGGGCGCTGGCCGGTGGGCTGATCGCGAACCGGGTAGGCAACACCGTCGTGGCAGTAGCCGGGATGCTGCTGGCCGCGGCCAGCTACCTGCTGATCGCGGGATGGCCTGCGGACGTCCTGGCGGCCCGCCACGACCTCGGCCTGCTCACCCTGCCCCGGCTGGACACCGATCTGGCGCTGGCCGGCTTGGGGCTCGGCCTGGTTATCGCGCCACTGTCCGCGGCGGCGTTGCGCGCGACCCCGCCCGACCGGCACGGCGTGGTGTCCGCCGCGGTGGTAGTGGCCCGGATGACCGGCATGCTCGTGGGCGTCGCAGCACTGTCCGCCTGGGGGCTGCACCGCTTCCGCGAACTCACCGCCGAGCTCGCCACCCCACTGCCCTTCGGCGTCAGCGCTGCGGAGTACCAACAGCAGCTGGCCAGCTACCAGCTCGCGCTGCAGACCGCGCTGCGTACCCAATACCGGGAGATCTTCCTACTCACCGCTGGGGTGTGCCTGCTCGGCGCGCTCGGCGCTCTGTTGATCCGCAAGAGCGCCACCCGGGAGCCGGCTCAGGTGGCGCACAGCGTCGAGCGCTTCGGCAGCGCCAGCCGGACCAGGTAACTGGTCACCACGTCGTCGACACACTTCACCCCCTGGAGGGCGACGGTGTGCCGGTTTCCTTGATAGCTGAGCAACCTGCCACGCAGCCGGCGAGCCACCTCCACCCCGGCCTCGTACGGGGTGGCCGGGTCGCCAGTCGTGGAGACCACCAGCACTGGCGGCAGCCCGTCCACCTCCACGTCATCCGCCTTGCCGGTTGGCGGTGCCGGCCAGAAAGCGCAGGCATCCCGGGCCGCTGACGGGGGCTGCCCGTCGTCCAGGAAAGGCGCGGCCTCCCGGTAGCGCCGATCAGCCTCCCGGACCAGCACCGGGTCCGTCACCGGGGGGTCGTCAAGGCAGCGCACTGCGGTGAAGGCGTCCTGGCTGCCGGAGTAGCCGTGCGCGTCGCGCCGGTAGTAGATGTCAGCAAGGGTCAACAAGGTCGAACCGTTGCCGCTGGCCAGCTCGGTGAGGCCCTGGTTGAGCCTCGGCCAGAGCTGGTCGGTGTAGAGGGCCTGCAGGGTGCCGATGGTGGCGTCGGTATAGGACAACTTGCGGGCGCCGACCGGCAACGCTGCCGCCGTCAACGGCAGCAACAAGTGCTGGAAACCCCGGTTGGCCAGGTATTTCGGGGTGTTGCCCAACCAGCATTGGGGCTGCGCTGCACACCAGCCCACGAACGCGTCGAACGACTGCTGGAACCCCGCACCTTGATTCGCCAGACTCTGCACCAGGTTGCCATTCGGGTCCAGCGCACCATCAAGGACCATTGCGCGCACATTGCCCGGGAACTGCTCCGCGTAGGAGGTGCCGATCCGGGTGCCGTAGGAGTAACCGAGATAGGTGAGCTTCGTATCGCCCAGCGCCGAGCGCATCACGTCCAGGTCCCGCGCGACATCCCTCGTACCGGCGTTGGCGAGCATGTCCTTGCCCACCCGCTGGGTGCACATCGCGACGTATGCCCGGTTCTCGTTCTCGGTCTGCACGACCCCTGCCGGCGAGGTGTCCAGGTCGAGGTCGAGCCGCTCGGCATCCTCTTCCTCGGTATTCCGGCAGACGATCTTGGGCTCGCTGGCGCCGACCCCTCGGGGATCGAATCCAACCAGATCGAAGCGCCGGCCCAGATCAGTATCGTTGACCGCTTTCGCCAGGGACGCGACCGCGCTCATTCCCGAGGCGCCCGGGCCACCGGGATTGACCAGCAGGGAACCCAGCCGCTCCGCCTGGTTATCAGCGGGACGGCGGAGCAGTCCGAGCCGCGCCGTGCGCCCCTGCGGGTTGGCGTAGTCCAGCGGCACCTCCAACCGGGCGCACTGGAACATGGGGTTCTCAAAGGATTCCCGGTCACGGTCGGTGGTGGCGAAGGGCCGGCAACCGCCCCAGCTCACGCGCTGGCTGTAGAATCGCTCAAGGCCAGCAGGCACCCGGCCGGTGGCAGCGCTCGGGTATGGGACCGGTCCGGAGTTCGGCACCGGCCCCCAGTCGGAGTCGGGCAACCGGCTGCCCGCAGCCTCGGCGGCGCACCCGCAGAGGGCGCACACGATCGCCAACACTGCGCACAGGCGCACCAGGCGTGACATCCGCGCGATCCTAGTGAGCCCCGCAGAACGCTCAGCGGCGGCACTGGTGAGTGGATGATGTGGGCATGCCGCAGCTGCGTCTCGCTCTGGCCCAGGTGAATCCCTGCGTAGGTGACATCCCGGGCAACGCCACGATGATCGCCGCGCGCTGCCGGGAAGCCGCCACCGCCGGCGCGCACATCGTGATCTTCGGCGAGATGGTGCTGACCGGCTACCCGGTGGAGGACCTAGCGTTGCGGGAGTCCTTCGTCGCCGCGTCGGTGCAGGCACTTCAGGCCCTGGCGGCACAGCTGGCCGAGGAGGGCTGCGGGGAGCTGGCCACCGTCGTCGGATACCTGGACTCTGACGTCCACGGTGCCCGCGACGCGGCGGCGGTGTTGCACCGCGGGCGGGTGGTCGCCCGGCAGTTCAAGCACCACCTGCCCAATTACGGAGTGTTCGACGAACGCCGCTACTTCGTCGCCGGCACCACGTTGACCATATTCCGGCTACACGGCCTGGAGATCGGGATGGTGATCTGCGAGGACATCTGGCAAGCCGGTGGACCGGTCACCGCGCTGGCACAGGCTGGGGTGGACCTGGTGGTCGCGCCCAACGCCTCCCCCTACGAGCGTAAGAAGGACGACACCAGGTTCATGCTGGTGGCCCGCCGCGCCACCGAGGCTGGTGTGCCGCTGGCCTACGCCAACCTGGTGGGAGCCCAGGACGAGCTGGTCTTTGACGGCGACTCGATGCTGGTCAGCGGGCGGGGTGAGCTGCTGGTGCGGGCACCGCAGTTCTCCGAGCAACTCCTGGCGTACGACCTGGATCTCCCCGGCGGATCGGGCCGGGCTGTGGGCACCTACGACGGGCTCGACGTCCACCGAGTGATTCTCACCGGGGATCCCCTACCGGCCTACCGGCCCGCGCCTGCAGCGCCCGCGCCTGAGCCGGTGTCCGATGAGGCCGAGGTGTGGGGCGCGCTGGTGACCGGCCTGCGCGACTACGCCCGCAAGAATGGATTCCGCTCGGTGGTGCTCGGCCTGTCCGGCGGGATCGACTCCGCGGTGTGCGCCACGCTCGCGGTGGACGCGCTGGGCGCCGACGCAGTGTACGGGATCTCGATGCCCTCGTCGTATTCCTCGGAGCACTCCCGGACCGACGCCGCCGACCTCGCCGAGCGCACCGGCCTGCACTACCAGATCCAGCCGATCGGCGGCATGGTTGAGGTCTTCGTGCGTCAGCTCGGCCTGACCGGAATCGCCGAAGAGAACGTGCAGGCCCGCTGCCGCGGGGTGACCCTGATGGCATTGTCCAACCAGCACGGTCATCTGGTGCTGGCCACCGGAAACAAGTCCGAGCTCGCAGTGGGGTACTCGACGATCTACGGCGACGCGGTCGGAGGCTTCGCGCCGATCAAGGACGTTCCGAAGACCGCGGTGTGGGCGCTGGCCCGGTGGCGCAACGCGGTGGCCGAGAAGCGGGGCGAGACCCCACCGATCCCGCCGAACTCGATCGGCAAACCACCGTCGGCTGAACTCCGGCCGGGCCAGCTCGACACCGACTCGCTACCCGACTACGCGCTCCTCGACGAGGTGCTCGATGACTATGTGGAGGGTGACCGTGGCTTCAGTGACCTGGTCGCGGCCGGGTTCACGCCTGAGCTGGTCGAACGGATCGTGCGGATGGTCGACACCGCGGAGTACAAACGCAGGCAGTATCCGCCCGGCACGAAAATCACCTTGAAGGCCTTCGGCCGGGACCGCCGGCTGCCGATCACCAGCCGCTGGCGCGAACGATCCCCGTCACACGATATGTGAGTCAGATCTCAATGGCCGCATACGGTTGCTGTGAGTCTCGTCGCACGCTAATGCCAGGCCGCGCCTTTGGTGCCAGGCTCTTGACATAAGCGATCCGGCATGACCCGGGGACCGGCGAGCAAGCCGGCCTCGAGGGAGGACGGTCAATGATGACCGCAGCTACTGCCCAACCTGCCCTGTACGGCGGACCTATCGGCCCCGACCACAAGATCAGACGAGTGCGAGTCCAGGACCTCATGGCGGCCAAGCGCCGCGGCGAGAAGTGGGCGATGCTCACCGCGTATGACTACTCCACGGCCGCCCTGCTCGACGCCGCCGGAATCCCCGCGCTGCTGATCGGCGACTCCGCGGCCAACGTCGTCTACGGCTACGACACCACGGTGCCGGTGACCGTCGACGAACTGTTGCCCCTGGTACGCGGAGTGGTCCGCGGGGCTCGCCGAGCGCTGGTCGTCGCCGACCTACCCTTCGGCTCCTACCAGGCCTCCCCGGCTCAGGCGCTGGAGACCGCGGTCCGTTTCCTGAAGGAGGCCGGCGCGCATGCAGTGAAACTGGAGGGCGGTCACCGGGTGGTGCCCCAGGTCGAGGCGCTGGTCGCGGCGGGCGTCCCAGTCATGGCTCACCTGGGGCTCACCCCGCAGTCGGTGCACGCGCTGAGCGGCTACCAGGTGCAGGGGCGCGGCGAGGACGGTGAGCGCATGGTGGAGGACGCCAAGGCGCTGGAGGCGGCCGGCGCTTTCGCCATCGTCCTGGAGGTGGTGCCTGCTGAGCTGGCCAGCCGGATCACCGCCGCTAGCACCGTGCCCACGATCGGTATCGGCGCAGGGCCGGACTGCGACGCGCAGGTGATGGTGTGGCAGGACATGGCTGGTTTCCACCCAGCTGGTGGCCCGGTACCCAGGTTCGTCAAGACCTACGCCAAGCTCGGGAACGAGCTGCGGGAGGCCGCGAGCCATTTCGCCGAGGAAGTCCGCTCAGGCTCTTACCCGGGTCCAGAACACTCCTACCACTGACCCCCTCTCCTCGGCGGGGTCAGGGGCTGATCGCCGGTGGGCGGCTGCGCATCGGGTCCAGACACGAGACCAAGACCTCGGTGGACTGCGGGTTGGGCACCACAGCATCGTTTCGATCCCGATACACCAGCTCGCCGCTGCTATCGATTTCGAGCAGGTAGCCGGCCTCGGCGAGCTGGGCCTCGTCCAGATCGACGAGGCGTTCGACACGGCTGGGCACCACCCGGTAGACGGGCCACGGCAGATCGCCATAGGTCTTGTGCAGCTCATCGATGAGATAGGCCATCTGCTGCTGCCAGGGTAAGGGCATCTCCTCGGCCAGCGACCGGGGCAACACGACGTAACCCTCGTCGACCCCCAGCTTGGCCAGCTCGAGATGATCCCTTAACGGGCTGGCCGAAGCCGGCCGGCCGGCCGGTCGTGAGATCGGGTCTGATGCGTACACCGTCACCTCCGGATGTCAGGCCTTCGCGACCGGCACCCCGGGCCGGACCGCGAGCGGCATCAGTTCATGCTCGTCGAAACTCACGGCTCGCTGCCGCAAGGGCACCGTTTGATTCGCCGCCTCGACCATGCGGCCGTTTCCCAGGTACATCGCCACGTGGTGAATGCTGTCTGGGTTCGACGTGTCATAACCCCAGAACAGCAGATCCCCTGGTTGCGCCTGGCGCACCGGCAACTGGGCACCGGCCCAGTACTGCTGGCGCGCCACCCGGGGCAGCGTGACCCCGGCCGATTGGTAGGCGCGCAACATCAGCCCCGAGCAGTCATAAGCATTGGGGCCGGTAGCACCCCAGACGTAGGGCTTACCTACTTCACCCAGCGCGTACTGCATCGCTTTCCCTGCCACCTCCGAAGCCGCCGGCAGCGGCGTGGTGCAGGAGGCACGGACATACTCGGTGACATCCCCACCCACGACGCCGATCACATTGACCGCCAGCGGTTCCCATTGGTGGTAGCGCGCTGGGAAAGCCGACCGCTCGATGTCTTGGGCCGAATCACCTGGCCGCTGGTTTTCCCATCCGGGCACCGTCAGCAGCACGTCGTAGAACTTGTTGATCTCGTAGACCGGATCGGTGACCTGGGCCGTGGTGCCCCACCCCTGCGAGGGGCGCATCTGGAAGATGCCCAGCGAATCGCGATCGCCGTAGTGCAGGTTGTGCAGCCGGGACTCGGTCATCCCCGCTTGGATGGCGATCTGCCAGGCCCGCGGCGGCAGCTTGCGTTGCTTGCCGATAGCGATGATCAGTTCGACGATGGCGCGTTGCTCCGGATCCAGGTCACTGACCCGAACGGCTACTCGCGGCGCTTCCCGCGGATCGGTCGAGGCCAGCACCGAGCCGCACGGCGCGCCGAACCTGAAATCACCCGAACCGACCACACCCAGCAACGAGGAGATCGCGGCCAGCGCAATGAGCCCGCCGAGCAAGCCGAGGACCAGCAAGCCGACCAGCCATCGCCGCATGGCTTAGCCTGCCCGCTCGTAACTGGCGACCCGCCAGCCAGCAGGGGTGGAGACCAGCAGCAGACGCACCACCACCCCCGTGGTGGGTACGTCCACCTCGGCCGAACCAGCGCTCACGCTGACCGTGCGGGGCGCCTCGGTGATCTGCGCTGCCGGTACGTTTGCCGGGTCGATCGACCGCAGTTCGGGGAACAGCTCGTCGGTGGTGAAGGGGCGTAGCTGCTCGATCCATCGCTGCGAGGTGATGCCCTTCGGGACGGTGAGAAACGCATTCACCCAGGAGCGCGCGACGGTGAGCGCGGCGGCCGGTGCCGGGGCGCTCGGAGCCGGTGGTCGGGTCACCTGGGCACCACCGGCGTCGGGCGGTGCCGGAGTTGACACCAAAGCAGAGGAGCCGGCCCGCGGGCTGCCCGGCGGCATTACGCGGGCCTGGTTACCCTGGTGCTTGCCGGGCAGCGCCAGGGAAAGGCCGACAGCAATCACCACCACTACCAGCGTGGTACCGGTGAGGTGCCGGGGAGAACGCACCGGCCAGCCCCAGAACTTTCGGTAGACGGCGGCGCGGCCGCGGTGAGTTCGGATCGGCACTGCGCCCCCCGTCAGTCCGTCGTCCGTGAGCCATCAGCGCTGTCCACCCGGTCCGTGCCCATCTCAAGGCCAGCCGAGGGCCGGTAGACCACCCACACGGGACGTCCAGCCACCTCTTCTAGATCGGCTTGTCGCGGTGTTCCGCGGGGGTCGCCGATCGCCGAGGGCACGTACACCGGCTCCTCACCAGTGCGAGCGCGGCCGGTTGCGGTGAATCCAGGCGGCAGCGCCGCCAACCGATCTGGCCGCGCCGCGTTCGCTCCCGATCCGGCTAGCGCCGCGCCACCGGCGCTCGGGCTGGGAGAACCAGCAGGACCGAGTAGCGGGATCGCCGCCGGAGGGTCGCCGCGGTGCTCCCACCGCTGCGCCGCGACTATGACCGGCGCGCCGGCTTCCGGACGCAGCACAGTGCCTGATACCGATCCGGTAGCCCCGGTGTCAGGCTCGCTAGCGCCGGCCTCCTCCCAGAACCGCTCCGATGCGGTGGCCTCGGTGCCTGGCCTACGCCGCCGCAGGCGGGCTAGTACACCCGGCGGGGCGGCGGGCAACGCGCCACCCACCGCGCCGACCGCGAGCTCCGTCATCTGCCACATTCGCCGAACCGGACGGGCTACCAGCAGCATCACCAGCGTGATCATCCCCGCGAGCAGCATCTGCGCGAGCACCGAGATGTTGCGAGTCGGGTCGAACACCCAGACCATCACCAGCGTGTGCAGCGCGGCCAGCGCCGAGAGCACGACAATGTTGAGCACTGCGGCACCGACCGCGCGACCGACTCCGCGCAGCAGGTCGTGGTAGAGGATCGCGATCAGGCCGATGATCGGGCCGAGCAGGATTATCACCCGCAGCAGTACCTGGGCCAGCAGCAACGCCGCCTGAGCGAGCAGCTGGAACAGCCCGAACATCACCCCCTGCAAGGCGGCGAGGAACCCGACGCCGATCCGGTTGCCGTCCACGCCCTGGAAATAGCCGTAGGCGCTGCCGGTCCGGTCGGCGATGGCCTTGTACTCCTGCTTCTTGCGGTCCGCTACGCCGGATTTCGGATCGTCCGCACCGGCTGCGATCTCCTGCTTGCTGTAGGCCTGTGCGCGGACCAGGTCCCGCCCGAGCTGGGCAGCCTGCGGACCGTCCGGCGAGCCGAACTCCCCGCGAAGCCAATTGCGGTAGATGATCTGCTCGTGCAGCAGCGTCGGCAGCGCATCCTGCTGGCCGATACCGACCTCGTGCAGGAATCCGCTGCGTACCTGGTTACTGCCTTCAACAAGGACGCCGTCGAGGACTTCCGTATAGAGCAGCGGGGTGAGGTAGGTCGCGGCCGCCAGCCAGATGCCGGCCAATGCCCACGCTGCTCGTTTGCTGACGGTGGCGAGGTCGCCGCGCCAGATCGACCGGAATAGCACGATCGCCAGCAGCACCGCGATCAGCCCGAACCAGGGTGCGTAGACAGTGTCGTACAGGGCGACCGTACCGGAGACGATCAGGTCATTCAGCGGGGCGAGCAGGCCCCCGTCGCCGAGCGCGTAGTGCAGCCCGTTGGTGGCGCCGACGATCGCCTTGCCGATGTCGAAGAGCAGGTTGCCGGTCCAGGTATCGATCACCGCGTTCGGATTGCGCAGACCCGATGGACCGCAGCCCAGGTCGTAGGTGTGCCACACCAGCCCGGCGTAGCCGACTTCGGCGTACACGCTGTTCGGCGTGCCGGCCTGCAACGGCGTGGGGTCGATGGCGCCGACCATGCCGGACCCGGGCCGTTCCGGGTTCGGCGGCTGCTTGCAGTCGTCGACTCCCGGGACCTGAGCCAGCGCCGGTGAGCCCGCCGCAGTCGAGGGGCTCAGCGCCGCGATGGCCAGCATCAGCCCGAGTAACGCAAGCAGAGCTGCGACCCGTCTGCCGCGGAGTATCCGGATGGTCATGCCCTCGCCCTTACCGCGCCCGCTGGGCCGATCCCGTTTCGCGCTGAGCCGCCACGTTCTGCCGGCAGAACCTCGGTCCCGGCGGGCAGTTCGGCAGTCACGGGATCGCCGCGTAGGGCATCGGGAGTGGTGTCCAGCGCGGCGCACAGGTGGTCAAGATGAGCACCGCTGAAGTCCACCCGGACCCGCTCCACCCCGCCGGCGCCGTCACCGAAAATGAATTGCCGGGGGGCCCGGTCCCGTTCGGTCGCTATCCGGTCGCCGCCCGGACGCCGCCCCAGCGACGCGACCACCTGCTCATACCCCGCCCCGATGGGAACCTTGAGCAGCCGCAACGCATCGGACTGCGCCGGCCCGTCATCCAGGCGCCCGACGAAGACCGAGTCCAGCAACGAGACGAACCCCTGGATCTTGAGGAAGTCCGCCGGGATCTGCGACGAGAGCAGCACCCGCACGTTCCACTTGCGCGAGTCCCGGGCGAAGCGGTTCATCAGCACCCGCCCGGTGGGCACCTCGGACAGGAAGAATGCCTCGTCGATCCAGACGCCTTTGCGCTGATCGCGGGGACGCTCGTAGATCGACCGCTGGGTCAGCCAGGCGGCGAGGTTGAGCAACTCCACCCCGAGCGACTCGGCATCGGTCCAGTGTTCGCGGCCGATGCTGTCCTTGGGCAGGGTCAGACCGGACATCGTGAGGACGGTGAGCCGGTCGTCACGTGCCTCGGTGTAGGGGTCGGCGTCCTTCTCCGGGATGAGCAGCGACATCCGTTCGCGCATCTCATCGAGGAAGTCGGCGACCACGATGGCGTGCTCGTGGTTCTCGGAGGGATCACGGCGCAGCATCTCGAACACCTGCCCCGGATGGGCATCGGGCCGCCCGCCCACCGCACGGACCGCTCGCAGCAGCACGATGCGGGTCTTCGCCATCCGGGCCACCTCAAAAGGCAGCACCCCGGTGAGCACGTCGAGCACCAGCCGGCGCCGGGTGGCCGCGGTGAGGGCCTTCTCCCGCCGCCAGGCCCGGTCCGGGTCGTCCTCGTCGGCAAAATGTGCCAACTCAGGCTCCGCGACCACCCGGTAGGGGTTGAGGATGCCCGGCTGAGCGTTGAGCAGGTTGATCGGTCGCGCGTAGGGCCGCAGCTCGGGTAGTTCACAAAGCTTGGCCAGCGGACCGGATGGGTCCAGCAGCGTCCAGTACGCACCGGAGCGCAGCGTCTTGTACACGATGCCGCCACCCAGGAAGGACTTGCCGCCACCGAGCCCGGCCACCAGTGCCGTCAAACCGGAGGAATCCCGGATCTCCTGAGCCATCCAGGGGTCCCAGGCGACCGGGCGCCGGGTGGCGGTGCACGTCTCACCGATCAGGATGCCGCGCCGGTCCCCCACCTCAGCGGTGGCGGTCGGCACCGCTGATGCTGCCCAGATCACCGAACCGCGACGCAGGTAGGCACCCGAGGACAGCGGCTCGCCGGGGATGAACTCGCGGGCCAGCGCGTACTGCGCTTCCGGATGCTCGATGGCGATCTTGGGCTTGTAGAGGTCCAGGAGTTGCTGGGCCAACCGCAGCGCATCCCGCTCGGTGGGCCCGGAGACTGCGACCCGCCACCACGACCGCACCCGGGTGCCCAGCGCGGTGAAGCCCGAGGTCATCTCGTCGTCGATCTCCAGCACCCGGGTGGCCTGCCGGACCAGGCTCTGCGGCGGCTCCAGGTCGTGCTCGTCGGTGTAGTGCCGGACCTGGGAACGCACCTTGTTCATCTGCCGTTGCAGCTCGCCGGCGACCTCCTCGGGCCGGCGCACGTAGATGCGCGCCGACCATTCGACCCCGGCCGGCAGGCGATCTGAACGCTGCACCCACGGGTCGTCGATCTCGGGGATTTGCAACCCGTGCATCTGGCCCACGGTGAGCACCACGACGTGCCGGGTGGTGCCGGCGTTGGAGCCGGTGCGACCGCGGACGGTGAGGGTGGGCGCATAGGGCTCGGTGTGGAAGTCCGCGGCGTCGGTGAAGCTGGCCAGATCCTCCGGCTCCCAGCTGGCCTCCGGCACCGACGGGAGGTTTCTCGGCGCGGGCAGGCCCAGCGAGCAGGAGCGATGCATCAGCCAGGACATCTCCCCCGCGGTCACCGGCCGGCCCTCCAACCCCGCGACGCTGATCACGCCGTCGAGATGCTCGACCTCGGCATCGATCGCGACGAGCTCGGCATCGACGGCGGTGGGAAACACCCGCCGCAGCACCGGTGCGGCCCGTTCCACGACCCGGTCCACCATCGAGCGGGTCTGCACCTGGACGCCGAGATAAACCTCCTTCTCCGCCATCGAGTGCCCAAGCAGCTGCTGCTGTTCACCGATCATGTAGTCGTCGAAGGACAGCGCACCCGCGGTGTCGGGAAGCCGCCCCACCGCGTTGCGTACGTGCGCCTCAGCCCACATCCGGATCGGGTACGGGCGGGCGGTGACCCGCAGGTGCAGCCACCGGCCCTGCAATTCGGCATATTGGCCGGCGATCGCGTGGATCAGGTCCTGGCGTTGCGAGTCCGAGCGGAAGGACCAGCGCTGGGCGGCGAGCCGGTACCAGGCATAGACCTCCTGCCCGTTGCGCACCAGGTGGCCGTCGATGGAGCGCAGCGCGATGGACGGGGTGTAGGCGGGGGCATCAGACTCCCCGGGGAGTCTGTGGCCGCGCCGGTTGGAGCCACTACGAGCAGCTGGCTTGCCGACCATCGGGCGGTCATGGTCCCGCGCGGGGTGCCGGTCGCGGTCACTGCTGCTGGGAGGACGTCGGAGCCCGAACACCCGTGCGCTCCTTCCTGCCGCGGCCCCAGCGACGGCTCGGCCGTGGACCGGGCCGGGGCCGGTCGCGTTCGACCTGGATCCGCGCCGCGCTCACCGCCCCGGCACGAGCCGCCGTCAGCCTCCTGGGGGATGTGAGTTCGTGTACCCACATCAGGGCGACCGCGGTCAGCGGGCGTTCGTGGGTGATCCGGGAGCCGATGAGCCTGGTGAGCGCGATGGTGATGAGCAGTCCCCAGCCGGTGGAGAAGAAGCTGAAGCCGATGCCCAGCTGGCGCTCGACACCGAGAACGACGAGGAACATCACCGTCCCGACGCCCCAGGACACGTACCGGGCTCGCCAGGGGAATGTCGCCTTCGGTGGACCGAGCCACACCGCATCTACTCGATAGACATCATCATCAGTGCGGATCCGCAAGTTCGCGTCACCTCCCGCTCATCCGCTGAACAAGCCGGCGATCCACGTTCCGAGGTTCACCCCTGTTCCGGACACGGCCAGCCCGACAACGCCCAACGCGATGATCACACCTCCGACCCGCCGCATGACCCCGGCGTTGTCTCCCTTGCCTCCGCCCAGCCAAAGCAGCAGTACCGCCACCGACAGCAGGAGCAGCGGGATGATGTTGTCCAACATCCATGTGCGCAGGTTGTTCGTGTTCAGTTCGGCGCCTTGGGCAACCAGGGTCCACACGGTCATCGCAACCCCCCTGGGGGTTTGATCATGCTTCGGCACCGAGCGGCCGCCCGGCGGGTAGTGAGTAGACCATGCCAGGGTTGCCTGAGAGTACCCGGCTCGCCACGCCCAGTGGTCACCCAGATAGCGGAACGGGAGTCGGGATTATCGCCGTAAGGCCGCCGAATGGGCACCCTTCGCAGCCATTTGCGCAGTGGTCAGTTTCCCTGCCGGCGCGCGTACCGCCGTCCGTGGCAGGCGGGGCGCAAGCCGGATACGTCCGGTGAACCGCCCGGTTGTCGCAGTGTCGCGGCAGCCGGTAGCGCCCGGGTCTCTGGTACGTGCAACGCCTTGGGTGCACGTTGGTGACCGGGTAGTCTAGGTGGTGTCAGCTGGGCTGGCTTCGCGCCAGTCTGGTCCTGGCGTTGGGTATCGGGAGGGACTGGTCGGAGTGAGCGAGATTTACACCGCGGTGTACGAACGGGACGGCGAAGCCTGGATGGCGCAGATCGCCCAAGCACCTCATGTTCGCTGCCTGTGTCCCAGCATGGCTGAGGCTCGCCAGAGCATCCGGGACGCGCTGGCTCGGTCATTGGGCACTGACTCCGCGGAGCTTCGCATCATTGACGATTTCCGCTTTCCGGCGCAGATTCGAACCGCCCAGGAGGCAGTGCGAGAAACTCGAACAGAGGACGAGCGGACCCGGATGATGGCCAGCATGACCGATTCCCGGAGGGCTGCGGACTGGGCCGAGGATCTCGGCGTCTCGATGCGGGATCCGGTGACGGTACAGGCTCTTATGGACCTGGGGGACCGGCCGATCTCGATCGATACCTTCTGCCACACGATCACGATGGCAGAAGAGCTATCGAGATTAACGGCGACCGCTCCGGACGCCGCCTTCGACAAGGACTAGGTCGGTCTCGCAGGGGCCGAAGACGCACTTAATCAATGACACGCCGATACCGGCGGAGGGGTCGGACCAACACGGCAGCGGTCATTCAAGATCGACTCCTGGGCCGTGGCTGGGCCCCCGATGGCGAAGTGTGGGGCGGACGAGCTGGCCTGTAAGCCGGATCCTGTGCACCGGGCGCCTTGCGGCGTCCCGGCCGGCGGTCATCCATCTCGGCCTGCCGTCGCCGGCAGGCTCTAGCGGCCTACCCGCAGGCATCGGGCGGGCCACCCTCGATCGCCTGCGCAGCGCGCCGAAAACCGGGCGCGCCTCTTGGCCTTGCTCCAGGTGGGGTTTACCGAGCCGTCCCGGTCACCCGGGACGCTGGTGGTCTCTTACACCACCGTTTCACCCTTACCCCGGCCCCGTCGATCTCGTGGGGCGGGGCGGTCTGTTTTCTGTGGCACTGTCCCGCGGGTCACCCCGGGTTGCCGTTAGCAACCACCCTGCCCTGAGGAGTCCGGACTTTCCTCGACGGGCCCGTTCCCGAGCCCGACGCGACCGCCCGACCAACTCGTCCGCCCCACCAGCATAGATTGCCCCCCACCGGGTTAGCGTGGCGCCTCGTGTCCCCTGCCCACCTGGCTCTGCTGGTCATCGCGGGAATTCTGTCCGGCACAGTCAACGCCCTGGCCGGTGGTGGGTCATTGTTGCTGTTCCCGGCACTGCTGGCGGTGGGCTTTACCCCGCTCGCGGCGAATGTCACCAACTCCGTGGCCCAGTCCCCCGGCTACCTGGGTTTCGCGCTGGGCAGCCGCCGGGAGCTTCGCGGGCAGCGGGGTCGAGTGCTGTCCACCATGGGGGTCGCGGTGATGGGCTCGCTGGCGGGCAGCCTCCTGCTGCTCGTGCTGCCTGCCACGGTATTCGACGCAGTGGTACCTGCGCTGGTGGCGCTGGCCAGCCTGCTACTCGGCGTACAACCGTGGCTTGCCCGGTGGATCGGCGAGCCAGAATCTCGTGCCCCGGACCGGTACGCGGTACTGCTGCCTGCGGTGTTCATCGGCGCGGTGTACGGCGGCTACTTCGGCGGGGCGCTGGGAGTGCTGCTGATCGCGGTGCTCGCCCTCACCACACATGATGATCTGCGGAGGCTCAATGCCGTCAAGGGCGTCCTCTCACTGATCATCAGCGTGGTCAGTGTGCCCGTGTTCGCCCTCGGTGCGCCGGTGGACTGGCTGGCGGTAGCGCTGCTCGCCCCCGCCACGCTGGTCGGCGGGTTCATCGGCGCGAAACTCGCGGGTCGGCTACCTGCCTCTGTGCTGCGGGTCGCGGTGGTTGTGGTGGGCTTGGCGGTGTCGATCTACCTCTTCCTGAGGTGAGCAGGTGCGCACGAGACACCGTTCACCAGGGCGCGATACACGGGGCTAGGGGAGGTGGGAAGTGTCGTTGACCAGCCTGACGGTGGCGGGACCGTCGGGATAGAACTCCGCGATCGACAGCGATGCGACATCCAGATGCAACCGGTACAGCAGCGACGGGCCGGCGCCCAGCGCCATCCGCAGCAACGACTTGATCGGTGTGACGTGGCTGACCACGATCAGGGTGGCGTCGCCTTGCTCGGCGATCAGCTGGTCACGCACCCGGCGCACCCTGCGGTGCACCGAATCCATGCTCTCGCCGCCCGGTGGGGCTAGCGACGTGTCGGTGAGCCACTGGGTGTGTAGATCTGGATCCCGAGCGCTGGCCTCGGCGAAGGTCAACCCCTCCCAGGCTCCGAAGTCGGTCTCGATCAGCCCATCGTGGAGGTGCATCGGCACGCCCAGTACGTCGGACACGGACTTGGCGGTTTGCCGTGCCCGCTGCAGGGGTGAGCTGATGACCGCCGTGACGTCCTCAATGGTCGCCAGTCGAGCAGCCGCGGCGGCGGCTTGGCGCTCTCCCAGCTCGGTCAGCGGCAGGTCCGCCCGTCCGGAGTATCGGCGCTGCGCGGAATGCTCGGTCTGCCCGTGCCGGAGCATCAGCAGCCGAGTCGGGGAGCCAGTGGCACCGGTCCAGTGCGACGGAGCCTGGGCAGCAGACTTACCGCTGACGCCCGCTTGGGCGTCCATCGCCTCGTTGGCCAACCGATCGGCGTGCGCGTTGCGGGCCCGCGGCACCCAGGTGTAGGTGACCACGCCGAGCTCGCGGGCCAGGCCGGCCGCCTCGGTGGCCAGCGGCCGCAGGTGTGGTTGCTTGATCTGCCAGCGCCCGCTCATCTGCTCGACGACCAGCTTGGAGTCCAGCCTCGCCTCGGCGGCGACCGCACCCTCCTTGACCGCCGCGCGGAGCCCCGCGATGAGGCCCGAATATTCGGCCACGTTGTTCGTGGTGGTACCCAGCCCGCCCGAGGCCTCAGCAAGCAGTTCCCCGGTGTCCGCGTCACGGACCACCGCCCCGTACCCGGCCGGCCCGGGATTCCCGCGGGAGCCACCGTCCGCCTCGATGATCACTCGCCGGGTCACAATCCCGACTCCGCAGTGCGCACGAGCACAACACCGCACTCCTCGCACCGCACCACCTCGTCGGGGGATGCCTCCCGCAGGCGTCCGATCGCGGTGCGGTCCAGTTCCAGCCGGCAGGCGCCGCAACGACCCTCGCGCAGCAATGCCGCACCAGTACCGTTCCGTGCCCGGATCCGCTCGTAGAGCGTCACGAGTTCGGCGGGCAGCTCGCCGATGAGGGTCGCGCGCTCTTGGTTGCCGTGCAGCTCGGTGGATTCCAGTTCGGCCAGGGCCTCATCGCGGCGGCGGGTCGCATCGAGGTGGCGCTGTTCGGTGTCGACCAGCGCGGCCCGGCCCCGCTCGAGGTCGGCGTCGGTGGCCTCACGTCGCTCCATCACCTCGAGCAGATCGTCCTCCAGCACGGTTTGCCGACGCCGTAGCGTTGCCAATTCGTGTTGCAGATCTTCCAGCTGCTTGCCCGAGGAGATCGACCCGGAGTCGAGCAGGCCGCGGTCCCGATCTTCCCTGGCGCGGACCTGGTCGATTTCGGCTTCCAGCTTGCGGATGTCGCGATCCAAGTCGGACGCCATCGTCTCGGCGGCCACCAGCGAGTCCCGGCCGGCCCGAAGGGCCTTGTTGGCTTGGTCCAGCTCGGCCAACTCGGGTAACGACCGGCGGCGGTGCGCGGCGCGGGTCAGCTCGGCGTCCACCGCGGCCAGGTCAAGCAGCCGGCGTTGTGCGGCGGGATCGGCATTCACCGCGAGAGCCTCCCAGATGATTGCGCCGAGCCGATCGTCCAAGGATCGGTGCGGCGATACGAAACGTGAACGTCGACCGTACCGCCGAGCGCCGCCGAGAGCACCGCCGCGGCCTGTGCGCACCACGGATGCTCGCTGGCCCAGTGGGCGATGTCCACCAGCGCCGGACCACCGGCGGCCAGGTGTTCCGATGCCGGGTGGTGCCGCAGGTCGGCCGTGACGAACGCATCGACCCCCGCGGCGCTGGCCCGCCCGAGAAGCGAGTCCCCGGCGCCGCCGCATATCGCTACGGTGCGCACGACGCGCTGCGGATCACCGCCGGCCCGGACACCCCATGCGGTCTCGGGCAGCGCGGCATGTACCCGATCGGCGAACGCTTGCAGCGATTCGGGGTGGGGCAGTTCGCAGATTCGCCCGAGTCCGGTGCGCTCGGTGTCGCCGCGAGGCTCGAGCACCCCGATGACCTGCAACCCCAGCGCGTGGGCCAATGCGTCGGACACTCCCGGGTCGGCCGCATCGGCGTTGGTGTGCGCACAGAACAACCCAACCCCGGCACGCACCAGCCGGTGCACCAAGCCGCCTTTCGGATCGTCGGCTGGCACCCCGTGCACCCCGCGTAGCAGCAACGGATGGTGCGTGACCAGCAACTGGGCGCCGCGCTCGAGCGCCTCCGCGACGGTCTCGGCGACCGGATCGACCGCCACCAGCACCCGCTGCACCGGCTCGGCCGGATCGCCACACACCAGTCCCACCGCGTCCCAGCTAGCGGCGAGTCTCGGAGGATACGCACCCTCCAACACCGCAACCACATCCCGCACAGTCGCAGCCATCACATCACCAACCCGCGAACCGCGATTCGGTTCCGAATGGCACCGCCGGGGTGCCCGCGAACCGCGATTCGGTTCCGAATGGCGTCATTGGTCATCGCAGGGTCGCACGCAGGGCGTCGACGAGCAGGGTGGCAATCTCGGGGGGTCGGACTGCGACGCGCAGGTGGTCTGGGGTGAGGCCGGGGAAGGTGTCAGCGCGTCGCACCGCGATGCCGGCGTCGAGCAACGCAGTCCGGATCCGCTCACCACCTGGCACGCGCAGCAGCAGGAAAGGTGCTGCGGCGGGCTGGTGGACCGTGACGGCGGGTAGGTCCGCCAGCTGGCGGACCATCCACTCCCGGTGCTCGACGGTCTGCGCCGCCGCGGCAGCCGCCTCGGCGACTGCGGCCGGGGTGCTGCAGGCCCGCACCGCCTCCAGGATCAGCGTGCCGACCGGCCACGGCGGGCGCGGCGCGGCCAGCTTGGCAAGCAGATCGGGTGCACCGAGCGCGTAGCCGGCGCGCAGCCCCGGTAACGCCCAGGTCTTGGTGAGACTGCGAAACACCAGCAGCCCGGGAGTGTGCCGATCGGCTGCCAACGATTCGGGCTCCCCGAGCACCGCGTCACCGAAGGCCTCGTCCACGACCAGTACCCGCCCCGGCCGGGCCAGCGCGCGCACCACCTCGGCCGGATGCAGCATGGAGGTCGGGTTCGTGGGATTGCCGAGCACGACCAGGTCGGCATCGGCAGGGATCCGCTCCGGCTTCAGCCGGTACGCGGCATCGGTAAGCACCCGGCTGACGGGGATAGCTACCCGGCGCAGCACCACCTCCGGCTCAGTGAACGACGGGTGCACCACCGCGGCTAACTGGGGCACCAGCGCGGGCAGGAGGGCGAAGCCCTCCGCGACACCGCCGAGCACGAGTACCTCCTCAGGGTCCCGGCCGTGCCGGGCCGCCCCAGCAGCCCGGGCGGCAGTGTCCCGCGCAGCGGGGGGATAAACGCCGCGCCCC
>CAXUFG010000064.1:0-23747 GCA_964250265.1 uncultured Pseudonocardiaceae bacterium | reverse complement strand
ACACGGCGTGTCGTTCCCGGCACACAAACCGTGATCTTGTCCGGGAGCCGGCTAGGGATGTCACCGAGGCCGCCACCGGTGAGGTGATGATCAGCGACAACACTCGCCATCACCGGGATGCGACTGTCGTGAGCTATTGGGCTGCCGGTTTGAGGCGTACCGGCTTGGTGTCGGTGGCGAGGGTGCGGTAACCGGGGTGCACACCGGCGGTGAGGTGCTGGTCGGCGGCGATCCGGGCCAGCAGGGTGTGCAGCTGCGCGCGTTCGGTGTCGTCGAGTGCGGCGAGCATCGCGTCGTCATGTGCGTGCGCCACCCGGCCGATCTCGGTGAGCAGGGTGTGGCCGGTGTCGGTGAGGTAGACCGCGTAGAGGCGCCGGTCAGCGGGGTTGCGGCGGCGCTGGAGCACCCCGCGCTGTTCCAGCCCGTCCACCAGGCTGACCAGCCGGGTCGGTGGAGTGCCCAGGTGCTGGGCCAGCTCCTGCTGGCTGCGCCCTGGGCCGACCGAGACCGCGCGCAGCAGGCCGACCTGCGGTGGTGTCAGGTCGAGCTCGGCCACCCGTTCGGCGAAGCGGCGCGCGGCGTGCGCACCCAGCTGGGCGAGGAGAAACGCGCTGCCGGGTCCTCTGGGCGGCAGCTCACCAGCTCCAGTGTGTGTCGATGACATGGTCGCACGATAACACTTGACATACGATCTTAATAAAGTAATCATTTTAATTTGTAACGATTACTTCAGTGATCGATCAACCGACGAGGAGACCACCGATGACCACCACCATGGCCACCACGCCCACGGCGACAACCGCTGAGGGCGGGCCCCCACTGCTCGTTCCTGGCGTAGCCTTCGCCGCGCTGACCCTTGGCGGCGCGGTCCTGGGATCGAGCACCCCACGACTCGCCGACACCGCCGCGCAGGTGCTGTCCTATGACCAGAGCCACGCCACCGTGATGACGCTGAGCGCCACGATGCTGTTCGGCTCGGCGATCCCGTTGGTCATCTGGGCAGTTACGGCGTATCGCCGGCTCGGGGTCCGCGCGCCCGGCCCGCTGATGGGTGTGGCCGGCGGTGTGCTGGCGGCCGCCTCGATCGCGCTGTGCGGGCTGTTCACCTGGACCGCCGTGCAGACCGCCCAGCTCGGTGATCCGGCCCTGGCCCGGGTCCTGACCACATTGTCCTTCGCCACCGGTGCGGCCGGGTTCGTGGTGCCCTTCGGCCTGCTCATCACCGGGATCGCGGTGCCCTGCCTGATCCTGAAGCTGCTGCCCCGCGGGGTCGCCTGGGCCGGGCTGGTCATCGGAGCGCTCGGCATGCTAGCCACCCTCACCCTGCTGACCCCCGCCGTGGACCTGCTGCTGCCGATCGGGCGCTTCGGTGGGCTGATCTGGCTGCTCGCGGCCAGCGCACTGCTGCCGGCCGGCCGGCGCCCCCGCACGGCCGCCACCTCCAAGGACCCGTCATGAACGCCAGCTACCCCGACCTCGCCGGCCGCGTGGCGGTCGTCACCGGCGGCTCACGCGGCATCGGCGCGGCCATCGGCCGGGCGCTGGCCGCGCAAGGTGCCCGAGTCATCGTCACGGGCCGCGACCATGCCGCGCTGCACGCCGTCACCGCACAGATCCGCGAGTCCGGCGGCCACGCCCACCCTGTGGTCGCCGAGCTCACCGACCCCGACCAGGTCGAGCGGCTGCGCACCGAGGCCGAGCAGACCTACGGGCCTGCCGAGTTGTTCCTGCTCAGCGACGCCTCCTCGTGGATTACCGCGATCACTCTCGACGCCAGCGGTGGCCGCGTCTCCCTCTAGCGGTGTTCGGGGTTTTCGAAGTCGAAGCGGCACCCGGCGTCCCATTCGGATCGCTGGTTGCCGTGTACGGGGATGCCGCCGGCGTTGCGGAGCATCCGGGCCAGATGCATCAGGTTCCAGGTCATGAACGTGGTGTTCCGGTTGGTGAAATCGTTTTCCGGCCCACCTGATCCGGGGTCCAGGTAAGAGGGGCCCGGTCCGGCTTCGCCGATCCAGCCCGCGTCGGCCTGCGGCGGGATGGTATAGCCCAGGTGCTGCAGGCTGTAGAGCACGTTCATCGCGCAGTGCTTGACACCATCCTCGTTGCCGGTGATCAGGCAGCCGGCCACCCGGCCGTAATAGACGTACTGACCGGACTCATTGACCAGGTGCGAGCAGGAGTACAGCCGCTCGATGATCTGCTTGGTCACCGAACTGTTGTCCCCCAACCAGATCGGTCCGGCGATCACCAGGATGTCCGCGGCGAGCACCTTGTCATAAATCGCCGGCCAGGCGTCGGTTGACCACCCGTGCTCGGTCATGTCGGGCCAGATCCCGGTCGCGATGTCGTGGTCGATCGCCCGCAACACCTCGATCTGCACCCCGTGCTTTTCCATGATGCGAGTGCTGACCTCGATCAGCCCCGCGGTGTTGCTCAGCTCGGGCGAACGCTTCAACGTGCAGTTAATGAACAACGCCTTCAGGTCGTCATAGCGCGGGTGGGGCATGGTGTGGCTCCTCGGGCTAGAGAAGTTCGGTGTCCTGCTCGACGCACGGTGGCGCACCCGCGAATCTCAGTGCTGACTTGCGGTCACAGTGTTACACAAGCTGATCATGACACTGGCGACGCCACCGCCGGTGCTGTGACGACGGCCACCCACCGAGGCGCTGGTCGCTGATCCGGCGACGTGGCGAAGGCAGCCGGGATCGGCCGGACCACGCTGCACAAGCTGTATCCGACCCGGCATGCCCTGCTGGTCGCGTTGGCGCAGGACGCGCTGGACCTGTTGGAGCGCACCCACCGGGACCTGGGCCTGGACGGACCGAGTGGCGAGGCGCCGCAGACGCTGCATCGATCGGTCACGGCCATGATCCCGCTGGGGCCGCGGCTGGGATTCCTGCTGGGGGAGCGTTCGCTGGATACCGAGCCGGAACTCATCGCCCGGGTAGCGGCGTTGGACGCGCCGGTACAGGCGGTGGTACGCCGCGCCCAGGCCGAGGTGTGATCAGAGCGGACCTGCCGTGCTCGCTCCTGTTCGGCGGTGTGCTGGCCGATCGCACCGCGCCCGCCAGGATCGTGGTGATCGCCGCCGGTCTCGGGAGCGGGCTGAGTACCGTCGCCTGCCTGTACCTGCTCGCGGCCGTCGTGCTGACGGTTCCGCCCGACCGCTGTTCCGGCACCGCCCCGCCGCGCGATCAGCGCCGCCGAGGGGTCCACCCGCCGCTTCGACCGTCCCAGGCGCCTCGATGTCTGCGAAGGAACCGCCTGCAGGCCTGCGGGCGCTGCGCGAGGGGCTGCGCTTCGCCTGGGCCGAGCCCGTGGTGCGGACCATGCTGCTGGTGATAGCCACGCTGAACGTCGCAGTGATCGGCCCGATACTCGTGGGTGGGGCCGTCCTCGCCGAGCAACTTCTCGGCTCGTCATTGGCCTATGACTCCCGTGGCGCAACGCACTCAGCAGCCGTGCCCGGTGCACGATCACGGCGCCATCAGGCATGCTGGCTCATGGGCTGGACTGGCACCGACGCCCGCCGCGCGGCGACGGCGATGTGCGAGCAGGCTGGACTGCGGGGATCCGATCTGGAGCTGCTGCGCTTCGGCAGCAACGCCGTGTTCGGTGTCGACGAGGGCCACGTCCTGCGAGTCATGCGCCCTACCACCAGCGAAGCCGACGTGCGGCGGGAGACCGATCTGGTTCGCGAGTTCGTGCGGCTCGATATTCCCGCGGTGCGTCTTGCCGACATTCCCGCACAGCCGCTCAGGGCCCTGGGTTGCCTGGGCACCATATGGGAACGACTCGAGGAGCCAGATCAGGGCAATCTTCACAGCCAGTTGGGGCAGCTGGTACGAATCTTTCACCAGTGCACTGGTGGGCTGCGGGTGCCCCTTGAGCCGTGGCGTCAGCTCGCCTCATCCGACCGGCGATTGGTTGCACGGCGTGACCACTACGCGCCCGAGGATGTCACGATGCTCACCCGGTGGTCCGAGCGGATTGCCACCGAGTTGGATCAGGTGAAACCGGCGCTACCGGCTGGTGTCATCCACGGCCAAGCCGAGATCGGTAACGTCCTGTCCCGCGCCGGGCAACCGGTGCTGATCGACTTCGAGCAGGTGTCCATCGGGCCACGCGAATGGGACCTGGTGCACACCGCCGTCGTGGTCACTCGCTTCGGCCGGCCCGAACAGTGCTACCGCGACTTCGCTGACGCCTACGGCTTCGACGTGCGGAGTTGGGATGGCTACGAGACCCACCGCCGGCTCTGGGAGCTCTGCGCCACCACGTGGCTCATGCAACACGATCACGGTGACCACAAGATTGCTCGGGAGATCAAGGTACGCCTGGGGACCTGGCGCGATGACAACCCGGACACGCGGTGGAGCGGCGTACTCGAACGACGATGACGAGAGCGCGGTGGGTCGATGAGCTGGGCCGCGGTCCGCGCCTCACCGGCGCCGACGCTCGACGCGTAGCCAGCGGCAGCCGTACCGCTTGAGCTCCAGGGTCACCGAACCGTCCTTCTTCACCCGTTCCGACCCCTTGACCAGCACGTCGGTCAACAGGCAGGAACTGTCCAGCCCGGTCAGCTTCAGCGCCGCGGTCGTCGGTTCGGCACCGAAGTTGTGCACCGCGACGACCGTGCCGCCCTCGATGTCGCAGCGGTGCGCGAGTACGGCGGCGTCGCCGGCATCAAGCACCTCGTAGCGCCCGCAGGCCAGCTCGGGGCAGGCCCGGTACGACTCGATCAGCAACCGTATCCAGGACAGCAGCGACTCCGGGTCGCGCTCCTGGACAGCGACGTTGACACGCTCAGGTCCGTACTCCCCCTCCGGGATCGGACCGGGCAGCTCGGAACCCTCGGCGGTGGAGAACCCGCCGCCGGGCTCCGGGGACCATTGCATCGGTGTGCGCACCGCCAGCCGGCCCTCCGCGCGCAGGTCCTCGCCCATGCCGATCTCCTCACCGTAGAACAGCACGGGAGTGCCTGGCAGCGAGAACAACAGGCTGTAGACCATCCGGATGCGATCTCGGTCGCCGCCGAGCATCGTCGGCAGCCGCCTGCGCAGGCCGCGGTCGTAAAGCTGCATCTCCGGGTCGGGCCCGAACGCCTCGAACACCTCCTGGCGCTGCGTTTCGGTGAGCTTGTCCAGCGTCAGCTCGTCGTGGTTGCGGACGAACGTCGCCCAGTGCGCGTCCTTCGGCGGCTGCGGCCGATCGCGCAGCGACTCAGCCAGCGGTTCGGCGTTGCCGCGGGCCAGCGACAGGTACATCCGCTGCATGCCGATGAAGTCGAAGCACATGGTCAGCTCGTCGCGCTGCGCACCGAAGAAGGTCATGGCGTCCGGATAGGGCAGGTTGACCTCGCCGAGAAGCATGCCCTCACCGCAGCGCCGGCCAAGGAACGCCCGCAGGTCGGCGAGGTAGTCGTGCGGGCGCGGAAGCAGCTCAGCGTCGTCCAGCCCGGTGGTCTCCAGCAGGAACGGGACAGCGTCTACCCGGAATCCGGAGAGCCCGAGCTGCAACCAGAAGCCGATCGTCCGCGCGATCTCGTCGCGCACCTGCGGGTTGGTCACATTGAGGTCAGGCTGGCACTTGTAGAACCGGTGCAGGTAGTACTGGCCGGCGACCTTGTCGTAGGTCCAGACGCTGGTCTCCTGGTCCGGGAACACGATGCCCTGCGGGCCATCCGCAGGCGGCTCGTCCGCCCAGCAGTACCAGTCGCGGTACGGCGAGTCGGGACTGCTGCGGGCGCTCTGGAACCACGGGTGCTGGTCGGACGTGTGGTTGACCACCAGGTCGGCGATCACCCGCATGCCCCGATCGCGCGCGGTGCGCACGAACTCGACGAACTCACCGTGGCTGCCCAGCCGGGGGTCCACACCGTAGAAGTCGGTGATGTCGTAGCCGTCGTCGCGATCCGGCGAGGGGTAGTACGGCATCAGCCACAGGCAGGTCACGCCGAGCCGGTGCAGGTGATCGATGCGCTGGATCAGGCCACGGAAGTCGCCGTGTCCATCACCGTTGCTGTCCTGGTAGGTCTCGACGTCCAGGCAGTAGACCACGGCATTCTTCCACCATAAGTCGGACGTACTGGTCAGCCTCATGACGGCTCCATGGTGTCCGGGTCAGGACGTGGCTACCTGGTCGGCGGGGGGCGCACTGATCGAGACGGGTTCATTGAACTTGCTCAATGTGATGATGGTGGAGGAACGCTGTCCGCGCAGGGTCAGGTCTTGGGTGACCTTGACCGGCCGGCCCTCGCCATCGACATACAACTCGACGGGCAGGCTCGTGAGCCCGGCGCCGAGGAGCAGCTGCCGGCCCGGCATGGTGTTCGGGAGCTTGGCGACGTCCACATCAATCGAGTAATGATTGACCCGAGTGCCATCGAGCGCCTCGTTGCCGACGAGCGTGACGCGCCGCGCGGCGGAGGTGAACGCGGTGATCTGGCCGGGCGAGGCCGCGTTCTGCACTGATTCGATCAACGTCGCCATGGTGCGCACCGTCGGGTTGCTGCTGTCCCGGCTGACCAGTACCCAGGGCTTGCCGGATTGATTCATCGTCGCCGGCAGCTGAACGTACGTCGCCCCGTCGGCGACGATGAGTCGCACCTTGCCGGCAGCTCCGACCTCCTCACTGATGTCCAGGGCCTGCAGGGTGCCATCGGCGAGTTTTGTGTCTCCCTCGCCCTTGATTACCTGACTGCCGGTCGACACGTTGAGAGTGAGGTGTAGCGAGTTCACCGAAGAGACGCCCTGACGAAGCAGTGCGGCGAGCCCGGCGGCGTCAGTGGGGGCAGGCGCCGACGACGCGGGAACCGCCGAGGTGGTACTCGTCGCGTTACCACGCGAGGACTGGCCGGTGTCACTCGCGGAGCAGCCCGCCAACGCAACGGCGGGGCAGAATACTGCGACGGCGATCACCCAGCGCACGGAGATCATCACACACCACTTTACCGCGCGAGCCCCCGCGACCCGACATGGAGACATGTCGGGGTTATTGACCCCCTCGTTGGCCCGATATGTCTCCATGTCGGGTGGATTTTGATGCGGGATGGCCGTTGGGGGGGCTGTCGTTCGGGATCGCTGCGGCGGACGCGCTGAGGTGGCGCTCGCCATCTAGCTTGCCATTTGCAGAGGGGGGGCCGGAGGTAGCTTGCGCTGGTGGGGTAATTCCTGCCGGGGTCGCTGGAGCGGGTCCGGACCGGAGCAGGAGCGCCCCCAGGGCGCCCAGGACGCACAGACCGGCCATGATCAGGAACATGTTGCTGATCGCAGCGACGAATACCTGCAGCTCGGCCCGATGGTAGGTGGCGTAGAGGCCCGTCCAGTCCGGGGTTCCGGGTGGACCGAGAGTTGGCGTGGGGGTGTTCGCGGGCAGCAGAGCGAGGCGTCCACCCATCAGCTGCGCCTGCTGGAGGACCAGGATCGCGGTGAACACCGCCACCCCGAGCGCGGCGGCGGTGCGCTGCACGACGTTGTTGAACGCGCTGGCGGTGTTGGTGAACGCGGGAGGGATGACCGCCAGACCCGCGCTGAACAGCGGCATCAGGCCGATACCCAGGCCGCCGTACTGCAGCATCAGCAACCACGTGATGTGCGCACTGGTGGTGTCGAGAGTGATCGTGCGCAACAGGTAGGTGGCCACGGCCGCGATCGTCAGGCCGATAGCCGTCGGCCATCGGGGCCCGATGCGGTCATAGAGCTGCCCGGCGATGGGCATCAATACGCCCATCACGATCGCCGGCGGGAGCAGGACAAGTCCGGAGTCCAGCGCCCCGAGCCCCTGGCCCAGCTGCAGTAACTGCGGCACATAAACCGCTGTGCTGAACAGCACCACCATCAGCAACGAGATCAACACCAACGACAGGGTGAACGCCCCGTAACGGAACACCCGGACGTCGAGCAGCGGGTCGTCAACCTCCAATTCGATCACCACGAACAACGCCAGGCTCAGCACACTGAGAGCGAACAGCATCAGGATCCGGTAGGAGGTCCAGCCCCAGTCCTCACCCTTCGACAGCGCCAGCAGCAGCGCGAACAACCCAGTCGCCACGGTGATGAAGCCCAGCACATCGAACCGCCGATCGGCCCTCCTCGGGAACCTCGGCAGCACCATCACCGCCGCCAACGTGCCGAGGATCGCGATCGGCACGTTGATGAAGAAGATCAGCCGCCAGTCCACGTACTCGACCAGATACCCGCCCAGCCCCGGGCCCGCCGCCGGCCACCGCCACGTCCCCCACCACCCCCCCCCCCCCCCCCCCCCCCCCCACAACACCCCCCCCCCGCCCCGCCCCCCCCCCCGCGCCGACCACGGCACCCAGGCCGTACATGCCCAGAGCGGCGCCGAGCCGGCCCCGCGGCACGATCCGTAACAGGATCGACATCGTGATCGCCGGCAGGATCCCCCCGAGGAGCGCCTGGACGATCCGGAAGATCACCAGAGTGTCCAAGCTCCAGGCCAGCCCGCATAGCGCCGACCCGCCGGCGAACCCCATCAACGCCCAGTTGTAGACCCGGCTCAAGCCGAAGCGATCCCCCAACCACGCGGTGGCCGGGACCACCACACCCTCGGTCAGCGAGTAGGCGGTGACCACCCACTGCACATCGCTCGTGGTTGCGCCGAAGTCGTTCTGGATAGTGGGCAGCGCCGTCGTGACGATGCTGATATCCAGGATCGACATGAACATCCCGACGATCAGCACCGCGAGCGGCAGCTGCCAGCCCGTCTCAGCCCCACCCGCGTCAGCACTGTCGCGAGCAGCAGTGGCAGCAACGGGCCGCGTGACGGCCCCGTTGGCCTGGCGTACCCCCGACTCCATCCCCACGGCACCACCGTGCCATAAGAAACGTCACGTGCTCTACTTTTTTTGCGTGCTGGAGACTATCGGGTGCCTCCAGGCCGCACTGCGGGTGCGGACGGCGGTGATGGCGGCGGCGTCAGGACACCACCCTGCCATCGGCACGCTACGTGCTCTACGCTGTACTCCCCGCGTCGACCACGGAACTTCTGGTGTTACCTAGAGCACGATGAGGTGTGGACGTTGAGCAGCGTCAGTGAGGCTTGCGCGCATGCAAATGCCGCGATCGACCATCGCAAGGGACCTCGGCGACGGGGTGACACTCTCTACGCGGCGATCTACGAGGCCACCCTCGAGGAGCTGACTGCGGTCGGTTATGCGGACCTGAAGATGGAACACGTCGCCAACCGAGCCCGCGCGAGCAAGGGATCCTTGTACCGGCGCTGGTCCAGCCGGGCCGAGTTGGTGGTCGACGCCATCCACCACACCATTCCCAGCTGTGCCGAGCGACCGGACACCGGCAGCGTGCGGGAGGATCTCCTGGGCTGCCTGCGCGGATTCGCCACCCTGCTCAACGGCCCCTCTGGTGAGGCGATCCGCGGCCTGATGGCCGAGACGATGCGCAATCCCGACCTCATGAAGGTCGTCCGCATCCGCTTCATCGATCCTGGCGTCAACCTTTTCCTCGAGGTGCTCAGGCGGGGTGCCGTTCGCGGCGAGGTCCGCGCCACCGCGCCCTCACCCCGCATCGCAAGCCTGGGTCCCGATCTACTGCGCGAGCATTTCATGGTGCACCGCACGCCGATTCCCGATCGAGTGCTGATCGAGATCGTCGACGAGGTGATCATTCCACTGATTCGAGCCTGAGGCCTCAGCTCTCCCGCGGACGAGCGCCGACGTCGACCGGGTTCTCACCGGGCCGGGTCGCGCCATTCTTGACTGCCCCATTGGGCCATCCGTCCGGTATTGCGACGTGATCGGCTGCCTTCCTCGGACCAGCCGCCGGTGGGGGCGAACCGGCCGGCACTGCAGGAGCCGGTCCGGACCGTAGCCACAGCGCCCCCAGCGCGCCCACAACGGCCAGGCCGGCACAGATCAGGAACAGATCGTCGATTGCTCCGACGAACACCTGGGCATTGGTCTGCTGATAGACGGCAAATGTGCCCATCCAGTCCGGGGTCCCCGGTGGGCCCACCTGGGGGGTGGGGGTGTTCGCGGGCATCAATTCGGCCCGTCCGGCCATCTGCTGGGCGCGCTGGATGGTCAGGATCGCAGTGAGTCCCGCCACCCCGAGGGCACCGGCGACATTGCGCACGACGTTGTTGAGCGCGCTGGCAATGTTGCTCTTGTCGACCGGGATGGCGGCGATGCCCGAGGTGAAGATCGGCATCATGGCCAACCCAATACCGACGGCCTGGAACGCCAGCAACCACATCACGTGCACGCGGGTCGTGTCGATGGTGATCGTGTGCAGCAGATAGGAGCCACCGGCGACGATCGTCAAGCCGATGACCACCGGCACGCGGGGCCCGATCCGGTCATAGATCCGCCCGGCGACGGGCATCAACACCCCCATCACCACCGCTTGGGGCAGCAGGGCGAGCCCGGACTCGAACGCCCCCCAGCCCTGCACCACCTGAAGGAACTGCGGGATGTAGAACAGCACGCCGAAGAGCACTACCACCAGCACCCCCACCAGTAACAGCGAGTGGGTGAACGCCCAGTAACGGAAGATCCGGACATCCAGCAGCGGTTCCGCGACCTCGAGCTCGATCACCACGAACAGCGCCAGGCTCAGCACGCTGACGGTGAGCAGGCCCAGGATCTCGTAGGAGTCCCACCCCCAGGACTCGCCCTTCGATACCGCCAGCAGCAGCGCGAACAATCCAGCCGAGATCGTGACGAAGCCCAGCACGTCGAACCGCCGACCCGCGTACCTGGGGAACTTCGGCAACACCAGCGCCGCGGCGATCGCGCCCAGGATCCCGATCGGCACGTTGATGTAGAAGATCAGCCGCCAGTCCACGTACTCGACCAGATACCCGCCCAGGGTCGGCCCGATCGCCGGACCGAACACCACCCCCAGGCCATACATGCCCATGGCGGCGCCCAGGCGCTCCCGCGGCACGATCCGGTACAGGATCGACAGCGTGATCACCGGCAGGATTCCGCCCGGGATCGCCTGGATGATCCGAAAGATGATCAGGCTGTTCAGATCCCAGGCCAGCCCGCACAGCGCCGAACCGGCGGCGAAGGCCAACAGCGCGATGTTGTACACCCGGCTCAGTCCGAATCGATCTCCCAACCACGCGGTGCACGGCACCACCACACCCAGTGCCAGGGTGTACGCCGTAACCACCCACTGCACGTCGTCGGTATTCGCGCCGAACTCGTTCTGGATAGTGGGGATGGCCACATTGACGATGCTGGTATCCAGGACCGACATGAACATGCCAGCGATCAGCACCACCAGCGGAAGCGCCCAGTCTGCCGTAGCGGCCGCCTGGGCACCCCCCGAACTTGGTATCGGCCGAGCGGCGCCGTTGGCGCTCACCTCGGCCTGTGCCACTGCGGGGCCAGTCATAAACACCACTCTGCCATCGAAACGCCGCGTACTCTACTCCTAGTTCACCCTAATGAGGGTCGCTAGTTGGATGGCCTGACTACGGAGAGGCACGGATGTTGAGCGCCAGCGGCACGGCCGATCACCGTAAGGGGCCCCGGCGGCGCGGCGATGCTCTCTACGCGGCGATCTACGAAGCCACCCTCGCCGAACTGACCGCTGTCGGCTACACCGAGCTGAAGATGGAACATGTGGCCAGCCGAGCCCGCGCGAGCAAGGGATCCCTGTACCGGCGCTGGCCCAGCCGCGCCGAACTGGTGGCCGATGCGGTGTACCACACCTTTCCCAAGCATGACGACCTACCCGATACCGGGAACGTCCGCGAGGATCTCCTCGGCTGCCTGCGCGGATTCGCCGATCTGGTCAACAGCCCCTCCGGAGAGGCGATCCGTGGCCTGATGGCAGAGACGATCCGTAACCCCGACCTCATGGATGCGATCCGTACCCGCTTCATCGATCCCGGGACCGCCCGGTTTCTTGAGGTACTCCGGCGAGCCGCCGCCCGTGGTGAGGTGCGCGCCACCGCCCTCACCATCCGCAACGCCAGCCTGGGACCCGATCTGCTGCACCAGTACTTCATGGTGCATCACTCCCCCATCCCGGAGCGGGTGCTGAACGAAATCGTCGACGAGGTGGTCCTTCCCTTGGTACGGGCATAACTCTCTCGCCTCGACGGCCTCCCCAAGTTAAGGTACGGCGCGTAGCCTATAGCTAGACGCTCCCCACTTCAGACGGGAGGTGTGAGCGTGGAAGGCCCTGTCGCGGCGCCACCCGCACCAGCTGACCAGCAACCCACCGACGGCGTTGTGAGCGCACCACCTGGTGGGCGCAAGCTCAAGCGCTCCACTCGTATCGCGCTGATCCTGATCCTGATCGTGGCGTTGATCGCGGCAGCTGCATTCGCCACGAGCTACTTTCTCAACGCTCGCAACTACGTCACCACCGACAACGCCCAGGTCGATGGCGACAAGATCGCGGTCAATGCGCCCGCCAGCGGCACCCTGCTCGACTGGGATGCGACTCAGGGCGCTGGCTTGCGTAAGGACCAGGTCGTCGGCCGCATCGAGATGCAAGGTGGCTTCAACAAACCCCAAATGAGCATCAAGGCTCCCGGCGCGGGCACCGTGGCCGTGGACAACGGCGTAGTGGGCACGTACGTGACGGCCGGCACCCAGCTCGCCGTCGCCTATAACCTGGACAAGATCTTCGTCACGGCGCGCGTCGACGAAACGGACCTCAAAGCGGTCCGCCCGGGCCAAGTGGTCGATATCTCCGTCGACGCATATCCCAACACCACCCTCACCGGGCGGGTCCGGGAGATCCAGGGCGGCGCGGCAGCGGTGTTCTCCCTGTTCCCGCAGAGCAACAGCGGCGGCAACTTCCAGAAGATCACCCAGGTTATCCCGGTCAAGATCGGGCTGGATGACGTCCAGAATCTCGACCTCGTTCCCGGAATGAACGTCACTGTGCACATCCACAAGCACTGAAGTATCCACAAGCACTGAGTCTCCGCAAATCACCGACTCCCGGTGGGAAGCTGGGTGGGTGCGCACTACGGGGGATCGGATAGTCGTGCTGGCCGCTGGGCTGGTGTGGCTGGTGATGCTGGCCTTCCCGGTCGCCTACGCGGTGAGCGGGGCGGCCCGAGGGGCGCAGCTCGGGGCGGCGCTGGCTGGGCTTGCGCTCCTGGTCGGGGTCTATGTACCAGCGGTGATTCGCGCCGCCCTGGATGGGGCGCCGCGGCCCGCGCCGCTGTCGTGGGTGGTGGTGGCCGGGGTCGCCATAGCGTTGCCGTTGCTGGTCGGCACGGCGTGGTTCGGTGGGACGGTACTGCTGGCGGCGTTGCTCGGCCTGAGCCTGCCGGCCCGGCCAGCGCTGATCGCGGTGGCGGTCGCCACCGGGCTGGCGACCGCGCAGGCGTTACTGATCGACGTGAGCTCTCCCCAGGCGATCTCCATCCCCATGCTGACCGCGGTGGCCGGGGTCGTCGTGGTTGCGGTGGTGCGCCAGAGCACCCTCGCCCGGGAACTCGCCGCGTCCCGCCGTAGCGCCGAGCTCCTCGCCGCGGAGGCGGAACGGTTGCGGCTGGCCCGTGAGCTGCATGACTCGGTCAAGCAGCACGCGTTCATCGCCGCGCTGGAGCTGGCGAGCGCGCGAACCCGGCTCGGACCTGACGAACATCTGGATGCCGCGGCCGATGCGGTGGCGACGGTGCAGCGCCAGCTCGGTGAGGTCATCGAGCACGTGCGGCCCCCGGCGCGGCAGCTGGTCCCCGCGCTGGATGAGCACCTTGCGGACTGGTCGCGGCGCACCGGGGTGGCCGCCGATCTCACGGTGCGCCCCACCGTGACCGAGCGGCTGCCGGCCGAGCCGCTGCTGCCGGTGGCGCTGGAGGCACTGACCAACGTCGCCCGGCACGCCGGCGCGCATCGGGTAGCCGTCACGCTCAGCCAGGCAGCTGACCAGGCCGTGCTCGAGGTCGCCGATGACGGGCACGGCTTCGAGGTGGGTGCGACGCCGTTCGGGCAGGGGCTGCGGGGCATGCGCGAACGCCTGATCGAGCGGGGCGGCACGCTGGATGTGCGTTCCGGCCGGGGCGGCACCACCATCACCGCCCGCTACCTGGTAGCCGAACCGTGATCACCGTGCTGGTCGCCGAGGACCACCCGCTGGTGCGTCGCGGCATCGTGGGGTTCCTGTCCACCCAACCCGATCTGGCCGTGGTCGCCGAGGCCGGGGACGGACTCGAGGCACTCCGGCTGGCCAACGAGCACCGCCCCGACGTCGCTGTCATCGACCTGCAGCTGCCCCGCATCGACGGGGTCGAGACGATTCGCCGGCTCACCCGCGAGCACCCCGGCACCCGGGTGGTGGTGCTGACCTCGCATGAGGGCGACGCCGACATCTTCCCGGCCATCCACGCCGGGGCGTTGAGCTACCTGCTCAAAGAGGCGACCCCCGACGAGCTGGCCGGGGCGGTGCGGGGGGCCGCGGCGGGCGAGGCGGTGCTGCATCCCCGGGTGGCGGCCCGGGTGCTCGCCGAGCTGCGGGCCGGCCGGGCGGATGCGCCCAATGCGCTGCGCGATCTCACCGAGCGCGAGTTGGAGGTGCTTCGGCTGCTCGGTGAGGGGCTGACCAACGCCGAGATCGCCCGACGCCTGGTGATCGGGGAGAAGACGGTGAAGACCCACGTCAGCGCGATCCTGATGAAGCTCCACCTGGCCGACCGCACCCAGGCCGCCGTGCACGCCTGGCGCCACGGCGTGCTCCGCCCCCAGACCGAGGACTGACCCGCCGGGGGACCGATCCGCTACAGCTGCGTGCCGCGCACGCTGGATACATGACGAAAACGATTCGCGCCATCCAGGTGCTCACCCTGCTGCTGGTGGCGCTGTACATGGGGCAGCAGTACGCCCATGTCCTGGAGATCGGCCCGAAGCTGAATTACCCGCCGGAGCTCTACCTGCGGTTGCAGAACTCGCTCTACGCCTGGTACGGCCCACCCCTGGGGGCCGCGATCAGTGTCGCCGCGCTCATCGCGACGGGGGCGCTGACCTGGTTGATGCGCCGGCAGCGCTCCGCGCGGTGGCTCACCGGTTCTGCGCTCGCGCTGCAGGTGGCGGCGCTGGCGATCTACTTCGCCCGCGTCGAACCGGTCAACGTTAGCTTCCGCGCGCTGCCCCCCGGTCAGGTGCCCAGCGACTTCATCGCACTGCGTGCGCAGTGGGATTTCGGCCATGCGCTGGGGTTCGCACTGTTCGTCGTCGTGTTCGTGCTCCTGGTGTTTTCGCTGATGGCGCCGATCGCACAACCCCGCGCCAGCGAGCCCTCCGCGCTGGTGATGGAGAGCACTCGATGAGACGGTTACTGCTGGAGCTCGGTGTCCTCGCGACGCTGCTGGCGTCGTTCCTCACCGTCCCACTGCCGCTGCCGCACGTGGTCACCGCGACGGTCTGGTTGGCGCTGACCGGAGTGCACGTGGCGCGCCGGCACCGAATCTACGTCTCGGTCCTGCGCTCCGCGCAATCGTCGGCCGCGCCGACCTCACGTCGGCACCAGCGCCGGGTGGCGGCCACCACGGTGTTGGTCGGGTGCACTGCGGTGGTGGCACTGTCGGGGTTCGCCCAATGGGCCGGCGTCGCTGCGGCGATACCGTGGCACGCTGGCAGCTCGGCGCTGCTCATCATCCTCGCCGTGACTCATGGGGCGCGCCGGCTATGGCGCCGACGATACCGTCGAACTGCTTTTCGTTCTCACCGTGAGTTATTTTCTGTATGCAAGTCGTGATCAATCGTCACACGAAAGAGTGACATGCGACACGATCGGGTATCACCGTGGCTCTCCCAGACATCTACTCTCATGTAAGCAGCACGCGACGGCCAGACCGAGTTGTCGACTCCGCCAGCATAGGCCGAGCGGGGGCGCAAGCAACCCGGCGGTAGGGGGTATCCCATGATCGAAAAATTGCCAGCCTGGACCGGCCTGGCGCGCCACTGACATTTCGCGACTAGGGCGCAATCGTCGCAGGACTGCGCAAGACTGACGGGCTAGCGGCTATTGTCATCGAAATCGCCGCGCGGCGGCGTTAAAAAGACCTGCGTTTCCCCTGGTCGCCCACTTATCGCGATCTGGGCATCTGATGTCTTGTCGGGGAGAGAAGTTCACAGTATAGGGAGAGGGAGAACATGAAGGTCACGGAAATCTTCACACTCGGCGGCAACAATGATCACGACTACGATCGTGACCGTCGCTGGCGTCACGACAACTGGGACTGGGGCTACCGCCGCTACTACCGGCGCCGGTACTGGGACCGCAGGAACAACTGCTGGCACTGGGATTGGTGATATCGGTTAAGTAACCCCTCCGATAGCGGTGGGCGGTGGCTCTCACTCCGCATGACGAATGGAGTGGGGGTCATCGCCCACCCCATTCGCGGCACGAGGTTGTTTTGAGCGCACCAGTGATGGAAAAGTCCGTTGCGACTGTTCCCACACCTTCACTACCAGCGCGATGATGACGGTCCACGCCGCACCTAAAGCCCAGCCGGCCATCACGTCGCTGGGGAAATGCACGCCTAGGTAAACCCTCGTTACCCCGACCGCGCCGATCATCAGTAGGGCCCCGGTCCAGAGGATGATCCGAGCGATCCGCCGGCCGATCATCCAATGGCCGATCATCCATGCCGAGAGCAGCCACACCACCGTCGTGCCGGTGGTGTGCCCGGAGGGGAAGGAAAACCCGTGCGCACCGAGCACCGCGGTGTTCTGCGGCGGGCGACTGCGACTCACCAACTCTTTCACCGTCGTATTGATCACCGCGATGCCGGCCCCACCAAGGATGATGATCACTAGCGGCAGCCACGACCGGCGCAGCCACGCCATCACCACCCCGACTGCGACACCCGTCACTGCCGCCCCTACTGGGCTGCCCATATCGGTGATCACCGTCGCCGCGGTGGTCCACCAGGGCTGGCGGTGAGCGGCGAGGAGACCCAGCACCGGGCGGTCCGCCGCCGTGATGCCGTCGCTCTCCACCACGCTGTCCAGCAGCTGCCCGAACCCCACCCCCAGCGCGAGAACCGTGGCCAAACCGAGCGTCAGCGTCAACCCGGCTGCCTCTCCCGGTTCGAACCGGCGACCCAGGAATCGCCACTGCCGGGGGTAGCGCGACCGCACCCAGACCACCGCCGGGCGCTCGGCGATCCAGCCGAGTCCGGCCCGGATCCGTTCCGGATGCCCCACCACCCACCGCGCAGTGAAACCAGTCAGAGCGAGCACGCCCAGTACGACAACCGCCAACACCGCCGCGGCCAGCTCCCCGCTCAACCGTTCACCCCTTACGTCGAGGCACTATCCTCCCACTGTGGACCAAGTACGCGACCGCCGTGGAAGTGCGTCGGGTGTCGTGAACTCGGGTGCTACCGACCTCCAAACGCCCAGAAATGTCGGCAGTGTCGAGTTCGCGACATGCATCGCCGCCGCGCAGCTAGTGCCGGGTGGTTAACGACGGCGAGTGGGTGCCTGCGGCGCCGCGCAGACGACCTGCCGTTACCTGCCCACGTGAGCGAGCGGCATGGACGCTCATGGCGATCGACGATCAGCTTCGCTGCTTGTCGGCCTCTCGGGAGTAGTTGGGATCGGTGGCGAGCCTGCTGCGCCTGGCACCGTAGGCGAAGTACACGATGAACCCGACGACCATCCAGACGATAAACCGGATCCAGGTTGCTCCCGGGAGGTTGAGCATCAGGTAGAACGACGCGAGTACCGCGAGGATGGGGACTACGGGCACCCCAGGGCAGCGGAACGCCCGAGGCAGTTCCGGACGCGTGCGGCGCAGCACCAGGACGCCGGCGGCGACAAGGATGAAGGCGAACAGGGTGCCGATGTTGACCAGTTCGGCCAACTCGCTGAGTGGCACAAACGTCGAGACGACAGCCACTACGAGACCCGTCGCGATCGACGTCCGGACCGGGGTGCCGAACCGCTGGCTGACCGCAGCGAACCCGGGCGGCAACAGCCGGTCCCGGCTCATCGCGAAGAAGACCCGGCTCTGACCCAACAACAAGATCAACATTACCGTGGTCAGGCCGAGCAGCGCTCCTACCGAGATCACGGTCGCGAAGCCCGGCTTGCCGACCGAACGGAACGCCTCAGCCAGCGGTGCGTCGACCTTGATGTCGGTGAACTTCACCATCCCGGTGACCACCAGCGACACCGCGACATAAAGAGTCGTGCAGATGCCGAGGGAAGCGAGGATACCGATCGGCATGTCCCGCTGCGGCTTCTTGCACTCCTCTGCCGCAGTCGCCACGACATCGAAGCCGATAAAGGCGAAGAACACCAGTGCGGCGCCGGTGAAGATGCCAGTGATGCCGAAGGAGCCGGGCGAGACGCCGAGGTCTTGCAGCAACGAGGGGCTGCTCTGCGCGCCCCCAGCGCCCGGGGAGCCGGTCGGTGGAATGAACGGTGAGTAGTTACTGGCCTTGATATAGAAGCAACCGGCGACGATGACGAACAGCACGATGCCGACCTTGATGGCGACTATCACCATGTTGACCTGGGATGAGATCTTGATCCCCAGGCAGATCACACCGATGAGGATAAGGACGATTCCGGCCGCGACGATGTTGTGCCCACCACCATACGCCCAGCCCGGAATGGCGACGCCGGCCGATTTCATCACATCAGCGAAGTACGAGGACCACCCGACCGCCACCGTGCTCGCGCCGAGGGCAAGTTCCAGGACGAGGTCCCAGCCGATGATCCACGCCACGAACTCGCCGAGACTGGCGTAGGAGAAGGTATAGGCGGAGCCGGCCACCGGCACCGTGCTCGCGAACTCCGCATAGCACAGCCCGGCCAGTGCGCAGGCGATCCCTGCGAACGCGAACGACAGGGCGATTGCCGGGCCCGCCTGGACCCCGGCGGCCTTGCCGGTGAGGACGAAGATGCCGGTCCCGATGACCACACCGACGCCGAAGACGGTGAGCTCGACGGCACCGAGCCGCTTGCGGAGCTGGTGGTCCGGCTCCGCGGTGTCTGTTATGGACTGCTCGATGGACTTGGTTCGCCCGAGATTCACAAACCTACCTCCTCACCGGATGGCTCAAGCAGCCCACGATCAGGTCTGGCGAAGCGTTCGGGGCACTGTGGCACTGCCAGGGTCCCTCCGAAACGCCCGATTTGGAAGAGCCATGTCGATCCTCACCAGGCCAAGGACTCCCGAAGCTACGGCCGCGGTGTATGATCGGATCTCTATGCGGTGAGCCCCGCTTGTTTGGCGAGTTTGATGAGTTGGGGATTGCTGCGTCGGTGCAGGGAAATGAGGACTCGGAGCACTTCGCGGTTCATCGGGTGGGCCTTCGCTTTTTGGGGAGCGATGTTGAATGCCCGCATCAGCGAGGTTTGCGCGCCATCCCGGTCGCCCAGGTCCAGATGAGCGCGGGCAGTGCTGGTATGCACATCGACGATCCGGGTGGGCGGCAGTCCAGTATCTCTGCTGGTCAACTCTTCCGCGAGGCGGATTACGTCGCGGGGCCGACCGAGGTCTCCCTCGGTGGCCAGCACATGAGTGGCGGTGTTGTCGGGACCGAAGCGCTCGCTATGGATCAGCGCGTCGGTGGGGAACTCCTCGGCTGCGGTCCATGCCGCGTGGATGTGTCGCTGGGCTTCTGTGCGGTCGCCCAACCGTCCCGCAAGCGTCATCCCGCGCAAATGCAGAGCGCCGGTGGCGAAGGCCTTTTCCGCACCGGACAACGCCGCCTCGGCGGCCACGATGGCCCGGTCGACCACGGTGAGACCGCCCTCAAAGTCCCCGCAGTTGAGGAAGGCGCCAGCGCGTTGCACGGTGGCGGCAGCACTCAGCAGCGGTTGCTGACCGGCGGCCCAGTCCTGCCTGGTGGGTGCAATCTCGACCAGGTCCATCCACCGGTGCCGCGCGGCCAGGTAGTAGGTGACGCTGTAAATGTCAGCTAACAGCGCCCACGCCTCCGGACTCGCCGCTGCGTGCGCGTAGGTGGTGGCCCGCGTCAGTAGGCCGGGCAGCATCCGCAGGAGGGCAGCCAGGTCGGCTTGTTCCCGGAATGTGACGGCTTGCTCCAGGTCGACGTGTAGCTGTGCGGGGTCGGGCACGAGTGCCTGGTCGGGGACGTCATAGCGGCGGACCGCGGTGCGCAGATCCTCCAGCAGCATGCTCTGGTCCGCCGTCACCTCGGCTTCCCCGTACAGCGCGCCCAGCGAAATCTGCAGAGCCCGGGCGATCGCGGCCGCGATGCCCGGAGTCAGCGTCCGATCTCCGACCTCGATCTTCGATAACAGGCTCACCGAGATGCCGGCCCGACGCGCCAACGCCGTCTGCGTAATGCCACGCGTCTTGCGTAGCTCCGCGACCCGTGCTCCGCCTGTGGCAGCAGTAGCCATAGCCCAAGTGTTCCACGCACAGGCGTCCCTTACTCCTGCTGGCGCTGGTTCGCCGAGTCGGCTGTGCAAGGCGTGTGCAAGTTCCTCCCTTGCAAGGACCGTTGACTGCTATCAGCGGCAAGTGGATCTGGGGAGCTGACCATGACCGGTGAAGGCGGTGCACGACGTGCCCTGGTCCTCACGCCAGCCCCTGCGGTACGCAGCGAGACCCGGAGCCCGTGGGGTGACTCCTTTCGGGTGGACGTCTGCTTCCCCCGAAGCGGCGCTGAGCTGGTCCGGAACGGGGTGAGCCCGGAGCTGCTGTCGTCGTTTGCGCTGCAGGTACCCGACCCCCAGTTCCCTGCTAAGACTCCGGCTGGCCGCCGGCCGAGCGCGCCCGTGCCTTATTCCGCTCCTGGCGGCCAGCCGGTTCCACGCCGCCCTCTCGAGGCGTCGAGAGCCGAGCATCCGCAGCGGGCACGCCTGCCCGCCCGCTCGCCAGGCCAACACATGCATCCTCAGCTGCGCCGCGCATGAGCCGGCTTTTGTCAGCAGCCGCCCGCGGTGGGCAGGCGGGTCTGCCCACCGCGGTGGAGGAGCTGATCGTCGGCGTGGTCGCCGACGGGTTCGCGCTGTACTGCTGCGGGCCCATGGCGGCGCCGACGGCGCTGGTCGCCTGCTATGAGTGGGATCACTGGTGTGATCTGCTCACCATCCGGGATTTCGGTCGAGTGACCACGGCCAGAGTGCCGAAACGGGGCAGGCTCGACATCTTCGCCCCCGAGATCGTCGTCTGGGCCTACGAGGGCCTGGCGCAGCATGCGGTGCGGGCCTTGCTCGATCTGGCGCACCCCGCCCATCCCGACGCCCCCACCGCGGACTACCCCGCACCAGCAGGCCTGCACGTACCCCGCGCCCAGCAACGCCCGATGACGATCCGCCTTCCCTCACCAGGCCGCACCCGGGCGCGGGCCGGGCGACTGGCCACCGCGCTGGCGACCCACGATAGGTCGTGATCGTGTCGGTCAGCGCCGGGCCGAGCCCGATACCAGATCCTACGTGATGTCCTGCATGGACGTGCCATGAGTGACAATTGGACGGGACCTTGGGGTAGGTCCGGTCGGCGGCCAGGCGGTGAGGCACCAACCTGGGGCTAGGGCACATGCCTCACTCCCATGTCCGGGTCCTGCCCTATCCCTGAGCTGCGGGAAGGCAGACAACCCTGGTGAGGCAGACCAGCACGTACCACGCCGGAAACAGCCGCTTTCCACCGGCCCGGAGGGGTACCCCGCCTGCCTCGTTTTCCGTGTGCGGGTAGACAGAGGTTGGGTTCGTCCACGCGGACGTCCGTGACACGCGCGCCTGCGCGCGTAGGGCGCCCCCGCGTTGGTGGACGTCCACGCGGACGATCGCTCACGTCTGCTCATCGCGGTTGTGATCGGTGGCGTTGGTGGCGGCGCCACCGAGATCACGACGGCGGGACCGAGCCCGGGAATGGCGCCTGGTGGCCCCGCGTCCACCCCGGGCCCCCACCAGGAGGAACGGGAGCATCCGTGCTCAGTGGGTCACTCATGACACGGGAACGCAGTGCCTGGATGAGGCGGCTGGACGCGGTGCCATCGCCGAAGGGCGTAGGGATGCTGGCCAGCCGAGCGGTGATCGCGGGGGCGTCACGGAGCCAGGTCGTCACAATCCGGCTGATGTCTGCGTCGCTGGGGAGTGTTCTGGTGCCGAAGGTGTGTTCGACTTCGGGTCGTTCGTTGCTGCGGCGGAGGATGATGATCGGGCGCTTGAGGATGGTGGCTTCTTCTTGGATGCCTCCGGAGTCGGAGATGAGGCCGGCGGCGTTCCGGATCACCGACAGCAGCACCGGGTAGTCCAGCGGTTCGGTCTGACGCAGCCTGCTGGCGAGGCTGGCCAGCCCGAAGGCCATGATCTGGCGTCGTGTCCGGGGATGGAGGGGAAACACCACCGGCACCGGCAGGGAGGTCAATGCGCGCAGAATGGCGGCCAGGTTGGTGGGATTGTCGGCGTTCTCGGGTCGGTGGATCGTGGCCAGCACGTAGTGGCAGGCGGTCAGGCCCAGTTGGGCGAGGATGTGGGCTTGCTCCCGCTGGTCCGGGAGCGCGGCGGCGACGGCTTCGACGATGGTGTTACCGGTGATCTCGATGCGTTCCGGGCCGATGCGTTCGGCGAGCAGGTTGTCCCTGGCCAGGGATGTCGGCGCACAGCACAGGTCGGCGAGGTGGTCGATCAGGACCCGGTGGTGTTCTTCGGGCATCGCCCGGTCGAAGCTGCGCAGACCGGCTTCGAGGTGTACGAGGAACGTGCCGGTGGTATTGGCGGCCAGCGCCCCGGCCAGCGCTGAGGTGGTGTCGCCCTGCACGAGCACGGCGCCGGGTGGATGCCGGGCGAAGACGTCGTCGAGGGCGGCCACGAGATGCCCGAGTTGGTGGCCTCGGGTGAGGTCGCGATCCTCGGGGGTATGGAGTACCACATCCGGTGTGAGGTGCCCAGACATGCCGGTGCTGTAGTGCTGTCCGGTGTGCACAACGAGCGCATCGCGGTCGAGGAGCTTGACCACGGGCGCGAGCTTGATGGCTTCGGGACGGGTGCCCACCACAACTGCGATCCGCACCGGTAACTCCCGCGGCTACCAGAACACGTGCGTGCGTTCGCCGGCGCAGAAACGTCGCGCTGCGATGAACAGGCGCAGGTAGAGCTGGTCGAGTCTGAGGTAGTTGGGCACGAGCTCGGCCCTGGTCAGGGTGGCCTCGCTGTAGTTCATGCCGGTGTCGGTGCGGGTAGCGTAGCGGGCGGCAACGACGTCGTGATGGCTCTCGGCGAGCCCGAGCGCGTCGTCGAGGTCGATGTCCACCAGGCCGGACACCTCGGCGTCGGCCAGTGGAATGTCCTCCAACGCCACGTCCAGAGGTAACAGGTGCCAGTGCTGGAACTCGCGTTCGATGTAATCGGGGGCGAGGGTGACCGCGGTCTGCCGCAGCCCAATGGGATGCAGATCGCCGTAGCTGACGGGCAGGCCAAGTTCCTCGTGGACCTCGCGCACGCCCTCGGGGATCGTCTCACCGGCCTGGTAGTGACCGCCCACGGTGATATCGGCGTAGTCGGGGCGCTCGAAGCTGTACCGGCCGGGGGCCTTCTTTTGCAGGATCACGTGCCTGGTCGTCGGGTTGATCGCCAGAGCGGAGAAGGTGCGGTGCCACAGGCCCTGGGCGTGGGCGGTCTTCTTGTCCTCGGTGCCGAGGTGCTCGTAGCGGTCATTGAAGATGTCGATCAGCGTCACGGTTGTCCTCATCGGTGGTGGTGGGGGCGGACTGCAGGAGCCAGTACGTGCGTAAAGCGTCAAAGTATCGGCGTGGCTCACCGACGGTGACCCAGCGTCCGGTGATCTGGTGGACCCGCACCT
>CAXUFG010000063.1:0-23914 GCA_964250265.1 uncultured Pseudonocardiaceae bacterium | reverse complement strand
CGGGTCCAACCGGCTGGCCCGGCTGGACCCGGACCGGGAGAGCTGGGAATCGATCCGGAAGTCGCTGGCCGGAGCAATCCTCGCCAGCGCCACCCCGGACCGCGACGACCGGCTGTTCCCTGGTGACATCGAGCAGTTCGAGACCGGCGGCCTCAGCCTTGCCCATGGTGCGGCTGGTGTGCTCTACGCGCTAGCGGTAACCGGCGCCGGGCACTACCCCGAGCATGAAGAATGGCTACTGCGACGGGCCATCCACCCGACCCAGGGGACGACCCGGCTCGGCTTTTATGACGGCTTGCACGGCGTGGCCTACGTGCTCGATCACCTCGGACACCGGGCCGAGGCACTGAAGGTCCTCGACATCTGCATCAGCGAGCTGGACGGGAAGTGGGAGCTACTGGGCCTCGACTTGCAGGGCGGGCTGGCAGGCATCGGCCTGAACCTGATGCATTTCGCCACAATCACGGGCGACCAGTCACTGCGAGACAGCGCCCTCCGGATGGCCGAGCTTGTCGCGGACCGGCTGGGCGACCAGGACGCCGTCAGTGAGGTCAGCGGCGGGGCACACCCCTACGCCGGCTTGATCCACGGCTCCTCCGGCATCGCCCTGCTGTTCCTGCATCTCTACGACCAGATCGGCGAGCCCGCGCTGCTCGATCTGGCGCACACCGCGCTGCGTCAAGATCTGCGCCGCTGCGTCCTGCGCGAGGACGGCTGCATGGAAGTCAACGAGGCCTGGCGGACGATGCCCTACCTGGCCGATGGCAGCGTGGGTGTGGGACTCGTCCTTGATCATTACCTGGCCCACCGCGCGGACGAGCAATTCACTGAAGCCGCCGCAGCCATCCGCCGCGCGGCCGAGTCACCATTCTATGTTGAACCCGGGCTCTTCCACGGCCGAGCCGGAATGATCCTGCACCTCAGCCATACACATCCCACGAGCACCGCCGCCCGGAACAGTATGGTCGCGGCGCACATCCGCCGGCTGGCTTGGCACGCCATCAACTACCAGGGCTATCCAGCCTTTCCCGGCGAGGAACTCCTGCGGCTTTCCATGGATCTCGCTACCGGAAACGCCGGGGTGCTGCTCGCCGCCGGCGCCGCCCTGCACCCCCAACCCGTGCATCTGCCCTTCCTCGCACCCCACTGTCGGTCCCGGCATCAGCCGGGCCATCCCATCGATCCGTGAGGAGGTGAACAGCATGGCATTGCTCGACCTGCAGAACATGGAACTCCCTGAGCCGCCCAGCAGCGGTGGCGGGAGCCGAGGCAGCAAGGGCTGCGGCGGCAGCCGAATCAGTCTGATCCTCTGCTGAGTCAACATGAGGTAGGGATGTCTTTACGGGGTTTTCCGGCGTTTCCGTAAACATCTATCCCCTCACCAGTGACCCCGCTCCGGCCACTATCCGGAGCGGGGTCACTGCCTGGCAGGCAGGCATGGAGACAGCAGTGCACCACCCGGGGGCCATGCCCCGGCGGGGGCGGGGTTGGCGCCAGCGGCGGCAATGCCGCCGCTGGTGCAGGCTATCGCGCCGTGGAGAACACACACCAACGGAGGTTCGGATTGGCGTGGAACTCGAATGATCAACGGCAACCCCCCCGACGATGAGCCGGTTCCCGCCGCGGATCGGCGTGCGGCAGACCGGCTGCTCGTCAGGATCGTTCGGCGGGGCGGCGGCTGGGTCGGCGTACTGTTGACCACCTCGCTGCTGCTCGCCGGTGCAGAGACAGCGCTACCGGCGGTGCTGGGCAATGCGGTTGACGCCGCCCTCAACGGCAGTGACTTCGCCTTCTGGCTGGTCGGCTGTGGCCTGCTGATCGGCCTGCTGGCGAGCTGCGACGTGCTCGATGACCTGGCCGCCGGAATGACCGCTGCGCGATCGACCGCGTGGCTGCGCCGGACAGTGCTCGACCACATCCTCGTGCTGGGCACCCGCACCACGCGGCGATTCGACGCAGGCGACCTCACCGCCCGGCTGGTCGGCAATGCCGCTGACGCCGGAAAAGTCGGCACCGTCGCGATCTGGGCCATCACCGCCCTCATCCCAGCCCTCGGAGGGATAGTCGCTCTCGCGCTCATCGATCCCTGGCTCTGCCTGACATTCCTCACCGGCGCGCCGGTGCTGCTGGCGGTGGTGCGCAGCTGCCTGCAGGACGCCTCGGCGCTAGCTGACCGCTACCTGCACGTGCAAGGAAGAATCGCTGGGCGCTTGGTCGACGCTCTGGCCGGCGCGCGCACCATCGCCGCCGCCGGCACCAACGAGCAGGAGAAGCAACGGGTACTGGTACCGCTACCTGAGCTGCATCGGCATGGCATGGGGATGTGGCGGGTGCAGACCCGGATCGCCGCCCAGGAGGCGCTGCTGGTGCCCTTGTTGCAAGTCGCGGTTCTCGCGGTCGCTGGGTGGGAGCTTGCGCGGGGCCGGATCAGTCCAGGGCAGCTGCTGGCCGCCAGCCAGTACGTGATGCTGGCCGCGGGGCTGGGCTCGGCGGTGCTGTCGGTGTCCCGGTTCGCCCAGTCCAGGGCAGCCGCGGGACGCAACGCGGCGGTCCTCGCCGAACCTGCGGTGCAGTACGGCACGCAACGCTTACCCGCCGGGCGTGGCCGGTTGGAGTTCCGGGGCGTCACCGTCCGTGCCGGCGAAGCAGCTGTGCTCGATCGTGTCGACCTCGTCGTGCCCGAAGGCACTCTGGTTGCGGTGGTGGGCCGGTCAGGCAGCGGCAAATCCGTGCTGGCCGCGCTCGCCGGCCGGCTGCTCGACCCGGCTGAGGGTGATGTGCTGCTGGACGGCGTAACACTTCCGCAGCTGGATCGCCGTGAGCTACGCCGTGCGGTGTCCTACGGGTTCGAGCGGCCGGTGCTGATGGGCCGGACCCTCGCCGACGTGATCGCCTTCGGTCAACTCACACCCGACCACCATGAGCTGACCACCGCGGCCCGCGCAGCCAGCGCCGACACCTTCATCCGGCGCATGCCCGCGGCCTACCAGACGCTGCTGACCGAGGCCCCGATGTCCGGCGGTGAAGTCCAGCGGCTCGGCCTGGCGCGGGCATTCGCCCACGCCGGGCGGCTGCTCGTGCTCGACGACGTCGCCGCGAGCCTGGACACCATCACCGAGCACCGCATCCGGCAGGTGCTCACCGGTGCGCTGGCGGACCGAACCCGCCTCGTCGTCGCTCACCGCGTCTCCACAGCAGCCCACGCCGACCTGGTCATTTGGCTCGATGACGGCAGGGTGCGTGCGATCGCACCGCACCACCAGTTGTGGAGTGTGCCGTGCTACCGGGCCGTGTTCGACCCGGCATTGCCACCCCCGAACGGAGTGGCTGGGGGTGCACCGGCGTGAGTCGCGCGAGGTCACGGCCCCCTCAACGGCACTGGCGAATCCTGCTGACCGTGCTCCGGCAAAGGCGGGGAATGCTCCTGCGCCTAGCCGGCTGGTCGCTCGTGGAGGCCCTGCCAGCCTTCCTGTCCGGCCGCCTCGTCGCGGCGGCGATCGACGACGGCTTCCTGGCCGGCCGACCGGCAGTGGGCTTTATATCACTGGCAGTGATGGCCGTCAGCGCGCTCATCGGGGCGGTGGGTACCCGCCAGACCTTCCTGCAGCTCGCGGCGATCGTCGAACCGTTCCGCGACGAACTGGTAGACCTCGTCGTTACGGGCGTCATAGACCGATCCACCGTCATGGGTCAGCCTTCCGACACCGCTGGAGTGGCGCGGCTGACCCATCAGGTGGAGATCGTCCGTGAGTCGTTCGCCAGCGTGGTCATGGTGGCGCAGGGCTTCCTGGTGACCACGGCGAGCGCACTACTGGGTCTGTTCACCCTCGCCCCACTCGCCCTGACGTTCGTGGTGCCCCCACTGCTTGTCGGACTCGCGCTGTTCGTGGGCTCGCTGCGTGCGATGGCCGCGTCGCAACGCACCGCCATCCTGGCCGACGAGCGTATCGCCGAAACGGTCAGCACGCTGGCGGGCGGCCTGCGCGACATCGTCGCCTGCGGCGCGGAGGACCAGATGCGCACGACGGTTGCCCAGACCATAGACGCCCAGGAAAGCGCGAGTACCAGAGTCGCCCGCGTGACCGCGGTGCGCACCACCGCGCTGGGCATCAGTGCTTGGCTGCCGTTGTTTCTCATCCTGCTGGCCACACCGTGGTTGGTCAGCCGCGGCGCGACAACCGGCACGGTGCTGGGCGCCCTCACCTACGTGTCGCTGGGGCTGCAACCGGCCCTGCAAACCCTCATCCGGACTGTCGGCGACACCGGACTGTGGCTCATCGTCACCCTGGGCCGCATTACCGAGGCAGCCCAGCCCCCAGCCACCGCACCAGTCTCGCGGCAAACAGCACAACTGCCACGACGGGCAACTGGTTCCTCGGACTACGCTCTAGAACTGCATAAGGTCACCTTCAGTTACGGCAAGCACGCTGAACCGGTCATCCGCGACCTCGATCTGCTACTCACGCCGGACGACCACCTCGCCGTCGTCGGCCCCAGCGGCGTTGGGAAGTCGACCCTTGCCGGGATCATCGCCGGCCTGCTCGAACCCCAGGCGGGTCAGGTACTCCTCGACGGCGTCACACTCTGCGACTGGGAGGCCCACCAGCTCGCCGAACGGCGCGTGCTCATCCCGCAGGAAGCGTACGTCTTCGCCGGCACCGTCTCCGAGAACCTCAGTTACTACCTGCGGCGCGACCCCACACCCACCCGACTCGATGAGGCAGTCAACGCCCTTGGTGCCCGGATGCTCATCGAGCGCCTCGGTGGCTACCAGGCCGAGCTGAATCCCGCTGCCCTCTCCGCCGGCGAACGCCAACTCCTCACCCTCATCCGGGCCTACCTCTCACCAGCGCGGCTGGTGATCCTCGACGAAGCCACCTGCCACCTGGACCCGGCAGCCGAGGCGCACGCCGAACGTGCATTCGCCGAACGCCCCGGCGCACTTCTCGTCATTGCCCACCGAACCAGCTCGGCATTACGCGCCGGGAAAATCCTCGTCTTGGATGGTGACCAGGCGCACCTAGGCAGCCACCAAGAACTGCTGGCCCGCTCACCGCTCTACCGCGACCTCGTCGGCCACTGGGAATCCGGCCGATCTCCGGGGCCGGTTCCTGCTCCAGCTGGATAAACCGACAGTGCGGGCGTAACGGGCAATGATGGTGTTCAGAGCGCTGCGGTGGGGTAGAAGGTGGTATGACCGCCGAGCGGTATGGGATAGCTGGGCAGGTTCGACCCCCTACGGCTCGGCCTCGACGGTGGGCGTGGTTACCGGTCCTTCTGGTGGGGATCGGGCTGTTCATCGGTGTCCAGCAGGCCCTGGTGATCACCGGGAATCCGACCCTCGTGCCCACGCTGCTGGTGCTGGGAACGCTGGTGATTCCGGTGAGCTTCGTGGTCTATGTCGATGGCCGGAATCCGGTCTACGACCTACCGCTGAGCGTGCTGTTGAGCTGCGCGCTGCTGGGCGGGGCGCTGGGCGCCGCGGCCGCCAGCGTGCTGGAGTTCGACACCATGCGGCGGTCAGGCGCGCTGCCGGCGCTGTCCATCGGGCTGATCGAAGAGGCCGTCAAACTACTGGTGCCGATCGCCATCCTGATCTTCACCCGATATCGGGCGAATACCGCCGACGGGTTGCTCATCGGAGTTGCGGTGGGCATGGGCTTCGCCGTACTGGAGATCTTGGGTTACGGATTTGTCATCCTGCTCGCGACCGGCGGCGACCTGAGCGACGCCGAGGGGGTGCTCCTGCTGCGGGCGGCCCTGAGCCCGGCCGCGCACGCGGCCTGGACCGGGCTGGCCGCCGCCGCGCTGTGGTGGGCACACTCCCAGCGGTGGAGACCACGCGGGCTCGCCGCCGCGGCCGGGACCTTCGCGCTCGTCGTGGTGTTGCATACCCTGTGGGTTGCGGGCAACTCCTGGTACGGCTACCTCATCATCGGGATCATCAGCCTCGCTTTGCTACTCCGCCAAGTCCACCGCAACCTCCTCCAGTGTCATGCCTGAAGGCGACACCGTGTACCTGGCCGCCAAGAGGATGGCGGCGGCGCTGAGCGGCAAGCGCCTCACCCGTGGGGAACTGCGCCATCCCCGCCTGGTCGAGCATGATCTCTCGGGGCGCACTGTGCTGGGCGTACACAGCGTAGGCAAGCACCTGTTCACCCGGTTCGACGACGGACGAAGCCTGCATTCGCATCTCCGGATGGACGGCTCCTGGCACCTCTACCGACCGGGCGCGCGCTGGCGACGGCCAAGCCATCAGGCCCGCGCAGTGCTGACCACGCAGGACCGGGTAGCGGTGGGCTTTTGCCTGCACGATATGGCCGTGCTGGCCACCCATGAAGAGCACAAGCTCGTGGGCCACCTGGGCCCCGACTTGCTCAATCCTCAGTGGCACAGCGACGACGCCGCGCTGGCGGCGAAACGACTACGCGAGCAGCCTGACGTCGAAGTCGGCCTCGCCCTGCTCGATCAGCGGATCATGGCCGGGGTGGGGAACCTGTACAAGACGGAGATGTGTTTCCTGCTGGGGGTATCGCCCTGGATCCCGCTCCGGGATGTCGATCCCGCTGCCGTGGTGGCGCTGGCCCGGCGGCTGCTCATGGCAAACGCCGAGCGCCCCGAGCAGTCGACCACCGGAGAACTGGCGCGCGGCATGCAGCACTGGGTGTACGAGCGGGGTGGCAGGCCATGCCGCCGCTGTGGGGAGCGAGTGATCCGCGCGGTACAAGGACATGGTGTCTGCGCAAGGCCCGCCTATTACTGCCCCCGTTGCCAGCCAGGGCCACACCCGTCGCCGTAGTTACGTTTCCCATTTCACGTCGAACCCCATCAGCGACTTGTATCGCTCGAGAAGTTCTTCATCGCTCAATTCGGACACAGGTGTGCGAAGTCCCTTCGGCTCGGGACCGTAGACCTCTGCTGCTACTTCCATCTCCTGCTCAAGAGCCCATCCCTCCGGCGTTTGCCGGATCTTGTCGAGAGAGTCGTCCCTCATGGCACCTCCTGGCGAAGCGAAAGCCCCCGCTCCTGCACCTATGATTCCACGATGCCGGTCGTGTCGCCCGTCAGGCCGCTGCTGGTCACCCCCGCTGTTTGGTCCGACGCAGGGCGGCCACCACCCGCTCGACCCGCGGGTCACGCCGCAACTCCTCCAGGGTCACCGGCAGCGGCAACCGCCAGTTCGGGTATTCATCGACGGTGCCGGGCAGGTTGGGTTGGCGGATTTCGCCCACCGCGTCGTAAGGGGAGGCGAGTAACAGCCGGGCGGGTGTGCGGGCCAGCAGCGCGTGCATCGCGACCACGACGTCCTCCTCGGTTTCTGCCGTGAGCAGGCCTTCGGCGCGGAGCAGGGCCAGGAGTTCGGCGCGTTCGGCTGCGGCCTGGGCCCATTCCGCGGCTTCATCGTTCAGCAGCCCCAGCACGGCACGCGCCCGCACGTGCTCACCACGGAGAAAGCCGACCGCGGTGGGGAGGTCGTGGGTGGAGATGCTGGCCGCAGCGCGCTGCGGCCAGCGCCGCGGAGCCAGCAGCGGCGTGCCGGGGGCGTCCTCGTCGCGGGCGAACCACAGCACCGCGCAGCCCAGCATCCGCTGCGCCGCCAGCGCCTCGGTGACCTCCGGTTCCACCGTGCCCAGGTCCTCGCCGATCACCACCGCGCCGGCCCGGTGTGCTTCCAGCGCCAGCGTGGCGAGCATCGCCTCGGCGTCATAGTGCACGTAGGTGCCCTGGGCCGGGGACGCTCCCGGCGGCACCCACCACAACCGCCACAAGCCGGCGACGTGGTCGATTCGCAGGCCGTCGGCGTGCGTGAGCACTGCGCGAAGCATGTCCCGGTAGGCGGCGTAGCCGGTAGCGGCCAGCCGGTCCGGGCGCCACGGCGGCAACCCCCAGTCCTGTCCCTGCTGGTTGAACGTATCCGGTGGCGCGCCGACGGTCGTGCCGATGGCGAGCACATCCTGCAGCGCCCAGGCGTCGGCGCCCTCCGGATCCACCCCGACGGCGAGGTCATGCACCACCCCGATAGCCATCCCGCGGGCGGCGTCGCGGGTGGCGGTCAGTTGCTCGGTGCACTGTTGCTGCACCCAGGCGTGGAACGCCACCCGTTGCGGGTCTGCGCTCGCCGTCGCCGGGTGTCGCAGCATGACCGGCCAGCTCGACCAGCGCGGGCCGTGCTGCTCAGCGAGCGCGCAGAACGTCGCGAAGTCGCGCAACCCGTCGGACATCGCCGGGTGCGGGGCGCCGTCAGCCCGCCAGAGCAGCTCCAAGGCGGCCCGCTTGGCACGCCAGACAGTGTCGTAGTCGATCCGCTCACGTGGCCGGACCTGAAGGGCGTCCACCTCGGCCCGTAACGCTGGGCCCCCGCGCCGGTAGGCACCGATGTTGATGACGCTCAGATACAGCGGATTGACGAAGCGGCGGCTGGAGGGACTGTACGGCGAGGACTGCACTGGGTGGGTCGGTGTCACCGCGTGCAGTGGGTTGACCAGCACGGCGCCGGCGCCGTGCGCGGTGGCCGTCCAATGGATGAATGCGGCCAGGTCGGCCAGATCGCCGATGCCCCACGAGCTCGCCGAGCGCAGCGCGTAGAGCTGCAGCATCCAGCCCCAGGTGCACGGCGGCTCAGGAAGCGCCGGGGGGGCCACCAGCACCGTAGTGGAGGCGTCGCCGGTGGCCAGCGTGTACCAGCCAGGTGGCAGACCGGCCGGGATCGCCTGCGTAACGGGTATTTCGCCACCGTGCTCATCGGTCAGTACACCGGGGTCCTGGATCTTCCAGCTCCGGCCTTCGCGCAGCACCACGGTGCCCGGCGGTCCGGGTTGTCGGGCCGCGGCGAGCGCGTCCCGGACCTGCGCCGGCGTGTCCGCACCGACGCCGAGCAACCCGAGGACCCGCCGCACCACCTCGGGGTCGACATTGACCCGCTGGCGTCGCGCGTCCCGGTACCAGGTCGCGACCCCATGCGCAGCCGCAAGCTCCTCAAGCTCGGTATCCATACCCGCCATGCTGGCAGCAGACCGGCATGCTCACCGGTCCGAGTATCAGTAGGGTCGAGGTGTTGTGAGGACCCTTCGTGTTGCCGCCGTGATGGCGATTGCCGGCATCATCACCGCGGTCGTCACCACCGCGTCCTGCGCGGTCAGCGCCCCGCCGTCCAGCGGTGCGGTGGCGATCGGCATCGGTGGTGCGGTGGCCACCGTCGACGCCGACGCGAGCCGGGCCGGTATCGAGGTGCTCCGCGAGGGCGGCAACGCCATCGACGCGGCGGTCGCGGCAGCCGCGACGCTGGGGGTCACCGAGCCGTACTCCGCCGGTCTCGGTGGCGGTGGCTTCCTCGTCTATTTCCAGGCTGCGACTGGCCGCGTGTTCACCCTGGATGGTCGGGAAACCGCACCCGCAGCGATGCGCAGCACGGCGTTCATTGATCCTGCGAGTGGGCGGCCAGTGCCTCTGGCCGACGCCGTGACCAGCGGCTTATCCGTGGGCGTCCCCGGCACGCCGGCCACCTGGGAGCAGGCACTGAACCAGTGGGGGACCCGATCCTTGGCTCAGCTGCTGCAGCCGGCGATCCGGGTCGCCGACCGCGGATTTGCGGTGGATGCAACCTTCGCGCAGCAAACTGAGGACAACGCGGCTCGTTTCGCCCATTTCAGCTCCACGTCGGCGTTGTTCCTGCCGAATGGCCGGCCTCCGGTGATCGGCGGCCGGTTACGGAATCCCGATCTGTCCCAGACTTATCAGCAGATCGCGCGTCACGGCGTGAACTGGTTGTACCGAGGCCCCCTGGCGCAGGACATCGTGGACACCGTGCAGCATCCACCGTTGATCGCCGGTGACCATTACAATGCCCGTCCGGGATTGATAGCGACCTCGGACCTGAGCGCCTACCGTGCGATTCCGCGGGACCCGACCCATGTCCGGTATCACGATCTGGACGTCTACGGAATGGGTCCACCCTCATCGGGCGGCTCAACGGTCGGCGAGGCGCTGAATATCCTTTCCCATGTCAGCCTATCCCCAGCAGATCCGGAATCGGCACTGCACAATTACCTGGAATCGAGCCGGCTCGCATTCGCCGATCGCAATCGCTACGTCGGTGATCCGGAGCAGGTCCCGGTGCCGCTGGCCCAGCTGCTCTCGCCCGGCTTCGCCGCCGAACGAGCCTGCCTGATCGACTCTCGGCATGCCGCCAGCGGCCCGGTAGCGCCGGGCAACCCGGACGGTGATTATCACGGTTGCCCGGTGCCCAGCGGATCAGCCGGGGCCCAGCCGGGCGAGGGGCCGAACACCAGCAACCTGGTGACCAGCGACCAATGGGGCAACGTGGTGGCCTACACGCTCACCATTGAGCAAACCGGCGGCAGCGGGATCGTCGTGCCGGGACGCGGTTTCCTGCTCAACAATGAGTTGACCGACGCCAACTTCGCCCCTACTCAGGGGGCCCAACCGGACCCGAACCTGCCCGCCCCGGGCAAGCGGCCACGCAGCTCACTCGCCCCGACGATCGTGCTGCGGAACAACCAGCCGTTGCTCGCGATCGGGTCGCCGGGCGGTGCGACGATCATTACCACCGTGCTGCAGATCCTGCTGAACCGGCTCGATCTCGGTATGAGCTTGGCCGACGCGATCGCGGCCCCCCGGGCCAGTCAACGCAACATGGAGACCACCGAGGCCGAACCGGCGTTCTTAGACCGGTATGAGACGGCATTGAAGACCCGCGGACACCAATTCGCGGTGAATCCTGAGATCGGCGCGGCGACGGGTCTGGAGTTCGTCGAGCCCGGCAAGGTCCTCGTCGCGGCCGAGCCGGTGCGACGCGGCGGCGGGACCGCGCTCGTGGTGAATCCCGGCAGGTGAGTGTGCTCCTAGCTTCGAAAATGCGGGTGATCACGACCGACAGCGCTCCCGTTCGCCCTTCCGGCGGCGCGCAGTGCCATCGGGTTGGCTTCGGCTCTCGGTCGGGCCCATGCGATCACCGGCACCGCGGTCAGCGGCCGCGCCGCGGTCGGATCGGTGCGTGGCGGGTTCGTAGCGGTGAGCGGCGAACTCCACTTTAGTGTGATGCCTTCGTCGCGGTTCGATAGCGTTTAGTGACTGTACGAGGGGGGCTCATCCGCTCCCTGTAGCGGATCGACCGCTGGTCGAGGCTCAGATGGACCCAGTGGCGGGGCAACTCGAAAGCAGTTACCATACACCCGAGTGAGTTAATGACCGTCTCACTATGTGTCACCAACAGGTCTCCCACCACGAATAGTTTGGAGGTGAAGATGACCCCCGTCTGCACCATCGCCGCCGCCCTCGCGGGTTCCCCCGACGGTGTCGAGATTGGCCGTTACATGCCAGACCGGCACGGGGTAGAGGTCGGCTGAGTCCCCGCCAACCCGTCCATCCACCGAGCACGTGCGCGCTGATCGGGGGCTGTAGGCGGGCGAGGATACAGCCCTTGAGCCACCGCTGGAGGCGCGTGTGCATGCAAGATGGCGTCCGCCTGGCGCTGTGCTGTTGCGCGGGCGGGCCATGGCGTCGAGCGCCTTTGTGGTCGCCCTCACCGTCGCTGCTGTTATAGCGGTAGTCGCTGTGGTGGGCACCGCGGCGGTCACACCGAACCTCGGCACGCTGCTCGGTGGTCTCGGGTTGGCGGCCGCCTTCGGGGTGGCCCGAGCCCTCGCCATCGAGGTTGAGGTCCGCCGGGACAACGCACGGATCACTCCGACTGAGATCCCACTGGTCTTCGGTCTGCTGTATCTACCTGCTCCGGTCGTACTGGCAGCCTATGTCGGCGTAGTGGTCATCGCTCGGCTGCTGCGCCGGGACACTGCGTCGAAGCTACTGTTCAACGCCTCCTATGCGACTCTCACCGTTGCGGTCACCGACCTGCTGGCTCGCTTGGTTTTCGAGCCGAGCTGGCCGGGCCTGCCGCGATGGACCGCGGTGCTCGCCGGGTTCGTCATCGCGCATGCCATCACGTCCGGGCTGACCTGGATCTTCATCGTCCTGCTCGATCACCGGCGCCCCGGTGAGAGTGCCCGCCCGGTGGTGCACGTCTACCTCATCGGCCTGCTCAATGCCGCCCTGGCGCTCGCCGCTGCGGAGATGGTCCGGGTGGTGCCCTGGGGCACGCTGCTGGTGGGTCTGCTGGCGGTGACGGTGGGCGCGGCGTACCACGCCTACTACGGGCTGCTCCGGGACCAGCGTGATCTCGGTGTGCTCAACGACCTCAGCCTGCGGGTCGCCGCGGTGGGGCGAGGTGGTGACGAGGACCAACCGGAGATGCCCGAGCTGGATGAGGGCACCTGGTCCGCAGCCATGGAATTGGCCCGTGAGCAGCTCAATGCCACCCGCGTCGTGCTACGGCGTACCCATATCCGAAACAATGCCGCCTACGACGATTCAGTACACGACGATTCAGTACACGGCGGCCCGCACACCGTGGTGGCCGGCCTTGCGCTGCCCCGCCCGCTGACCCAACACGACGTCACTGCGGTATTGCCGGCCGACCCCCCGGCCCGGACCGGGCAGGTGCTGCGCCTGGTGGACAGCAACCCGAATCCGATCGTCCTCTCGGCTCTCGCAGCGCGGGAAGCCTCGGAGGTGCTCGTGGCGCCGCTGCGAGGTGCCGACCAACTTCTGGGCGTCCTCGAGGTGCACGACCGGCACAGCCGGCTGGGTTTCGGCGCGGCGGACGTGCGCTTGGTCGAGACGCTGGCCAGCCATCTCACCACCGCACTGGACAATTGCCGGCTACTCGCCCAGCTCCGTTATGACGCCTACCACGACAGCCTCACCAACCTGCGTAATCGGCTCGGTTTCCGGGAGGCCGCAAGCGAGGTATTGCGCCGGGACTCGACGCCGTGCGCTGTGATCGTCATCGAGCTCGGTCTGCTGTCCGCGGTGAACGACGCGCTGGGCCAGATGTGGGGTGATCGAGTCGTCCTGGGTGCGGGTGAGCGGCTGTGCCGCACCGTGCCGGATCAGGTGTTCACCGCCCGGCTTGGGGGGGATTCTTTTGCCGTGCTGCTGACGGACGCCGGTTCTCAACAGGCGCTGCAGGTTGCCGAGCGGGTGCAAGCAGCGCTGAGCGCGCCCTATGCCGTCGACAAGCTGGCGGTGGAGTGCACTGCGGTGGTCGGCGTGGCCCTGACCGGGATCGAGCCCACCCGGGATGCGGATGTCCTGCTGCAACGCGCCGATGTGGCCCTGCGTGCCGCGCGGGGCGCCGACCAGACCGTCCGCAGCTATCAACCCAGCATGGGTCAGCTGCTGCTGCGCCGGTTCCAGCTGGTGACTCAGTTTCGGCAGGCGCTGGATACCGGCCAGGTCGACGTGCACTTCCAGCCCCAGCTGGCCCTGCGCACCCGCCAGGTGATCGGGGTTGAGGCGCTGGTGCGCTGGCAACACCCGGAGTTCGGGATGGTCGATCCGGCGGAGTTCGTCACCCTCGTCGAGACCACCGGTCTGATCAATCCACTCACCGACTATGTACTCGACCGTTCGCTGGCGCAGTGCCGCAGCTGGCTGGATCGTGGCTTGTCACTGGCGGTCTCGGTCAACCTCTCGGTGCGCAACCTGGCTGACGCGGAGTTCCCCTCCCGGGTCACCGACGCGCTGGCGCGGCATCGGGTCCCCGCCGCGCTCCTGAGTTTCGAGCTCACCGAGTCGGCGGTGATGAGCGACCCCGAGCGCGCCCTGCCGGTGCTGCGCGGACTGCATGGTCTGGGCGTTCGCATCGCTGTGGATGACTTCGGTACCGGGTACTCGTCGCTGGCCTACCTGCGGCGGCTTCCGGTCGACGAAGTCAAGATTGACAAGAGCTTCGTGCTGGGATTGGCCAGCGATCTGGGTGACCTCGCGGTGGTGCGGGCCATCATCGAGCTCGGCCACTCACTCGGATTGAGCGTTGTCGCAGAGGGCGTCGAGCAGGATGCCACCCGAGATCAGCTGTTGGAGATGGGCTGCGACGTCGCCCAGGGCTACCTGATCTCCCGCCCGCTCGGGCCGGACCGGTTCGACGCCTGGTTGGCGGCCCGGACCGTCCGCGCTCCCGGGGCCCACGACAGGGAGACAGTCCTGACTCTGGTCCGGTAGTTGCTGGGCAGCGAGCACGGTCTGTCCTCCCGTGGTAGCCCCATCCAGTAGTCCTGTACAGTCGTCGCTGCCCGTTGACTTGGGCGCCGGTACCAACGCTGCCCCAATAGCTCAGACGGCAGAGCGTCTCCATGGTAAGGAGAAGGTCTACGGTTCGATTCCGTATTGGGGCTCGTGGGAGGGGTCGCGCCGGATGGCGGGTACCCATGGCGGTGTAGCTCAGTCGGAAGAGCAAGCGGCTCATAATCGCTGTGTCGCCGGTTCGAGTCCGGCCACCGCTACCATTGGTTCGACGCGCCAGGCGCCCAACCGCAGGCCTCGCCTGCACCACTGACAGCTCCGGCGAGAGAGAGGCACCCGTGGCACGCGCCACCGACATCCGGCCCAAGATCACCCTGGCCTGCGAAGAGTGCAAGCACCGCAACTACATCACCAAGAAGAACCGCCGCAACGATCCTGACCGGCTCACCATGCGCAAGTACTGCCCGAACTGCAATACGCACCGGGCCCACCGCGAGACCCGCTGAGCCCTCTGGTGCCGAGGAACCTGCGCTGATGGCGCTGGACCCCTCCTTCGTCGGACGGCGTTACCCCTTGTCGGGGACCTATCAGGTGGGACGCGCCAAGATCCGGGAATTCGCCGATGCCATCGGGGACGATGACGCGCTCTACCTGACCCCTGATGCCGCTCAGGCGTGCGGATACTCCGATGTGCTCGCCCCGCCTACCTTCGCGATGATTCTCGCCCTGCGCGCGCAGCAGGAGTTGATCAGCGACCCGGGGCTTGGTCTGGATTACCGCCGGATGGTGCACGGTAGCCAGTCCTTCACCCACCACCGGCCGATCAAGGCCGGCGACGAGCTGGCCGCGACGCTGTATGTCGATGGCATCCGCGCCATGGGAGGTAACGACATGCTCACCTTGCGCTGTGAGATCACTGACCAGGTCGGCGATCCGGTGACGACGGCCCGGGCCATGCTGGTCGTCCGCGGCTCGGACGCGAATGAGGACGGGTGAGCCGGCGTTGCGGCACCGATGTCGCTGAGGGCGACGAGCTGCCCGGGCTGCAGGTCCGAGTCACGCGGGCTGATCTGATCAGGTATGCCGGAGCGTCCGGTGATTTCAACCCGATTCACTGGAGTGATCGGGCCGCCCGCGAGGTCGGGCTGCCCGACATCATCGCGCACGGGATGCTCACCATGGCGCTGGCCAACCGCATGGTGACAGCCTGGGCCGGCGACCCAGGTGCCGTCGTGGAATGCGCAGCCCGCTTCACCCGCCCGGTCCTCGTGCCCGACGACACCGAGGGAACACTGATCGAGTTCGCCGGCAAGATTGCGAAACGACACGACGACGGCACCGTCGTCGTCGCCATCACCGCGCGCTGCGCGACCCAGACCGTCCTAGGCCACGCCACCGCCACCGTCGCCCTAGCCTGCCCACCCCGAAGCTGCCCACCCCGACATGGAGACATATCGGGGTAATACCCGGTCCCCTCAGCCCGATATGTCTCCATGTCGGGCTGGGGCAGGGCAGTTGGAGGGCAGTGGGCTTGGTGGCCTACACTCTGAGGAGCTGGGTCGCCGGCAGATGTTTCGTGCCCGCTGGAAGGTATGGGCCCGGGTTATCGGTTGGTAGCTGTGTGCGGCGTCTTCGGGAGACGCCCGGTGAAGGGGTGTAGCTCAACTGGCAGAGCAGCGGTCTCCAAAACCGCAGGTTGCAGGTTCAAGTCCTGTCGCCCCTGCGTTTTGATGTAACCCGTGTTTGATGTAAACCCCACGTTCGACGTGAACCCTATGTTTGACGTGAAGCAGTGTTGACCTGAACCGTCCACGACTCAACCGGTAGATGGTCCGGCGAAGCGGAGGATCTCTAGCGTGAGCGAGGATCGCGCCCACGAGACGGAGGATCGGCTGGAACAAGCCGATCCTCCCCAGTCCGCTGCCGCAGTGCGCCGGGAGCGTTCCGGTGGCCGACCCACCCATGTGGAGCGCACCGGTACCCCGGGCAAGGATCATCCAACCAGGGCCCGCGGGGCGTCCGACACCAAGGTGGCTGCCCCGGCGCGGCTGGTGCGATTCCTCCGCGAGGTCGTCTCCGAGCTCACCAAGGTCATCTGGCCGAGCCGCCGGGAGCTCGTGGTCTACACCGCGGTCGTGCTGGTCTTCGTCAGTTTCATGGTGGCGTTTGTGTCATTGCTGGACATGGGGCTGGGCAGGGCCGTGCTGAGTGTTTTCGGCTGATGCCGGGTACCCGGGCGCCGGCTGATGACCAGGACGGTATGACGCAAGTACAGAAAGCGAGATGGACTGTGACTTCCCCCGGAGAGACTTCGGCCGACGACGGGCAGGAGCTGACGGGGCCGTTCGGCAACGACACACCCCAGGTCGACACAACCGACACAACCCAGGTCGACACAACGCATGCGGACACAACTCAGGTCGACACGCTCAACGTCGATACACCGGAGAGCAGCGAGGCAGTTGAGAACGCCGACCAGGACGCGGAGGTGGCCGAGGCGCAACCCGCCGAGCCCGCGGACCCGGTTGATGAGCTCCGATCCGCGCTGGCAACCGCTCCCGGTGAGTGGTACGTGGTGCACTCCTACGCAGGCTACGAGAACAAGGTGAAGGCCAACCTGGAGACCCGGATCCAGACGCTGGACGTCGAGGAATACATCTTCCAGGTGGAAGTGCCCACCGAAGAGGTCACTGAGATCAAGAACGGGCAGCGCAAGCAGGTACAGCGCAAGGTGCTGCCTGGTTACATCCTGGTCCGGATGGATCTCAACGACGCGTCGTGGAGCGCCGTGCGCAACACACCGGGCGTCACTGGTTTCGTCGGAGCCACCTCGCGACCCTCGCCGCTGACCCTGGACGAGGTGCTGAAATTCCTCGCTCCGCGGGTCGCGCAGCCGAAGGTGCCGGTTGGCGCCGGCAAACATGCCGGCGGTGTCGGTGGGGCGAAGCCCGCGATCGAGGTCGACTTCGAGGTGGGCGAGTCGGTTACCGTCATGGATGGTCCGTTCGCGACGTTGCCTGCGACGATCAACGAGGTCAACGTCGACGCACAGAAGCTCAAGGTGCTGGTGTCGATCTTCGGTCGGGAGACACCTGTCGAGCTCTCGTTCAGCCAGGTGGCCAAGATCTAACCGGCGCACCGCCGGCGTATTCACCTACAGGCGAGGAAGGAATCATGCCCCCCAAGAGACGGAAAAGGCTCGCGGCCACCGTGAAGCTTGCGCTGGAGGCGGGTACCGCAAACCCGGCTTCGGTCGGGCAGGCCCTGGGCCCGCACGGTCTGAACATCATGGAATTCTGCAAGGCGTACAACGCCGCGACGCAGTCCAATCGCGGCGAGGTCGTGCCTGCAGTGATCTCGGTCTACGAGGACCGCTCGTTCGACTTCGTGCTCAAGACCCCGCCGGCTTCGGTGCTGCTGCTCAAGGCGGCGGGAATCGCCAAGGGCTCGGCTGAGCCGCACAAGACCAAGGTCGCCAAGATCGGCCGCGATCAGCTGCAGGCCATCGCTGAGCGCAAACGTGAAGACCTCAACGCCAACGACATCGATGCCGCCATCAAGATCATCGCTGGTACAGCCCGATCCATGGGCATCACGGTGGTCGACTAGCGCAGTGCACCCACTCCCCGGCTCGGGGGTATGGGAGCAGCCAGCATGGCGTTCGATCCGATTGAAGTAGATGTGCCAAGTAGGTGTGGCAGGGCCAGGCGCTGGTCCGGACCACGACTGATCCCTGAGAGGGCAGTGAGATGAAGCGCAGCAAGGCCTATCGCCAGGCCACCGAGAAGGTTGACCGTAGCCGGCTCTACAGCCCGCTGGAGGCTGCGGCGCTGGCCAAGGAGACCTCCGCGACGTCGATGGACGCCACCGTAGAGGTGGCGATGCGGTTGGGTGTTGATCCCCGCAAGGCCGATCAGATGGTTCGTGGCACGGTGAACCTGCCGCACGGCACCGGCAAGACCGTCCGCGTCATCGTCTTCGCCAGCGGTGACCGCGCTGCCGAGGCCGAAGCCGCCGGAGCCGACGCGGTCGGCTCCGAGGACCTCATCGCCCGAATCCAGGGCGGCTGGTTGGACTTCGATGCCGCGATCGCCGCTCCGGACCAGATGGCCAAGGTAGGCCGGATTGCCCGGATTCTGGGCCCGCGCGGCTTGATGCCCAACCCGAAGACCGGCACCGTGACTCCCGACGTCGCCAAGGCCATCGCGGACATCAAGGGCGGTAAGATCAATTTCCGGGTGGACAAGCAATCCAACCTGCACTTGGTCATCGGCAAGGTCTCGTTCGACGCCGGCAAGCTGGTGGAGAACTATGCGGCTGCCCTCGACGAGGTGCTGCGGGCCAAGCCGTCGGCTGCCAAGGGTCGCTACCTCCAGAAGGTCAACTTCTCCACGACCATGGGCCCCGGCATTCCCGTCGACCCCAACCGCACCCGCAACCTCATGACCGACGACACCGCTTCCTGAAGCGATACCTGATGCACGGTGCCATACGGCCGTGACGGCGGGGCCTGGTTTGGTGGAAGCGATGTGGTTGACCTAGGCTGACCGCAGTTCCACCGAAGACCGCTGGTCTGGCGTGCCGAGGGCACGCCACGAAGGTCCCGCGAGCAGCGGGCGGCCCGCGCAGGAGGATGTGGTTGTGCCGTCATGCGGCGCCATAGTGCGCTGTCTGACTCCGCCCCGCGCCTGCTGCGCCGGGGCGTTCGTCGTTTCGGGCCGGGTCACGCATGGGCACACCAGGTGAGCCTGTTCAGGCCAGCAGACGCACGACACGGACCACCCGGCCCGGGGGGGGGGGGCGGGGGGGGGCGCCCCCCCCCCGCCCCCCGCCCGCCCCGCACGGGGGGGCGCGCCGGGGCTTCCCCCCCCCCCGCCCCCCCCCCGGCGATCCAATCAAGGAGGCGATCCATGGCTAGACCGGACAAGGTCGATGCCGTTGCCGATATCGCGGAGGAGTTCCGCAATGCCACGGCCACGGTCGTGACCGAGTACCGCGGCCTGTCCGTCACGCAGCTGACCAACCTGCGACGTTCCCTCGGGGCCGACACCACCTACCGGGTGGCCAAGAACACCTTGGTGTCGCGGGCCGCGCGAGACGCCGGGGTGGAAGGTCTCGATGAGCTGTTCATCGGCCCGACCGCGATCGCGTTCGTCCACGGTGAGCCGGTGCTCGCAGCGAAGGCGCTGCGTGATTTCGCCCGAGAGCACAACGCACTTGTGATCAAGGGCGGGTACCTGGACGGTCGGGCGCTGACCGTTGCCGAAGTAGCCCGGATGGCGGATCTGGAGTCTCGCGAGGTGCTGCTGGCCAAGTTGGCCGGCGCGATGAAGGCGAACCTCTCCAAGGCCGTCCGGCTGTTCGCCGAGCCGGCCTCCCAGGTCGCCCGGCTGGCCGCCGCCCTGCGGGACAAGCAGCAGGAGCAGCAGCCGAGCGGTGAGCACACCGAGGACTGATCGAGGCCGCATCCACCGACGACCCAAGACGATCCAAGATCACAGAAGGAGACGCCATCATGGCGAAGATGAGCACCGACGATCTGCTCGATGCGTTCAAGGACATGACGTTGCTCGAGCTGAGCGATTTCGTGAAGAAGTTCGAGGACACCTTTGACGTCACCGCCGCGGCGCCGATCGCGGTGGCGGCGGGTCCGGTCGGGGGAGCCGCCGAAGCGCCGGCCGCCGAGGAGAAGGACGAGTTCAACGTCGTCCTCGAAGCCATTGGCGAAAAGAAGATCCAGGTCATCAAGGTGGTCCGTGAGGTCGTCTCCGGTCTGGGCCTCAAAGAGGCCAAGGACCTGGTCGAGTCCGCCCCCAAGCCCATCCTGGAAGCCGTCCCGAAGGACCAGGCCGAAGCCGCCAAAGCGAAGCTGGAGGAAGCCGGCGCCAAGGTCAGCCTGAGCTGAGCCCGGCAACCGCCATTCAGCGGGCCCAGCGGGGGGATTCGCCCGGCAATATCCCCGCGGGGCCCGCGGAAAGCGGGGCAGACCGCCCATTGAGCCAGCAGATTAAGTCGGTGAGGATCGCCTCGCGCTCAGGCTCGTTGAACACTTCGTGGTAGAGGCCAGGGTAGCGGCGCAGCGTCCGGTCGGGGGACGACACTGTGTCATGCACCAGCGCAGAGTCGGCCGGCGGGCATATCTGGTCTTCAGTGCCGTGCAGGAGAAGCAGCGGCATGGACAGGCGCGGCAGCTGAGCGGGCAGGCGCTGCATCGCCGCCAGGATCTCGGCCCCAGTCCGAGCCTTGATCCTGCCGCGGTACACCAGCGGGTCCTCCCGGTAGGCGCGGACCACCTCCGGATCCCGGCTGATTTTCTGATCGGCGTCCAAGGCGGCCACGCCGAGGTTGGGGACCAGCGCCGAGAGCACTCCTGCCAGGCGCCTTGCCAGCGCCGAGCCGGCCGTCGCCGTCACTGCCGGCCCGGACACCACCAGACCATCCAGCGTTGTGCTGCCCGATCCGGTCGCCCCGCAGTCAAGGGCCCCGCAGTCAAGGGCCCCGTAGTCGTCGAGGGCATAGTGCAGCGCGATGAGGCCGCCGAGCGAGTGGCCGACCATGAACACCGGCAGGCTGGGATGGCGCTCGGCGGCGAACCGCACGAAGGACTTGAGGTCGTCCAGGATCAGCGCCATCCGTTCGATGTTGGCGCGCCGCCCGTCGGATCGTCCGTGCCCACGGTGATCGGCGGCGTAGACCGCGAAGCCCGCTGCGGCCAGCCGGGCGCCGACGTGCGCGTAACGTGCCGAGTGCTCATGGATCCCGTGAACCACGACGATGACCGCGCGGGCCGTGTCCCGGGGCAGCCACGCCTGCCAGTACGCAGACTTCCCGGTCGGGTTCTTCCGGTGCCCGTGTTCATGTGTGGTGATCACGGATTACCTCCTGTACCTCTACTTCCCCACCTTGGATGACTATGACGAGCATCGCCAGCAAACCGCTGCGGACGGCCATCCTCGCTGTCGCGGTGATCGCCGCGGTCGCCTTCGCCGGCGCGGGCTGGTTCGGCCTGTCCTGGTACCGCGCCGCGCACGACCGCAAGCTCGATGTCGGTATGGAACGCGACGCCGTGCTGCGGGATGCGCAACGCGCCATGCTCACCCTGAATACCCTCGACTACCAGCGAGTGCAGGATGGGTTGACACTCTGGGAGCAGTCCGCGACCGGGCCGCTGCTGGCTGACCTGCGGTCCAAGCGGAATACCTATGCCCGCGCTATCACCGACTCGTCAACGGTCAGTAGCGCGACGGTGTTGGACGCCGCGGTCGCCTCCCTCAATGAGCGTGCTGGCACCGCGCAAGTGTTGATCGGAGCGGACGTCACGTCGTCGTACGACCGGAGTGACCCGGGCTGCGTGCACCGGCGCGTCCGTCTCGAGATGATCCGCGCCAGCGGTGTCTGGAAAGTCGCTACGTTGGCACCGGTCGGTGAGAATTACTCGGAGAACGGACCGTGCCCTCCTCCCGCATCGCCCAAGTAGGTCCGCGCAAGAGTCTCCCCCGAGAGTCCACAGAGTTAGGGAGCACGTCGACGATGACCATTCCGGCGCCACCACTACCTGCTGACACCGAGGAGGTGGCGAAGCCACCCCGACGTCTGACCGGGGTGGCGACCCTGGTGGCCTTGGTCGCCGCGGTAGTGATCGCCGTTGGACTGGGGGCATGGTTCCGCGGCGAGGCGAATCAGCTGGCTGGTTCGGCAGCGGCGACTAACCTGGCGCTGGTCGATGCCGCCGCGACCGCCGAGGTCTCCGCGCAGGTAAGCGAAGCAGTGCGGCGCGTCTACTCCTACGACTTCGCCCGGCTGGATGCCAACGAACGAGCGGCGAACGAAGTCGTCACTGGTGGGTTCGTCGAGAACTTTCGTCAGCAGTTCGCCCGGGTGCGGGATCAGGCTCCCGGACAACAAGCGGTGGTGGTGACGACCGTGCCCGCCCTCGCCGTGAAGAGGCTTGACGGTGACCAGGCGGTCGTAGTGGTGTTCCTCGACCAGGAGGCACGCCAGGCCGGTCGGGATAAGCCGCTGCTGGCCACCGGCAGGCTCTCTATCACCGCGCAACGTCTCAATGGGAGTTGGAAGATCGCCAACGCGGAGTCGTTCTGACCATGAGCGCGGGCGTCGAGGTGGTAGTGGACGGGCTGACGAAGTCCTTCGGTCCGTCCCTCATCTGGTCTGACGTCACGCTCACACTCCCGGCTGGCGAGATCAGCGTGTTGCTGGGTCCATCCGGCACCGGCAAGTCAGTGTTTCTCAAGAGCCTGATCGGATTGCTCAAGCCCGAGCGGGGCTCGGTCGTCATTCACGACACCGATCTGGTGCGCTGCAGCGAGCGCAAGCTGTACGAGATCCGCAAGCGCTTCGGTGTGCTGTTCCAAGATGGCGCGTTGTTCGGCTCGATGAACCTTTATGACAACATCGCCTTCCCGCTCCGCGAGCACACCCGAAAGTCGGAGACCGCGATTCGTGACATCGTCGGTGAGAAAATGGAATTGGTTGGCTTGACCGGCGACGAACGCAAATTGCCCGGCCAGATTTCTGGGGGAATGCGCAAGCGCGCAGGTCTGGCCCGGGCGCTGGTGCTCGACCCGGAGATTGTGCTGTTCGACGAGCCGGACTCCGGGCTGGATCCGGTCCGTACCGCGTATCTGAACCAGCTGATCGTGGATCTCAACGCGCAGACCGAGGCGACCTTCCTGATCGTCACTCACGACATCAACACCGCGGCGACCCTGCCGGACAACATCGGCATGCTCTACCGCAAGCGGCTGGCTGCCTTCGGTCCCCGCGAGGTGTTGCTGACCAGTGTGGAACCGGCGATTGCCCAGTTCCTCAGCGGGCGCCGCCAGGGTCCGATCGGGATGTCGGAGGAGAAGGACGCCGCGCAGGCGCGGCGCGAACTCGCCGAGGTTCAGGGCGAGCTACCGGGGCCACCCGAGCTCAGGCGCCAGCTGACGCCCTCGCCTGGCCTGCCCGCCCGCTTGGCCGTATCCCGGCGCATGGACCGCGTCATGGGCATGCTGCACACCCTGCCCGGCGCTGCCCAGGACGCCATCCGAGACAGCTTCACCGACGTCGATCGCCACCCATACCGTCTCGGTTCGGCGGACCAGGACCCAGGGGAGGGTAGCCGTCGGGGGATCGACAGCTCGTGAGTAGCGGATTCCCGGGGCTTGGCGCCCTGGTCCACACCGGCCAATTGTTCGCGCTTGGCCTGGAGGTGGCACGAAAGCTGTTCCGGCGCCCGTTCCAGACGCGGGAATTCATCGAACAGGCATGGTTCGTCGCGAAGGTCTGCGCGTTACCCACCGCTTTGTTCACCATCCCGTTCGGCGCGACGATCGCCCTGCTGCTCGCGCAGCTCGCCCGGCAGTTCGGTGCCCAGTCCCAAACTGGGGCGGGCAGCGTGCTCGCGATCGTCCAGCAGGCAGCGCCGATCGTCACCGCGCTGCTCATCGCGGGTGCCGGCGGAGCAGCGGTGTGCGCGGACCTCGGGGCGCGCACCATCCGCGAGGAGATCGACGCGCTGGAGGTGCTCGGCATCTCCCCGGTGCAGCGCCTGGTGGCGCCCCGGGTGCTGGCGATGATTCTGGTTGCCCTCGTGCTCAACGGGTTGGCCACCGTCGTGGGCGTCGCGGGTGGTTACTACTTCAACGTCGTGGTCCAGGGGGGCACGCCCGGGGCCTACCTCGCCAGCTTCACCACGTTCGCGCAGGTCTCCGACATCTGGGTCAGCGAGCTGAAGGCGGCCATGTTCGGGCTGGTGGCCGGGGTCGTCGCGGCGTACCGGGGGCTCAACCCACCACCGGGGCCCAAG
>CAXUFG010000062.1:0-23938 GCA_964250265.1 uncultured Pseudonocardiaceae bacterium | reverse complement strand
GGCGCCGGGTGTGGATACGCACCTGGCATTGCACCGCGCCCACACTCTGGTCTGCGAAGAACGCCGCCACCTTACGCAGCATGTCGGGCGCGCCTCGACCGTCACCATCGATGACGCCCACCACGGTCTCCGGCGCGCCGCTCTTATGGACGGCGGAGTCTCGGACGTAGCGGTAGCCGGCGTTGAGCGCCTCACCTTTTCCACACTGTGCGTCGGGCAGGTCACGGCGCAACAAATGCAGTCTCGGATCGTCGATTCCCGCGAGAATCTCCGGTGTGGCGTCGGTCGATCCGTCGTCCACCACGAGGACGTTCACCGGCGTTCCCACTGAATTCAGCGCTAGCGCAGACCTGACCGTGGCTGCAACGACCCTCTCTTCGTTGAGAACTGGGATGATGACCCAGAACCGCAGAGCCGGCAACTGAGCTGCAGGCTCGAGCACAAGCGGTCGCCACCATGCGAAAGCAGCGAGCACCAGGTTGTGCGCAGGCCACAACATGAGGAGGGCGAACGCGATGACCCACCAGCCCAGGCCATAACTCGCCAGTATTTGGATCATCTGATCTGCCCGGGCTTCTCACGATCAGGCTCAGTCGTGAGCTTGAGCCTGGCAGCGCGGGCGGTCAAAAGCAGCAAAAACGCGCAGAGAATGCCGAGGGTAACTCCTGCGAACCGATCACCGAATGCGGCTACGCCCAACGCTATCGGGGCGCTAACGAGGGAAGCGCGCACAACAGACACCCTCGAACCTCCATGCCGATATTCACCCCAAGGTGGATCTACATAATCCACCTGACGTGATTATAAGATCGACATAACTTAGAGTATCCATTTTTGCCTTGCTGCTCCCTCTATCGATAGAATAGGAGATGCTGTTACATAACAGTAAGTCGATTACGCAGAGGACTTGCACAGTGGCTGAAGGCGACAGATCGGTGGCCGCGCCAGGCGATCTGGATGGTTGTGGCACAGGAGATCTCCCGCAGGCCCTCTTGGTAGCTGGAACGCGGCCAGAGGCAGTCAAGTTGGCTCCCCTGGCGATCGCGATGACCCGCGCGGCGCGGATCAGGCCGGTACTGCTGGCCAGTGGCCAGCACCCCACCCTGGTTATTGAGGCTTTCCAATCCTTCGGCCTGACCCCTGACCGAGTCCTGCTGTCGGGGCGGCGCACCGGAGGACTCGGCGAGCTCGTCGCCACGTTGACCGTGAAACTGGAAGGCGTGCTCACCGAGCAGCAGCCTGCCGTGGTCGTGGTTCAGGGCGACACCACCACCGCGCTGGTGGCGGCCTTGGTTGCCTTCTTGCAGCGGATCCCAGTCGTTCACCTCGAAGCGGGACTACGCTCCCACAATCTGGCCGCCCCGTTTCCCGAGGAGGCCAACCGCAAGATGATCAGCCAGATCGCCGCCTTGCATCTAGCACCCACCGCTGATGCCCGTGACAACCTCACCGCCGAAGGGCTGGCCGGACACAATGTGTTCATTACTGGCAACACGGTGGTCGATGCAGTTCTCGATGTCGCCTCCCGGGCCCGTCCTTGCGGCGATGACCGCCTTGAGGCCGTAGTCACTCGGACTCAAGTCGGCGCTCGGAAACTGGTGCTGGTCACTGCGCACCGCCGCGAGTCATGGGGCGAGCCGTTGGACGAGGTGCTGCGCGCCGTCGCCGACCTTGTTACTGCCCATCCCGATATCGAGGTCGTGTTACCTGCGCACCCCAACCCAGCAGTGCGCCAGCAAGTGCATTGCGCCCTGGGTAGCTTGCCCCGCGTGTTCATCACCGAGCCATTGCCATACACCGACCTGGTCCGTATTCTCTCAGCGGCCACTCTTGTACTCTCCGATTCCGGAGGTATTCAAGAGGAAGCACCCAGTTTTGGCGTGCCGGTGCTCGTGTTGCGGGACGTCACTGAGCGCATGGAAGCAATCAACGCCGGCTGCGCGCTGCTGGTCGGCACTAACCGCGACCGAATCGTCGCAACAGCCAGTTGGCTGCTAGCGGATACCACAGTCCGGCGTGCGATGACCGCAGTTGGCAACCCCTTCGGGGACGGTCGCGCCGCCGAGCGCGCCGAGCAGGCGATCTCGTGGCTGCTAAAACTGCAGCAACACCCTCCCGATCAGTTAGCCGACCCTCTATCGGTGCCGCAGCGCGCGGAGCTCGATACCGCCTGACCCGCCACACCGCAACAATCGAGATTGCCGGAAGGAACGCAATGACCTGTATCCGCGTCGCGGCGGGGTTACTGTTGATCACCTTCGCGGCGGGCTGCAACAACCCATCGAACTCACCCAGCTGGCTGGTTACCACCTACTACACGGCGGTGGAGTCGTTGCACAATGGGCCATCCAACACAGTGCTCGGCTGCCCCCAGACCGATTGCCAGCATGGACATAGTGATCTTGGTAGCTATCCGGTCGACTTCGTGCGAGCGGTGCGGGAGGAGGGCACCGGCCGAATCACCAGCGGCCGCTACGGCGGCATGTACCTGAACTGGTCCGACGACACCGGCTACTGGCTCGACACCGAGCCTAGAGATGCTTATGGTCATCCGCTGCAGCGACTTCGCAGCGCAGCGGCGGATGGCCTCACCGAGGGCACCGCCGTACGGCTGATCAACTGCGGCCACACTGACGATGGTGAGCCTCCGGCTCCCGAGGTGTGTGCGGCGCTAGGTGCACCGACCTGGGTAATCAGTGACATTTTCGCTCCGGGAAGTGGTGGCGACCACCACATCGACCTGTATCTCGGTGAGGAGACCGGGTCTGGCATCAGCCACAACCCGCTGTACACCACGCTACGCAATGCCATGCTTCAGATCGGCTGAACCCCGACGCCTTGCCCTAGCCGGAAACCTCATCCGAGTGATGCCCACGCTGAACTGCCTTCCGGACTATGCGCACCGAGCGCCCGTGCGGTGTCTTCCCCCAGGGTTTGACCACCGACAGCCCGGTCGCTGCAAGCAGGAGCGCCAGCGCGATCGATCTCCCGATCAGCATCGGCATGCCGACCGGCTCAGCGTCCCCAGCGATGATCTGATGTAACCGGGGCAGCATCAACAGCAGTCCGGTAGCGGTCAACGCCGCGGCGATGCCGCACTTGAGGAGCACCCACCAGTGCCGAACCAGACCCCACGACGTGGACAGTGCCAGGACCAACCCACTGACCAGCGAGCAGAACACCACCGGTACCAACACCCAGACGACAATCGCGGCCATCGCGCCGGCGATCCCCGCCCGTCCACCAGGATCACTGGTACCAAGTCCGGCCACCTCCAGGGCCACCAGGGCGCCGTCAAGGCCCAACCATCCCACCGACACCGCGACATGCATGGTGAGCAAGGCCGTCCGGGCCCGTCGCGGTAATCGGGGTATCACGAAGCTTGTAGAGATTGCCGTCAAGGCTGCTCCCCTCAGCTGCCAGCAGACGATCTTTACCTCAGCGCGCGCCCTGCCCCTTCAGCAGCGCCGGGACGGTTCGAAGGAGGATCCCCAGATCACTCCAGAAGCTCCAACTCCGCACATAGGCGAGGTCGAGTTCGAGCATCTCCAGGGTGCCCATCGTGCTGCGCCCACTGACCTGCCACAGGCCGGTGAGCCCGGGCGGGACGTCGAAGCGCTCGGCGAACTTGGCTGGGAACATCTCCGCTTCCCAGTCCAGGCAGGGCCGGGGCCCGACCAGCGACATCTGCCCCCACAGCACGTTAAGCAGTTGGGGAAGCTCGTCGACGCTGGTGCGGCGCAGGAAAGCGCCGACCCGGGTCACTCGCGGGTCGCGGTCGATCTTCCAGCTGCCATTGACCGAGGTGTCCTCACCCCGCAGCTCCCGCGCGATGAGTTCGCGGTGCTGAGCGTCGGAACCACCCACAACCATGGTGCGGAACTTGTACATCGTGAATGACCGGCCACCCCGGCCTATCCGCTGATGGCGATGGAACGCCGGGCCAGGACTCCCCCATTTGATGGCCGTCGCGATGAGCAGCATCGGAATGGCGAGCACCAGCAACGCGACCACTACCACCGCGAGATCGACCGCACGCCGTGCAACCGGTTCCCATCGAGCGTGCGAGCGTGCCTGTTCAACGCCGCTGTACACTGAGCCCCCCCGCGGTGATTCCGATCAGCATGAACAGCACGTCCCCAGTGCCTCGTAGGGTCAGATGTGGATCGAGCACGGTGAGGATGAGCACGAACCACCAGCACACCCACAGCGCCGAGGCCGCCGCTCCCATCGCGCCCGGTTGGGTCATCAGCTCGCGGGTTCGGCGTAGCACCACCACCGAGAGCCAGATGAATGCGGCCAGCAGCGGGATCCCGCCGACCCAGAGCAGTTCCAGGTAGCCGCTTTCCAGGTAGATGACATCGCGCCATCTCTCAGGTGCGTCCAGCACCGAGTCGGGCGACACCCCGAACAGGACATTGATGACGCCGAATCTCGGTAGGTAGAAGTCGGACAGGTTGCTCCAGCGGCCGATCCAGCTGCGGGGCACGCCGAATTCGCCGAAGCCCTGCAGCCGGCCGATCAACGCCGGTGCACCGATTGCAAGCGCGACCGGAGCCAGCCACAGGAATCGCAGGGAGCCGCGGCGCACCGTGGTGAAGCGCCACAGGATGAGGCCTGCCGCCACCACCGCGGAGATCCAGGTGGAGAACTGGCCGGTGGCGAGCACACCGGCACCGAGCACGAGCCCCAAGCCCAGCCGTTCCCGGCGATCCAGCAACCCCCGGATTCCGCAGCAGATAATCAAGGTCAAGCAGATGATGATGTAGTCGCCGGTCGCGATCGGCGAGGCAAGCGTCGTGGTGCCCCGCTCAGCGAGCGCCGCCACGTTGCTGTCCGGTGTCCAGATGGTGTGCAGCATCGAGACGACCGGACCGAAGTGCAGAGTCTGCAGGATCGCGATCACTGCGACCAACGCGCCCGGCCAGATGATCAGTCGGAAACACCGCACCAGCTGGGTGTCGGTGCTCACGGTGAAACGGACCAGCAGGTAGATGGCCACGAGCTTGCAGACTGGCAGCACGGCAGCCAGATCGGCGGTCACGGGCATATGCCCGCGCAACATCAGGGACAGCAGCGGCCATGCCGTCGAAGCCAGCAGGAAGACACCGAGTGGAATATCGAGCTGATGGAGCTGCAGGGGCGTGCGCTCGCCGCGACACCATCGGAGATAACCGCCGACCAACGCACCAGCGAGAAGCACCACCAGGAGCGCCTCGTTGGGACGCACCAACGGGATCAGGTGCCCGCGATCGATACCGGCGATAATCGGCAGGGTGCCCAGGTAGGCATACGTTGCGAAGACCGGGCGGTAGGCCGCCGCGGCGAACAGCCCAACCAGTACCAGCACCCCGATGGCGCCCAGCGCGATCAGCGGGCCCGCCGCCACCGCGAGTACCGCACCGACCCCGGCGCAGCCGGCGGCGCCCAGGCCCAGCCACCGGCCGATCACCGGGGCTAGTGGATCCTCGCTGGAGGCGGCCCCCATGCCTGGCCGGCCACGGGCCGGAGGCGAGCTGAAGCTCGGCGGGAGGGTTTGAGTCATGACCCACCACCTATCCGTCGCACCGCGACACGGAGCACCAGGACATAAACCCCGAGCGCCACGACACCGCCCAGGGACAACAGCGCAAGGTCGGCGAGCCGATCGCCGTTATTGATTTGCTGGATCCACCACAACGCGGCGGCCACCGGAACGAGCGCGAGGGTGGCTACCAGCGCGGCAGCCAGACCGCGGGTTTCGAGGAATCGCTCGGGCCGGATCGCCCAGCGCAGCCGGGTCACCACCGTCCCCGCGGCGGCGAGTTCACCGGCCAGGATGGCCACCACCAGCCAGATCAGCCGGGAACCATCGGCAGGCAGCAACAGAGCACCGGCTGCTGCCACGAGTACCACACCGAACGCCACCTCACTAGCCCGGCGCGGGATGCGATCGTCAAGCCGGGCGAACAGCGCCCGGCGTCCGATGTCATGCACCCCGCCGACCAGCTGAGCGACCGCCACCACCGCCAGGCAGGCGGCGAGTGGTCCGATCAGGTCGGCGTGCCGCAGCTCGCCGTTGGCCAGGACGTTCGCGGTGGGTACGGAGAGCACCGTGAGCAGCACCAGCAGCGGCAAGCTGGCAGTGAGGGCATAGGTCAGACCCTGCCGCCATGCCGAACCGAACGGGGCACCGTCCTCACTCTGCGCGGCGTAGGCCAGCCCGGGAAGCGCGGCCATCGACACCGCCCGGGCACTGATGTAGGACAGCGCGAAGAAGACGGAATAAGACAGCTGCACGACGAAGGTGCCACCCGGCACCGTGCCGGCCAGCGCAAGCAGCACGAACATCGCGGCGCTGGGCCAGGCCGCCACACCGACCGAGCGCAGCAGCCTGCGGGTGATCTCGCGGGTCTCGGGATCATGCCGCCAACGCATCGACGGCCGGCTCAGCAAACCCACCCGGGCGGTGCCGAAAAGTTGCAACGCTGCGTGCAGGGCGACGGCGACGGTGCTGCCCAGCCCGAGCACGATCACCATCTCGACCGGCACCTGCCCGACGTCCAGGCCGGTCCCGTAGTACCAACTGGCCAGCACCACCGTCAGGATCAGGATTCCGTTCTCCACCACCTGTGCGCCCGCTGCCAGCGCGAATCGGCCGCGGGCCTGCTGGGCGGCCATGCCGAGGTTCAACAGAACGTACAGCGGAACCTGCGGTGCGACGAGCAGGACCAGCAGCGTGGTAATCCACAGGCCTCGGGCGTGCGCACCGGCGTCCGGGATGCCGAAGGTCAGCGTCCAGGCCACCACCGGGGAGAGGATCATCAGCAATGCGACCACTGCCGCCGAGAAGGCAAGCAGCCATCCACTCACCCGGCTGAATACCTCCCTGGCCCGCTCCGCGCCGCCGTCGCCGACGGCGCGGACCAGGCCGGGTACTACCACCATCGCCAGTACCGGCCCGGCGATCATCGTGAACACCATGTTCGGGACGACGTAGCCGGTCTGGAAGGCGTTGGCGAAGTAGGTCGGGCCGAGCACCGCCCCGATCACCACGACTCGGAGCAGCCCAGTAACTCTGCTGACCAGCGTCCAGCCCGCGACGGTGGCCGAGTTCCGAGCGGTAGTGGTCGGTGCGGGGTTCTCGAGCGCTGTCACCGTTGAGGTGGCCACGTCCGGCGCCTCACGGCCTCGACCGGCGCCGGGAACTCACCGCTACCACGACACCGGCCACGATCACACCGACCAGGGCACCCGTGCCGGCTGCGATCAACGGCTGCGGGAACACCGCATCGGGCAGGGAGTAGGGCGGCGTCAGCAACTGGGCGTCCGGTCCGGTCTGGCCAGTGAGGTTGAGCTCATCGATCCGGGCCTGGACCGCCTTCTCGCGGTCCTGGGATGCGATCAGCTGCGCCCGTGCCTCGTTGAGGGTGACCTGGGTAGCGGTTCCGGCCACCACTGCGGGGGTGAGTTGCTGAATGCGCGTTTCGGCCGCGGCGGTGTTCGCCTTCGCATCGGCGAGCTGGGTGTCGAGGTTGCGGGACACACCGGTGGGCTGGCCGATCAGCGTCAGGTAACCGTCCATTACCGATTGCAGCGTCTGCAGCGCGGCCAGCTTGTTCGCGCCATGGGCCTCGACCTGGATGACGTTGCTGTTGTCCACGACCTGCACGCTGACGTTCTCGTCGAGGTCCTTGAACTGCCGGCCCTGCTTCTGCGCGACCGGTCCAAGGACGGCCCGGCTCTTCAGGTACACCAGCTGGGTGGACATTTGCCGATCCTGCTTGAGCGGGTCGCCGCCCTGGTCCCGGCCGATGGAGTAGAGGATCTCCGCGCGCGCCCCGTAGGTTTTCGGCAAAACGAGCGCACCGGCCAGGCCGGCCGCAGTGCCGAGCAGGATGATCGTCAACGTCAGCAGTACCAGGCGTGCCGTCAATGGGCCAGCATCGCGGTCGTCGCTGGGGCTGTCGAGGCTGCTCCCGGAACGCTGCGGTGGTACCTCGCCGGTCCCCGGGGAGGTCTGCAGTTGCTCCTCGTAGCCCATCGAACGTCCATTCGATTCGTTGGCTCCGTATTGGAAGACATTGGATGGGTTCGTCACAGCGCACCTCCGAGCACATCGCAGACCCGCGCGACCTGCTCAACGCTCAGGGTCGGGGACATGGGAAGGGACAGGATCCGGCTGGCCGCTCGTTGCGCCACCGGCATTTTCTCAGGATTCGGAACCGACTCGTGGACAGCGGCCAGGGCCGGTTGCTGGTGGCACGGTATCGGGTAGTGCACGCCCCACCCGATTCCGGCCGCAGTAAACGCGTCACCAACCTCGCGGCGGTCATCGACCTGGACGACCGCCAGGTGGTATACGGGTTCGGCGCCAGGCTGTACCAACACCGGTGTGCAACCCGGTGGCAGCATCTCGCGGTATGCGGCCATCGCCGACGCGCGAAGGGAATTGTCGGCGTCCAGCCGAGGCAACTTGGCGGACAGCAGCGCTGCTTGCAGCGTATCCAACCTGCTGTTTCGTCCAGCCAGATCATGCAGGTAGCGATCGGTGGCGGACCGCCCGTGATTGGCCATGCTGCGGATGACCTCGGCCAGCGCGAGGTCACTGGTGACCACCGCACCGCCGTCGCCGAGGGCACCGAGGTTCTTGCCGGGGTAGAAGCTGAACCCGGCCGCGATGCCCACGCTGCCCGCACTGCTATCCCGGTGGCGGGCGCCGTGGGCCTGTGCGGCATCCTCGATGAGGGCGAGCCCATGCGCGGCGGCGATCGCCGAGATCGGTCCAGGGTCGACCATCTGGCCGTACAGGTGCACGGCGATGATCGCCGCCGTCGAGTTGCTGATCGCGGCCGCGGCCGCGTCCGGATCGATCAGCAGGGTGTCTGCGCAGACATCGACGAACCTGGGCCGCGCACCGGTCGCGCAGACCGCCTCGGCGGTGGCGATAAAGGTGTTCGTGGGAATGATGACCTCGTCGCCAGGCCCGATCCCCAGGCCGCGGAGAATGAGTTCCAGGGCGTCGGTTCCATTGGCCACCCCGATGCAGGCCTTGGCGCCGCAGTAGCTCGCGAACTCGCGCTCAAAGCGCTCGACCTCGGGGCCACCGACGAAGTGACCGTGGTCCAGCACGGTCTTCCACGCCAGATCGAACTCCTCACGCAACCCGTTGTTGACGCCCTGCAGGTCGAGAAATGGGACCTTGCTGCGGCCGGTCATGAGGCCACCTCCCGCATGCGGTCCGATCCGGCTGAATCGATGCTGCCGGAGACGAAGGCGGGGCGCCCGGTGGCTTCCGCAACGTCAGTGGCCGCCAGGACCCGCACGATGTCCAGCCCCCGCTCGCCGGGCGTGTGGGGCTTGGCGCCGGTACGAATGCATTCGATGAAATGGCTGTCCTGGACCAAGAGCGGCTCATTGAATTGAATAAATGGCGAGACGATGTCTCCGGTGCGGTAGGAGACGGGCATTGCGTGCGATTCACCATGATCGTCGGAATCAGCTGGATCAACGCCGATGTCATATACCCGGATACGCTCATTATCCGAAATGTCGTTGTAAACGGCCATTTTTCGTTCCCCGACGACGGTAACTCGCCGGACCTTGCACGGGTCCAGCCAGCTCACATGCACGAATGCGTGGGTGGCTGCCCGCTCAAAATCTAATCTCAGGTAGGCCACATCAGCGTGGCGGTGTCCTATGTGCCGTTTGGCCCATACCCAGGTAGTCCTAGGAACCTCGTTGAGAAGGAAGGAGGTGATCGAAATATCGTGCGGAGCGAGATCCCAGATGACATTGCAGTCGCGCTGGTACCTGCCCAGACTCAGCCGAGCGGCGTCGATGTAGAGGATCCTGCCGAGCTCGCCGGAATCGATGATGTCCTTGAGCTTCAAGACAGCCGCGTTGTATTCGAAGGTATGCCCTGCCATGAGGTGCACGCCGTTCGCCGCCGCCGCATCCACCATCTGCTGCGCGTCCTCGACCGTTGTGGCCAGCGGCTTTTCCACCAGAGCGTGCCGCCCACTTCTCAGCGCTTGCAGCGCAACCGCGGCGTGCGCGGTCGGCGGGGTCGCGACGACCACCGCGTCGACCCGCCCGAGCACGTCGTCGAGATCGTGTGCCGCTTCCGCCGACGGGTAGGCCCTTCTCGCCTCTGCGATCCGCTCGGGATCCTGGTCGACGATGGTCACCTGCACACCCGGCATGCTGCTGAGCACCCGCATATGCTTAGAGCCCCAGTAGCCATAGCCCACCACCGCCACGCGAACATCCGGATCAAAGGTCATGAGACCTCCGGATTCGCGAGCGAGATGCGCTGCGGGTTGGGTTGTACCTGCAACGAATTTCATCGAGACGGGCCCCCTGCCGTGACTCGAGATGCTGCCGATAACGGAATGTTGCGAAACACACACGGAGAGTGAGCGGAGCCGGACGGCCTTCATCGGTCCGCCACAAGCCGTACTCACCCTCTCGTACAGTGGGTTCGCCCCTCCCCACAGTGCGTATATCTACAGCCCACTGCCAGTCGTTACCCGGTTACTGTAACACCCGCGTCTTTCACCCGAACGGCGCAATTGAAGCACCCAGCGTGTTGGATGCGTAACGTTATCAACCGAGTACGCAGCGAAGTCATCACTGCTGGAAGGGCTCTGGGCGGTCCCATCCGTGCCGCTGAGCTATGGAGGGTCGCGCTCGCAGCAGGCGTGTCAGGAGATCAACAGTGACGGCTCAGATCCGGGCGGCGAGTTTGGCCAGCCGCTGCGGCGTCGGCCAGCGCACGTTCCACACCCAACCCAGCTTCTCGAACAGCCAGATCACCCGGGCTGAGATGTCGATCTGGCCCCGGAGCACGCCGTGCCGAGCTGACGTCGGATCGGCGTGGTGCAGGTTGTGCCAAGACTCCCCCGCGGACAGGATCGCCATCGGCCAGAAGTTTGCGGCCTTGTCGCGCGAGGCGAACGGTCGGTTACCGACCATGTGACAGACCGAGTTCACCGCCCAGGTGACGTGGTGCAGAAAAGAGACCCGCACCAACCCAGCCCAGAACAGTCCGGTCAGCACGGCCCACCATGACCAGGTCACCAGCCCGCCGATGATTCCCGGCAGTACCAACCAGATCGCGGTCCACAACCAGAACAGCTTGCTGACCCGCACCATCGTCTTATCCGCCAGCAAGTCTGGGACGAACCGGCGCGGGTTGGACATGTCGCGGTTGAATAGCCAACCCATGTGGGCATGCCAGAAACCCTTGGCCACCGCAACCGGAGAGGTGCCGAACAGCCACGGCGAATGTGGGTCGCCTTCCTTATCGGAGTACGCGTGATGCCGCCGGTGGTCGGCCACCCAATGCAGCAGCGGCCCCTGCATGGCGGTGCTGCCCAACACTGCCAGGCTCACCTGCAACCACCGCTTGGCCTTGAACGATCCGTGCGTGAAGTGGCGGTGATAACCGACAGTGATCCCCAGGAGGCTGACGAAGTACGTGATGACGAACAGCACGATGTCCACCCAGCCCAGCCCCCAGCCCCAGGCAACCGGCACTGCGACCAGCAGGGCCAGCATGGGGGCGATGACGAAGGTGTACACCAAGATCTGCGGCCCCACGCTCCGCTGACCCGAGAGAACCGGCTCGGGCTTCACGCGCTGCGGGTCGGCGTCGGCAGTCATCGTCATCGGCCGGTGCTCCTCAAGTCGGCAGACGCGGACAGCCGCCACGCCGCAGCTGATGCCAACGCGCTCCCATCTGTGACGAAACCACAGATGGCGCGCGTTGGCATCTTCAGCGCAACCGTAGATTATTCACCCGACGCCCGTCACGACCCACTACGCTTCTGGCTGGGGTCGTGACGGCCTATGTCGATCACGGCCGATCGATCACCGGACGGCTGGGTTCTGTGAGGGGCGCGCTGAGCCAAACAGAGCACCCGTGTCACCATGTGCCGTGGGGTCTCGGCCCACTCATCCGCCGTAGTGTAAAGGCAGCACCTCGGATTTTGGTTCCGATGGTCCAGGTTCGAATCCTGGCGGCGGAGCAGCGGTTCGCCAGCGCTGGCGAAGATCGTCGCAGCGTTGATCGCGGCTCAATTCTTCCGACAGCGATAAGGCTGTGTCGGCGCATGTGCCGTTGCGACGCCGGCCATACGCAGTGCTGGACCGGAGGGAAACTTCAGGATGGCGAGCAGGTGAACAACGAATGCGATGGCGCCACCCAATCAGGTCGGCTACCCCGTAAGATCCCGCCTGTCAGAGCGAAATTCGGCTGCACCACGATGAGGGAAGGACTCCTCAGATGCTCCCAGACGGGAGCCTCATCACGGCGATCGTGCTGGCGGCCGGCGGAGGCACCCGGATGCACTCGGCGATCCCCAAGGTGCTGCACCCGCTGGCCGGCCGGACCCTGGTGGAGCATGCGGTACGCGCCGCCGCCGGGCTCGACCCCGAGCACCTGGTCGTGGTCGTCGGTCACGGTCGAGTGGCCGTGGAAGCCCACCTGCGCACCATCGCGACCGCCCTGGGACGTGACGTGCGGGCCACGGTGCAAGGTCAGCAGCTCGGCACCGGCCATGCGGTCTGCACAGCACTAGACGTCCTGCCGCCCGAACTGTCCGGGACGGTTCTGGTCAGCTATGGCGATGTGCCGCTACTGGACACCGGCACGCTGGCTGAGCTGATCGCCGAGCATCACCGCCTCGGGCAGGCGGTGACCGTCTTGTCTGCCGTGGTCGAGGACCCCACCGGGTACGGCCGGATCACCCGGGAGGCCTCGGGCGCGGTCACCGGCATCGTCGAGCACCGGGACGCCAGCACCGCGCAGCGAGCCATCCAGGAGATCAACTCGGGAGTGTTCGCCTTCGACGCCAGCGCGCTGCGGGACGCGCTGGTCCAGCTGTGTTCGGGCGAAGGCCCCGCCAATAGCCAAGGCGAGCTGTACCTCACTGACGTGCTGGGCTTGGTCCGCGCCAGCGGGCTGCCGGTCGGCGCGCACCCGTGCTCCGACCCGTGGCTGGTCGCCGGCGTGAACGACCGGGTGCAGCTGGCCGCGGTGGGCGCCGAGCTCAACCGGCGGCTGCTGGAGCACTGGATGCGGGCCGGGGTCACCATCATCGATCCGGCCTCGGTGTGGTTGGACGCCGATATCGAGCTCTCCCCCGACATCGTGCTGCGTCCCGGGGTACAGCTGCACGCGGGCACGGTGGTGGGTCCGGGCACCACGATCGGGCCGGACTCAACCCTGTCGGGCTGCATCGTCGGCGCGGGAGCCACCCTGGTGCGCACGCACGCCGTCGACTCGGTGGTCGCCGACGGGGCGCAGATCGGCCCGTTCGCCTACCTGCGGCCGGGTAGCCGGATCGGCGAGCGGGCCAAGGTCGGCACCTTTGTGGAGACCAAGAATGCCGAATTGGGACCGGGCGCGAAGGTGCCGCACCTGAGCTACGTCGGGGACGCGACGATCGGCGAGGGCAGCAATATCGGGGCAGCCACCGTGTTCGTCAACTACGACGGGGTGGCCAAGCACCGAACCACCGTGGGCGCGCACGCCCGGACCGGAGCCGACAATATGTTCGTCGCCCCGGTCACCGTCGGCGACGGTGCGTACACCGCAGCTGGCTCAGTCATCACCCACGATGTGCCGCCGGGAGCGTTGGCAGTGGCCCGCGGCCGGCAACGAAACGTTGAGGGCTGGGTGAGCCGGCGCCGCCCGGGTACCCCGGCGGCGCAAGCAGCGAAACAGGCCGGCGGCGAGACCACGCGGCAGGAGCGAAAATGAGTTTCTCCACCATGTCGGCGATCCCGAAGAAGAGCCTGATGCTGCTCTCCGGGCGCTATCACCCGGAGTTGGTCGACGAGGTGGCCAAGCACCTCGACGTCGCGGTCACCCCGCAGTCGGCCTACTCCTTCGCCAACGGTGAGATCTTCGTCCGGTTCGAGGAGTCGGTCCGCGGCTGCGACGCCTTCGTCATGCAGGCGCACACCGCCCCGATCAACGACGCCATCATGGAGCAGCTAATCATGGTAGACGCGCTCAAGCGCGCGTCAGCCAAGCGGATCACCGCCGTGATGCCGTTCTGGGGTTACAGCCGCCAGGACAAGAAGCACCGCGGCCGCGAGCCCATCTCCGCCCGGCTGATCGCGGACATGTTCAAGGTCGCCGGCGCCAACCGGATCATGACGGTGGATCTGCACACGTCACAGATTCAGGGCTTCTTCGATGGCCCGGTGGACCATCTGTTCGCGCTACCGGTGCTGGCTGAGCACATCAAGCACACCTACGCCGGGCGTGAGCTCGCGGTGGTGTCACCGGACTCCGGCCGGGTCCGGCTGGCCGAGCGTTGGGCCGAAGCACTCGGTGGCACGCCGCTGGCGTTCATCCACAAGACCCGCGATCCCTTCCGGCCCAACCAGGCCCGGGCCAACCGGGTGGTCGGTGACATCGACGGCCGGCTCTGCGTGGTGATCGACGACATGATCGACACCGGTGGCACGGTGGCCAGCGCCGTACAAGCGCTGCTCGACGCCGGCGCCACTGACGCGGTCGTCGCGGCCACCCACGGGGTGCTGTCCGACCCGGCGACCACGCGGCTGTCCACCTGCGGCGCCCGCGAGATCATCCTCACCAACACCCTGCCCATCCCGGATGAGAAGCGTTTCCCCGGCATGACGGTGCTGTCCATCGCACCGCTGTTGGCCCGAGCGATCCACGAGGTCTTCGACGACGGCTCGGTCACCAGCCTCTTCGACGGCAACGCCTGACCCCCTCCCCCGGTGGGTCGCGACGTGCTGTGCGGTATGTCCGGCCCTCGTGCCCGGCCGGTGAACGCGACCTGCGTATACTCGCTGAGGTTGCCTCGGCGAGGGAGAGCGTGGCGCTCTTCGTGATCGGCGCGGCGGTGTCGCGCTGAGCGCGCCCGTATCCGATCACAAGATCGCGCGTCGCCACCGCTGAGGGCCGCCGCACCCCGATCCGGCGCCACGCATGCGTCGCGCGCACACCCGCGAAGGAGCCCACCGTGTCCGAGGTCCGCCTGGCTGCCGAGCCACGCACCGAGTTCGGCAAGGGCGCCGCCCGCCGCACCCGGCGCGCCGGCAAGATCCCCGCGGTGCTCTATGGGCACGGCAGCGACCCGCAGCATGTGGCACTGCCCGCCCTGGAATTCGCCAGGGTGGTACGCGATCAGGGCAGTAACGCCATTCTCAGCCTGGATCTGGGCGGGGCGCCGCAGCTTGCGCTGACCAAGTCCGTCACCATCCATCCCATCCGGCGCTACATCGAGCACGTCGACCTGCTCATCGTCCGGCGCGGCGAGAAGGTCGTGGTGGACGTCCGCATCGTCATCAGCGGAGATGCCGTCCCGGGCACACTGATCACCCAAGAGCTGACGAATCTCCAGGTAGAAGCCGACGCCATGACGATCCCAGAGGAGATCGAGGTGTCCGTGCAGGACGCTGAGATTGGCAGCCGGGTGTTGGCCTCCGATGTGTCGCTGCCACCGGGCGTGGAGCTGCGGACCGACCCGGATCAGCTCATCGTCAACGTCCTGGCCGCGCCCAGCGCCGAAGACATGGGCACCGAGGACACTGCCGAGGACGAGGCGACACCTGCTGACGGGACCTCAGGCGAGCAGGACTGAGGCCGATCTTCGATGAGGCCGTGACCATTGACGTTGTCACCGACCGGGTCGCCGGTGATCTCGCACTGATCGTGGGTCTGGGCAATCCGGGACCCAACTACGCTGGCAACCGGCACAACGTCGGCTTCAGGGTGCTCGACGAACTCGCACGCCGGGTGGGTGGGCGTTTCACCTCTCACAGAGCCGGGGCCGACCTTCTGGAGGGCCGGCTGGCCGGACTGCGGGTGATCATGGCCCGCCCTCGCTCGTTCATGAACGTCTCTGGTCCAGCGGTCGCCGGCACGGCGCGGTATTTCAAGATTCCGGCGACCGACGTGGTGGTCGTGCACGACGACCTGGACCTCGATTACGGCGTACTCAAGCTCAAACGCGGCGGTGGCGAGGGCGGGCACAACGGGCTGCGCTCGATCTCGGCGTGCTTGGGCAGTAAGGACTACCTGCGGGTGCGGTTCGGGATCGGCCGACCACCGGGCCGGATGGATCCGGCCGATTTCGTCTTGCGCGACTTCTCCGCCGAGCAACGCCGCGAGCTGGATCTGCTGGTGGACCGCTGCGCCGACGCCGTCGAGCAGCTCCTTGTCCAGGGGCTCGCCGCTGCCCAGAACCAGCTGCACTGAACCTGTACTTCAGAGGGATGGGCTAGGAAAGACGATCGGCAATCTGGTCGAGGACTGCGGCGCGGCGGAGCTTGCCTGAGGGTGTCTTGGGCAGGGAGGCCGGTGGCAGGACCACCACGGCGCCCGGCCGGAGGCCGACCGCATCGACCACCCGTGCGGCGACATCCTTGCGCAGGATGCGCTCAGCCTCAGCGTCGCCGGCCCGCGTGGACTCGACGGCCACCGCGAAGGACTCCCGCCGCCCGCCGGCCTCGATGCGCACCGCCGCCACATTGCCCGGCCGCACACCGTCCACCCGCTGCGCGGCGCGCTCGATATCGATGGGATAGATATTGCGCCCGCCCATGATGATGACGTCTTTGCGCCGCCCGCAGACCACCACATCACCCTCAGCGAGGTACCCCTCGTCACCGGTGTCCAACCACCCGTCGGCATCCAGCGTCGGCAGCGGGCCAGCCGTGGTCAGGTATTCCCTGGTCACCGACTCACCGCGCAGCTGGATCCGGCCGACCTCGCGCTCATCCAGCTGCTGACCGTCCTCGGCGACCACCTGCACCTGCATGCCGGGCAACGGCGGCCCCAGCCGGGGGAAGGCTCGCACCGGTGGCCCGGAGGGATCGGCCACGACGGCCCGCCGCCGGGTCTCCAAGGCGTCGGCGTCCACGGTGTCCACCTGCATGCCAAGCCCGCAGGGCGCGAAGGAGACCCCGAGTGTGGTCTCGGCCATCCCGTAAGCGCACACCATGCAGGTCTCCGGCAGCCCGAAGCGGGCTCCGGCGGCGGTGAAGGCCCGCACGGCGGCCGGTTCGATGGGCTCGGCACCGTTGAGCGCGAAGCGCACGCTGGACAGATCGAAGCGCTCGTCCGTGTTGGCCAGCCGGCGGCCCAGCAGGGCGTAGCCGAAGTTCGGCGCCGCGGTGATAGTGCCGCGGTGCCGGCTGATCAGCTCTGCCCACAACAGCGGGCGGGAGATGAAGTCCGCCGGAGTGACCTTGACCAGCTCCAGCCCCAGAGCCATCGGGATGGTGAGGCACCCGACCATCCCCATGTCATGGAACAGCGGCAGCCAGGACACCATCACGTCGCTGGCCGGATCGAGGGCCGCCGCCTGCGCCATCGCGGTCATATTGGCGTAGAGATTGCCGTGGGTGATCCGGACGGCCTTGGGTTCCGCACTCGAGCCCGAGGTGAGCTGCAGCAGAGCGGTGTCGTCCTCGTCCACCGGCACCGGCGCGGCGAGTGGCCGGACGGCGGGATCATCCAGGTCGGCGAGCATCAGGTAGCTGATCCCGCGCTGATCCAGCACCGGAGCGAGCCGGTCGAAGGGCGGACCGAGCAACACCAGCTTGGCGTCGATCATGCCCAGCACCCGGACGGTATCGGCCGCCCAGCTGGCCAGATCGGCACGGGGAGTGGGCTGGTGCAGCATGGTCACGCTGCCGCCGGCGAGCCAGACCGCTTGCACCGCGGGCGCTATCAGCGCGGGGTCAGCGGCCAGCACCGCGACCGCGTCACCGTGCTGGACACCGGGCGCGGCGGTGCCGATCAGGGTCCCGGCGGCCCGGAGAGCCTTCTCGTGCACCTCGCTCCACGTGGTGCGCCGCGGCCGGGCGGGTTCACCAGTGGTGATGCCGCGGTCTGACCGGGTCGGGGAATGCGGCGCGCAGTGGGCCACCAGGGTGTCGAGGAACCTGCTCACAATTGGCTACCTTACGGCTGTACTGGGGAAACGCGCTCGTCGGCGGCCCTTAACCGGCGGCGTCGGCGACCTGCAGCCAGCGCGTCTCCAGATCATCCTTCGCAGCGAGTACCGCGCGCAGTTCACCATCCAGCTCCCGGAACGCACCGGGATCGGCGGCCCGGGCGACGATCTGCTGCTGCAGTTCGGCTTCCCGGCCCGCTAAGCGCTCGAGCTGACGTTCCAGGCGGGCCAATTCCTTGCGGGCAGCCCGCTGGTCGGCGGCGGGGGTCGACACCGTGGTCGCTGGTGAGGCCGTGGTCCCTGGTGGGGCCGTGAGCGGCGCAGGCGCTGGCTGGTGTCTGGTCAGATACTCCTCGATGCCGCCGGGCAGGTGGGTGATCCGCCCGTCGCCAAGCAGCGCCACCACGGTGTCACAGACCCGTTCGACCAGGTAGCGGTCGTGCGACACGACGACCATGGAGCCCGGCCAGCCATCCAGCAGGTCCTCCAACTGCTGGAGGGTGTCGATGTCCAGGTCGTTGGTGGGCTCATCGAGCAACAGCACGTTCGGTTCGGCCATCAGCAGCCGGGTCAGCTGCAGTCGGCGCCGCTCCCCACCGGAGAGCTCCGCCACCGGTGTCCACTGCCGCGCCGGGGGGAACCCCAGGCGTTCCGCCAGCTGCGAGGCGGACAGCTCATGACGACCGAACACGATCCGGCTGGCGACCTCCTGCACCGCCTCCAGCACCCGCAGCGACTCGGGTAAATCAGTCAGCTCCTGCGTCAGGTGCGCCAGCCGGACCGTCTGACCCTGCACCCGCCGGCCCGCGCTCGGCGCCAGCTCTCCCGCGAGCAGTCGCAACACGGTGGTCTTGCCCGACCCGTTGACGCCGACCAGCCCGATGCGCTCGCCGGGACCGATTCGCCACGTCTCGGCGTCCAGCAGCCGGCGGCCCGGGATCGTCATCGTGACGTCCTCGAGCTCCAGCACGGTACGGCCCAGCCGGCGTCGGGCGAAGGCGAGCAGCTCGACGGTATCCCGAGGTGGGGGTACGTCGGTGATCAGCGCCTCGGCAGCCTCGATCCGGTAGCGCGGTTTGGAGCTGCGCGCGGGTGGGCCCCGGCGAAGCCAGGCGAGTTCCTTGCGGGCCAGATTGCGCCGCCGGTCATCGGCCGCCGCGGCGAGGCGGAGCCGTTCAGCCCGGGCGTAGACCCAGTCCGCGTAGCCACCGTCGTAGCCATCCACCCGGCCGTCGGTGACCTCCCAGGTCCGGGTGCACACGGTGTCCAGGAACCACCTGTCGTGGGTCACCACCACCACCGCGCAACGGCGAGCGACCAGGTGTTCGGCGAGCCACCGCACACTCTCGACGTCCAGGTGGTTGGTCGGCTCGTCGAGCATCACCAGATCGAGCTCACCCACCAGGGCGGCGGCCAGCGCGACCCGGCGCCGTTCCCCACCGGAGAGCCCGGCCACCGGCCGGTCCAGGCCCAACGCCTGGATGCCCAGCCCGGCGAGCACTCCGCGCATCCGGGGGTCGGCGGCCCACTCGTGCTCGGCGCTCACCTCGAGCGCAGAGAGCACCGCGTGGCCCACGGTGGCCCCTGCGGGCAGCTCGGTGCGCTGGGTGAGCACCGCGGACCGCAGTCCTCTGGCCTGGCTCACCCGGCCGGTATCCGGCGGCTCGAGACCGGCGAGCACCTCCAGCAGGGTCGTCTTGCCGCCCCCGTTGAGTCCCACCACACCGATCCGATCGCCCGCTGCGACGCCGAGCGAGACACCGGAGAGCAACGGGCGGACCCCGTAGGACTTCGAGACCGCCTCCAGGTTGACCAGGTTAGCCATCAGGCGTGCGTAAGGGGCCCAGGAGGTGGCACCGGCCGGGAATCGTTCACGATCCGGGCGCCGGGCACCGGGCCGCTGGCCACCCGGACCGTCCGGCACACGCCGGCACCGGCCAGCTCGGCGGCGACCCGGACCGCGGCGTCGGCGTCGGTGCACAGGAACGCGCAGGTCGGCCCCGAGCCCGAGACGATGCCGGCCAGCGCCCCGGCGTCCACTCCGGCCCGCAGGGTGCGGCGCAGGGTGGGACGCAGGGACACCGCGGCAGCCTGCAAATCATTGCCGAGCAGCAGAGCGAGCCGCCGCGGGTCTCCGGACGTCAGCGCCTCGAGCAGCGGCTCGGCGTCCCCGAGCCGCTGTGGCGGGCAATTCTGGGCCCGAAGCCGATCTAGTTCCCGGTACACCTCCGCGGTGGACAGCCCGCGGTGGTCCAGCGCGATCACCCAGTGGAAGGTGTACCGGGCCAGCACCGGAACCAGGGACTCCCCCCGCCCGGTACCCAGCGCGGTGCCACCGCACAGCGCGAAGGGCACATCGCTGCCCAACCCTGCGGCCAGCCCGGCCAGCTCCTCGCGGCTGAGATCCAGGCGCCACAGCCCGGCCAGCGCGACCAGGGTGCCCGCCGCGTCGGCACTGCCGCCGGCCATCCCACCGGCCACTGGGATGGCTTTGCGCAGCACAACCCGCACGGCGGGCCGGCGCCGGACGTGCTCGGCGAGCAGCAGCACCGCACGCCACGCAAGGTTACGGTGATCGGTCGGGACCGTCCCGGAACCCTCACCGTGCACCTGCACACCGGGCTCGTCGGTGGCGGCGACGGTCACCTCATCGATGATGGACAACGCCTGGAATACGCTGACGAGCTCGTGGTACTCGTCCCGGCGCAGGTCTCCCACGGCCAGGTGCAGGTTGACCTTGGCGGGGACGCGCACGGTAACCGGTTGCGGCACTACGGCAAGCACCGTACTAGCGTACGGTGCTCGTGAGTGGTATTCGGTGCTATAACACTGTTACACACTCACGAGCGATTCGCGCGAAGTCGCAGATCGCTAATTGCTCACCGCGCAGACCCGGGTCCACCCCGGCGGCGCGCAGTATCCGCTCGGCGCTGGCGGCCGAGCCCGCCCACCCGGCCAGTGCGGCCCGCAGGGTCTTGCGCCGCTGCGCGAACGCGGCGTCGACCAGTGCGAAGACCTGCTCTCTGGGCACTGTGGACGGTGCTGGGCGGCTGGTGAGGGAGACCAAGCCGGAGTCCACGTTGGGCACTGGCCAGAACACGGCGCGGGGGACCGCTCCGGCGCGGCGGACCTCCGCGAACCAGGCCGCCTTGACGCTGGGAGCGCCGTAGGTTCGGGTGCCCGGCGCCGCGGCCAGCCGGTCGGCCACCTCGGCCTGCACCATCACCAGCCCCCTGCGCAGGCTGGGCAGCTCGGCCAGCAGGTGCAGCAGCACCGGAACGCCGACGTTGTAAGGCAGGTTCGCGACCAGTGCGGTCGGAGCCCGGCCACCAGCCGCTTCGATGATCTCGGCGCGCCTGATCTGCAGCGCGTCGGCGTTGAGTACCCGCAACGCGCTGGCGTGGTCCTTGGCACGGTCGGCAACTGTGGCGGGCAACGCACCGGCCAGGAGCGGATCCACCTCCACGGCCAGCACCACCTCGACCGCGCCGAGCAGGGCGAGGGTGAGCGATCCCAGCCCTGGCCCGACTTCCAGCACGACATCATCAGGTGCCAGCTCGGCAGCGGCGACGATCCGGCGCACCGTGTTCGCGTCGTGCACGAAGTTCTGCCCCAGCCGCTTGGTCGGTCGCAACCCGAGCCGATCGGCGAATTCGCGCAGTTCAGCCGCCCCGAGCAGGGCGGGACCGGCTGGGGTTGGCGTGGCAGCGCGGTCCACGTCGTAGTTCACTCCCCGGTCTTACCATCAGCGACGGTCCGGGCCACCGGCAGCACTACCGGTACACCACCCGGTCAGGCAACCCCCACCCGGGCCGAGCAGGTGGGCCAGGCGTGGTAGTTGCCACGGGCGTTACGGACCCGCTGAGCTACCGCGATCTGCTGCTCGCGGCTTGCCTGGTGTGGGTAGGGGGCGTACTGATTCCCGCCGTTGGCACTCCAGGTGGCCTTGTCGAACTGCAAGCCGCCGTAGTACCCGTTGCCCGAGTTGGCAGCCCAGTTGCCGCCGGACTCGCATCGAGCCAACCGGTCCCAGACGGAGCCCTCGGCGACCGGGGCGCTCTGCACGGGGCTCTTCGCGCCAACCCGGATCCGGGAGGGCCGAGCCGGGCTGATCTCCTGCATGGAGAGCTGCTTGCGGTCGGTTTCTTTCCCGTTGGCCAGGGTGACCAGGAAGGTGACGATCTGCTCGCCCGGTTCGCCGGGATCCTCGACAACCACGCTGCCGATCGGCAGGGTGGAATCTTTGATCTTCTTTACCGGCGGTCCGATCAAGCGGCGCTCGGTGCGTTCCTCGCTACGAACCCGGGTGACCTGCACGGTCATCCCAGGTAGCACCGGCGCCGTGCGTCCCGGGGTGACCGTGTCCTGATCATGCAGCGGCACGCCCTGCTGAGTGAGCAGGTCACCCACCGATAGCGCGGTGGCCTGGATCTCCTTAGGCGGCTGAGCACCGTCGAGCAGGGTGACCGGCTTGGTGATACGGACCACCAGGGCCATGCCTTCCAGCGGGATGCGCTTGGTGGGATGAGACGACAGCTCCATGTCCGGGGAGCGCATCCCTACCTGCTGCAGCGCCGAATCGACGGTGAGTGCGGTGGTCCAGATCTCGTGCTGTGACCCGTCGACGGTCAGCGCCAGCGGCCGGCCGCGCTGCAGCACGATCCGGCTGCCGTCCTCGATGGCGCTGTTCGCGGTCGGGGCCAGCGCATCCTGGTCTCCCACCTGCAATCCCGCGGATTTCAGTGCTCCCGAAACCGACGAAGCGAACGTGTGGATGGTCTGCTGCTCATCGTCCACCGTGATGGTGACGGTCTTGTCCATGGCGAGAGCTACAGCAGAACCGGTTGGCAGCGCCAGGCCAGCAGCTACAAGGGCGCCCCGGACGAACGTGCGAGTAGTCACCTATGTCCAGTCGTCGCAGGTCCGGGCAGGGGAAGCACGAGAACACCTGCTTGCGATCCCCCCAGTGCGACCGCGTCGCCGCCCCGGCTGTGACCTACGTTCTCGTGCCGGGAACTACCCCATCCCGGCTGACGGTGACGGAACGGTAACGGTTGGTAGCGCAGCGTGCAAACATCTGTCAGGAGGTGTTGCCGACAAGTCGCTCAGATGCGCCCAGCGGTATCGGTCGCGCCGATCCCGAAGACCCGCTCGGCGGTCGCCGAACTCGACGCTGCCAGCTCGGCCACCTCCTGCCCGCGCAAGGCGGCGAGATCGCGCACGGTGTAGGGCAGGTTGACTGGCTCGTTCGCCCTTCCGCGGTGCGGATGCGGGGTGAGGAACGGGGCGTCGGTCTCCACCAGCAACTGCCCGTCCGGTACCAGCGCGGCGGCCTCCCGCAGTGCGCGGGCATTGCGGAAGGTCACCGTGCCGGAGAAAGACAGCACGTAACCGGCGTCCACGCAGGTCCGCGCCATCGCGGCATCCCCGGAGAAGCAATGGAACACCACGGTGGGCGGCGGTCCCTCCTGTTCGAGGATGGCCAGTACATCATCGTGCGCGTCCCTGTCGTGGATCATCAGCGGCTTACCGAGCCGTTTGGCCAGGTCGATGTGCCAGCGGTAGGCCTCCTGCTGCGCCTGGGGCGGTGAATAGTCCCAGTAGTAGTCCAGCCCGGTCTCCCCCACCGCGACCACCCGCGGTGCCGCCGCAAGTCGCTCGAGTTCGTCGCGGTCGGCGCCGGTCATCGTCGCAGTGCGGGTGGGATGCAACGCCACAGCGGCGAAGACCCGGTCGTCCCAGCCGGCCGCCTGCACCACCCACCGGGCTGCGGCCATGCCGTCGGCCACGGTCACCACTGCCGAGACACCCACCGCCGCGGCCCGGTCCAGTGCGGCGCGAACCCCGGCCGGGTCGGTAGCCCCACAAGCATCCAAATGCGTATGCGCGTCAACGACGCTCACTGGCAACGGCACCGGCGCCGGCGGCAACTCCCTCACATCACTCCTCTGCCCCCGTCCGCATTGAGCGGGCTCAGCGGGGTTATTCGGTGCCCGTTTACCCCGCTGAGC
>CAXUFG010000061.1:0-24185 GCA_964250265.1 uncultured Pseudonocardiaceae bacterium | reverse complement strand
GGGGCGGGGGCCCAGGACTGCTCGTGGCCGTGCGCGACTGCGTCCATGATCACTTCAGCGACCTGCGACGGGGTGACCGAGAGTGGGGCGGGCTTGAGACCGGCGGTCATCTTGGTGTGCACGAAGCCCGGGCGTATCACGGATACCTTGATCCCGGCTGGGCGCAGTGCCTCGGTGAGGCCGGTGTAGAAGGCGTCCAGACCGGCTTTAGTGGCGCCGTAGCTGAAGTTGGAACGCCGGGGCCGCTCGGCCGCGACCGAAGACAGCGCGACCAGCGCGCCATGGCCCTGCCGTTGCAGTTCCTGGGCCAGCAGCACGCCGACCGACACCGCTCCCACGTAGTTGACCTGCGCGAGCTCGACCGCACTGGCGTGGTCGGTCCAGGCCTTCTCCTGGTCACCGAGCAGCCCGAATGCCACCAGGGTGAGGTCGATGTCGCCGTCGGCGAAGGCCTTCTCGATCGTCGCGGGATGCGAGGCGACCTCCGCCGCGTCGAAGGGCAACGTCGTCACCGTCGCACCCAACCGGTCCAGCCGCTGCGCGGCGGCGTCCAGACGCGGTGAGGGCCGGGCGGCCAGCACCACCCGCAGCGGGCGGCGGGTGGCATAGCGCTCCGCGGTGGCCAGCGCGATCTCGGAGGTGCCGCCCAGCAGGAGCAGGGACTGGGGGTTGCCGACTGCGTCGATCACAGCTCAAGCCTCCTGGAGAGATCGGATGCGAAGATCCCGTCGGGGTCGGCGGCGGCGCGGATCTTGCGCCACTCGTCGATCCGCGGGTACATGCGGTTCAGGGTGGCCGCGGAGGTTCGGGACTCCTTAGCCAGGTAGAGGCGCCCACCGGCGTCCAGCACCTGTTCATCCAGCCGGTCGCAGAACTCCCCGAGGCCCCGGCGAATCGGGAAGTCCACGGTGATCGTCCAGCCGGGCTGGGGGAACGACAGCGGGGCGCGGCTGGCCTCGCCGAAGCGCTTGAGCACGTTGAGGAACGACACGTGCCCGGAGCGCGCGATCTGCTCCACGATGTTGCGGAAGGTGTCCTGCGCGCTCAACGGCACCACGAACTGGTACTGCAGGAAGCCCCGCGGGCCGTACGCCCGGTTCCACTCGCCGATCATGTCCAGCGGGTGGTAGAAGCTGGTCAGGTTCTGGATCTCGTCCCGGCGACGCTTCGGGGCCTTGCGGTACCACGCCTCGCTCAGCGCGCCGAAGATCGCCCGGTTGGCCAGGCCGTGGGGGAATACGTTGGGCGCGGTGAGCAATTGCGGTGCGTCGAAAGCCAGCTGGTCACCGCGTAGCTTCGGTGGCAGCTGGTCGGCTCGGGCCAGCGAGCCGCGGGTGAGCACCGCCCGGCCCAACTTGGACCCGGTCGAGATGGCGTCGAACCAGGCGGCGGAGTAGTCATAGCGGTCGTCGGAGCCGTCGGTGAGCAGCACCATCAGCTCGTCGAGATTGGCGGTGCGGTCGGTGTCGACGACGAAATACGCCGATTCGACGGGAGTGAGCGCGATCGTGGCGCGCACGATGATCCCGGTTAGTCCCATGCCGCCGACGGTGGCCCAGAACAGCTCACTGCCGGCTGAGCCGGCAATCGGACTTCCGCCGGCTGAGCCGGCAATCGGACTTCCGCCGGCTGAGCCGGCAATCGGATCATCCTCCGGGGTCAACGTCACAATCGAGCCGTCGGCGGTGACCAAGTCGAGTGAGCGGACGTGGTTGCCGAAGCTGCCCGCGCTGTGGTGGTTCTTGCCGTGGATGTCGGCGGCGATCGCGCCACCCACGGTGACCTGCCGGGTTCCCGGCAGCACCGGTACCCACAGGCCCAGCGGCAGTGCGGCGCGCATCAGCGCGTCGAGGCTGATCCCGGCGTCCACCACCGCGAGACCGCTTCCCGCGTCGAGGGAATGGATTTTGGCCAGCCCGGTCATGTCGATGACCAGCCCGCCCGCGTTCTGTGCCGGGTCACCGTAGGAGCGCCCCAACCCCCGGGCGATCACCCCACGGTCGCCGGCGTCCCGCACCGCCCGCTGGATCGTCTCCACACCGGCATCGACCAGCACCCGCGCCGTGCTCGGCGCAGTCCGTCCCCACCCACTCAGCGCCCGCACCAGGATCTCCGACATCGCCGCCGAGGCTACCCACTCCCCGACATGGAGACATATCGGGGTTATCGGCCCCGGTCTAGGCCCGATATGTCTCCATGTCGGGAGAGGTAGGCGTCGTGGAAGGCGGGATCGGCGGGGAGTTGGAGGGCTCCCCAGTCGAGGTCGGGATGGCCTGCCAGGCGGGTGGGGATCTCGTAGAGGCGGCTGAACGGGCGGATCGCCGCGAAAACTCCCCCCTGGTCTTGAGCCGTCGTCACCGCGGAGAGCCGGCCATGGATGCGCGGCGCCTCGATGACGGCGCGAGGTGCGGTGGCCAGCCCGCCGGCCACTGTCACGATGTTGTGTACGCAGGGGAATAGGAACGCTTGCGGCCAGCTCACCAGCACCGGTCCGTGGCTGGCCAGGAAGGGAGTCAGCCCGACGGCGGAACGCAGCCGGGGTCCGGTGACGGCCAGCCAACCGTCCGGATCGGTGGTGGCGTCGACCGCGCGGATCCTGACCCGGTCGGCGCCAGTGGGGACCTGCGCGGCGTCCAGTCCGATCGAGCGCCACGGCGGGTAGTCCGGCGGGCCCGCCAGGTGGTCCTGGTCGAGTCGCACCCGGTCCACCGGGGCACGCTGGCCCAGCGTGCGGACGCCGGTGTTCACCGCCCGCCCGAACTCCAGGGCCAGCGTGTTGCCCCGGTCGGTGCGGCCGGATACCGAGACCGCTATCCCACTGGCCGGACCGAGGGCGGGCAGCCGGAACCAGGGGCTGGTCAGCGTCCCGGTGCTGCGCGGCCCGCCGACCAAGCTGCCCCACAGCTGCGCGGACATCCCGGTACCCGGCGGGTCCGGTGGCGGGGAGCCTGGGTCGAAGCCGGCCAGCGCGGTGAATCCGGTGAGGCGCCCACGAGAGTCCGGCCCGGGCAGGTCCAACCCCGGATAGAGAGACACCGACGAGACGGCGGGAGCCAGCACCGCGCCGTCGGGCAGCACCTGGATGCTCTCGGCCAGGCCACAGGAGGGCGCACCGGACAGCGAATGCAGGTTCGCCAAGGCCAGTGAACCGGCTGGCTGCCGCACCGGCGCGGCCAGGAAGGAGCCGAGCAGGACAGCCACCGCGGTGCCCGCCGCCGCCACCGCGAGCACTGCCGGCGCCGCAACCAGAGCTGGACCGAGGCGGGCCGGGCCCGGACGCGCACTCGCTCCAGCCGGGGGTCGAGCGCTCACCAAGGGTTGGAGTGCGGCCAGGGTCACCGGCGCCCTCAGCAGGGCGTAGCCCAACGCCAGAGCACCGATCCACAACAAGGGGGAATCCAGCGGCAGGCCCATCGGGCGGACCGGTCCGGCGGCCCACGGCACGTTATAGATTGCTGGTTGCCACCAGGCGTTCGGGCCGGCGAAGGCCAGCCCCGCCGCCCCGGCCACCAGCGCGGCGCCGGCGACCCCGATCCCTACCGCTACCCGGTCCGCTACCGGTGGGTGTTTCCGTTGCATGACCAGCGCCACGGCCACCGCCAGAAACGACGCCAGCAAACCGGCCAGCGCACCGAAATGATGGGACCACTTGGACGGGGTGAGCCACAGCAAGGCCAGCGCGGTGATCACTACCCCGGTCAGCCGCGCGGCTGCGCCTTCGGCTTGAGTTACTTTCGAGCCCGCCTGGGTCCGGCGGGCGAGCAGCACTGCCACCACGGGCAGCATCGCGAGCGTGAGCAGCACCGGGATCCGCTTCGTGGCGCTGCCGTCCTGATCCATGCCCAGTAGGTACCGGTACCGGTCCGGCTCGTGGTACCAGGGCAGCGAGGGCCCGAAGAAATCGTGCCAGCGGGTGGCGGTGACCAGACCCTCCCAGGTCTGGTCGGCGAAGATCACGGTGAGACCGACCGCTGCGATGCAGCACAGCAGCAGGACACGGGCCAGGACCTCGACTCGCCCGCGGGTCGAGCCGCCGAGGATGGCGACGATCCGGGGTGCGAATACCGCCACCGGCGCAGCGACCAGTATCCCGCTCGGGCTGATCGGGATGGTCAGCCCGGCGACCAGCGCAGCCCAGCCCAGCGCGGCAGGCCCGCGTGCCCGCCACAGCAGCGCCAGCACACCGGTGACCCCCAACGCCACATACGGCTCGGGACGAACGCCAAGATTGAACGGCAGCCACGCCGCCAGCAGGAACCCCGCGGCCAGTAGCCGGATCCGGACGGTGCGTGCCACCTCGGGCAACGCCACGCCGAGAACGCCGCGGCTGACGACGAACCAGGTCACCATGCCCAGGACGGTGCTGGGGACCCGCAACCACAGCGGCGCCAGGCTGACCTGGGTCAGCGGTGCGAGCAGCTGTTCGCTCAGCGCGAACGGTGTCTCCGCGGCGTTCCACCAGCGGTAGTAATTGCCGACGTTACCGGTCAGCGCGGCGTTGCGGGCGATCGTCGTGGCGAAACCGTCATCATCGGTCAGCGGACCGATGATCGCCCACCCCGCCAGCACTCCGAGCATGCCAACATCGACCAAGATGGTGCGCCACTGATCCTGGAGGCTCTGCACGGGCGCCCAACCCCCCGGTTGGCCGCCTGCGCGGAGCTGGCGGCGGGGCAGGCCGGTCAGCAACCCGAGCGCTAGCAGCGCCGCAAGCAGTTGCACCACGATGAGCAGGATCTTCACCGTGGTCGTGCTGGTGGCGAACGGGCTGACGGCGCGAGCAGTGGCCGACATCCCGGCCGCTTGCCGCGGGGTGAGGTCGGTGCGGAACGCGAACACCTTGGGCACCGGCTCGCCGGACAGGTTGAGTGTCCGGGTGGTCCCGATAGTAACCAGGATTCCGCTCGGTCCGGCATCCAGGCGCGTCCGGCAGTCCGTAAGGTTGCTGGCCACCGGCGTGCTGCTCACCACCCTGGGCCCGAGCATCAGCCGCGCCGTGGCAGCTTCGGTCCGCAGCAGCAGCCCATCACCGGGGGGGCCGGTTGCTAGCACGGTGACAGCGTGGTCCTGGTCAGCGGCGGCGCGCAGGGCCGAGCACGGCACCGTCACGGTCAACTCCGCTGGCCGGTACGGTGCGAACAACGCCGTGCTCGACACGATTGGATGGCCGGGAGCGGGCCAGGTCACTGTCGTCTGCTGAGTGGTCACCGGGGCGAACGGCAACGTCAGCGCGATCAGCAGGCCCACCAGCCCGAGCAGCAGCGCGAGTGCGGTACTGATCGGCCGATCCGCAACACCGGATTCCGCAGACAGGGTGCGAGCCCTTTCGTGGTGATGTGGCTTGGCAAAGTAGGGCATTGCACCGTTCGGAGGTTTGACTCTTTACCCAACTGCTGGTTCGCTGGTGTCCGCACTGTCGTACGACAACTCTTACAGACACGTCAAGGTCGTGAAGAGCCGGGCATGGAGTCACGACGATTCGAGGTCCCGCCGGGCTGCGTCGGCAATCAGCTTGCGACGTGTGCTCTCGGGCACGCCTTTGGCCTTCATCAGCCCGTCCCACGCGGCCACACGGATGATCTTTGCGACAGTCCTGGCAAGGCACGTTCGCTGCAGAAACCAGACGAGGGGAAGCAACGGCGCCAGCCACGCATAATCTCGAATCACCCACGCGAGCTGCGCGAACTCCGTCGTCGACATGATGGCCTCACCCCGGCACCGGTTGCCGAGGTTCAGGCGGCTATGGTCTGCGCGAGCTTGGGTCCGGCCCCATCTGGGGTCGGACCCAAGCGCCCGTCACCAACGGGCCGTGTTACTATTCGTGGCAAGGCGGTTACCCAGCGTTGCTTCCACTGCCGCCAGTGGGGGTTAGCATCCCAGTTGGGGTTAGCATCACAGTGTCAGACATAAAAGACCTCCGATCTTCTTCCGAGGGTTCGATTGGCCTGGGAGTGGGTTGGAGACACTGGGGTCGGTGTTGCCGCACCGGCCCCAGTCTTTTATTGAGATTTTCTTGTTACCGATTAGCTACCTCCTCTTAACTAGACCGCCTCCTTAGGTGCGGAGTTCTTGAACTGAGTGGTCGCCCGCATATCTGCAATCAACTGGTCGAGGAAGTCGCTGCTTGCTTTGGGCGACAACGCTATTTTCTGCAAGAGTTCGAATCTGTCCAGGTATCGGGCGATCAGCTCGACATCGTCCTTGACCGTAACCTGGTTGATACTTTCCAGGTGCACCAGATCATCCAGGTTGGGGTCGTCGAATTCGAGAATAATAAAGTTTCCGTCGAGGCCCGGGTGTGCCCCCCGGGTGAAAGGAATGATCTGGATGGTGATGTATTCCCGCGTCGCCATCTCCTTGAGCTGCTCCAGTTGGTGAAGCATGGCGTGTCCCCGGCCGATATGGCGCCGCAGGGCTGCCTCGTCGAGGACAAAGTTCATGTCAGGAGGGTGGCTCCGATCGTGCACAAGCTGGCGGTGTTGCCGGACCGTCCACGATTTGTCTGCTTTGTCCGGATCGAACCGGTGGCCCTCGAAGAGTCCTCGGGCGTACTCCTCGGTCTGCAGGAGCCCGGGGACGAGGATAGGATCGTATTGACGGATGACGGACGCCGAGGCTTCGTAGCCCAGGTATTCTTTGAACCCGGGTTTCAGTAGTTCACCGAACTGGTCGTAGAAGGACGTCCCTCGAGCGGATCTGGCGAGTTCGAGTAACTCCTCGACCTTCGTCTCGTCCTTCACCCCGTAGTGATCTAACAGAGCCCGCAGGTCGTTCGTTGAAACGTTCACATCCCCGCGTTCGATACGGACCAGCTTGGACGATGACCAGTCCATCTTCTGTGCCACATCAGCCTGCTTGAACTTGACGGCATCGCGCGCTCTTCTCAGCTCCAGGCTTAGGCGACGTCGCTGCATCGTTGGATCTTGAACTGTGTCCACCCTTTCTCCCCCCTCGCCGCTACCGTCTGTAATTAGACTCACTGTCGGTATGCTCCCTGTCGGTATGCTCCTTGCCGCTTAAATACTAGCAATCCGCCAAGTGGCGTACAGTACCACGCGGACGGCATCTAGCATCATGTGGACGGGCAAAGTTCCCAGTATCAGTCTGCACTTGGCAGATCGAGGAGTGTGGACAAGGTTCCTGGCCGCGGAGCGGGCCTCGGACGGGTAGTTCCTGAGGCGTGTTCTCCCCTCCCGGCGGCAGCTGATCCCCCCGTGAATCCTCCTGCTGAGGGAGGTGGGCGTGGGTTCACCAGGCCTAGCGTGCGGTAGAGCCAGGTGACCACTGACGGTGCCTCATGGGCAGCCGGGACGGCGTCGGCACTGGCAGCGAGGGTGACAGGCCCGGCAGGAGAGGGAGTGCGTGATGGTCGAGGTACAGCCGCCCCGTGCTACGAGCTCCTGGCAGAAGAGCTGGGCCAGCGGCGAGAGTGGTGCCTGTGTCCAGATCAGTCGCACCCGCGCTCAGGTATGGGTCCGCGACTCGAAGGACCCGGTCGGCCCGGTGCTCAGCTTCACCCGCGACAGCTGGACGGCGTTCCTCGGCGGGGTGCAACGCGGTGAGTTCGACTGTTCCAGGGCACGACCAGTCAGCTCCCTTCCCTGAGCGGGAACTCGTGCGTTGACTCTTATGGGCGAGCGCTAATCGTCGTCTGGTGGATGCTCACCTGGCGCCTGATCCGGATACTGGTCGTTTTCGGCCAAGGGGAACGCGCAGTACGGACAATGCCCCAGTTGTTGGCGGGCGGCGCGAACCGCGACCCATTCCTCGTTCAGTTTGCGGCGCTCCTCGGCCTGCCGGCGAAGCCTCGGCTGCATGGCCTGGATGGTCCAGGTCGTTCCGAGGAGGACTCCGAGACAGACCGGACCGGCTATCAGCAGGATCCAGCCCAGCGTCACGGCGCTCGGCGGGGTATTCCGCCACGCCGTTGCGCTCCCCGGCTGGGGCCTAGGGGCCTCGCTGCCGAGGGACGTGCCGTGCTCCAGTGGGCCGTGACGCCGAGGTGGGTCGCGGGCGGGGCGGCCAGTTTCGGGCAAGCACCAGGTTGCCGCGCTTGGTGCCGCTCTCGCTGAGGGGAAGTCAGCTGAGTCACCCCGACCACCACCTAAAATACCTACGTAGTAGGCGACAAGAGCCTAGTAGCTTGACACATAATATCGGTAAGTGGGCTAATGGTACAAGCGATGCTAGGTGTAAATGCGTACGCAAAGTAGGCAGTCTGGGAGGCAACTGCGGAGGGCAAGCCGTGTCACGGATCCAGTTGACTGATCGTGAGGATGAGGTCCTTCGTCTGGCAATCGAGGGGCTCAGCAACGATCAGATCGCCGCCCGCCTCGCCATCTCACGCCGGACAGTCGAAGCGCATATGCGCACGCTGTTCCGCAAGACCGGGGTGACCAGGCGAGCCCAGCTCGCGGCGCTGTACCAGCCCGGCGACGGTCGGGCGGGTCTGCCTTCGCCGCTGGTGCTCGATGGCGCCGACGGTCCGGGCCGGTCATGGTCGCAGCAACGTCGTGATCCGCAAGACTACGAGCGGCAGCTACGTCGCTACGCCGATGCCGTACGTGGGCTGGTCGACCGGCAGTTTCCCCTGTTCGAGGAGCGGGTAGAGATCACTCTTGTGGTCGGTGACCACGATGGGCAGGACCTCGTCGTCGAGCGGCGGTGGACCAGCCCCAGGCCTTACCTGGTGTACCGGATCCTGGGCCCGATCGTGTCCTGGCCGGATGGGCCCCCGTTCGAGCTCGACGACCTGGCTCTCGCCTGCACGGTGCACGGTCAGGACATTCGGGTCGAGATCCACCCGGTTCGGGATGTCGACGGCCGGCCACTGCTGCTGATCTTGTTCCAGCCTGGCCTGCAGGGTGACACCGAGTGGGTGCTGCGCTATCGCTCGCCGAGATTGTGGAACCCGCTGCGCAGCTCCGGCCAGGATTCCCTGACCTGGGCGACCGCCACTTTCGATCAACGGTATCCCACGACTATCAGTGACCTCACCCTGAAGGTCGTCTTCCCAGTCTCTTGGATTGCCCAGCGGCTCACCGAGCAGAGCAACGTCGGCACCATCCACACCGAGCGTCTGCGGACCGGGCAGACCCAGCTGACTTGGCACCACGACAGCCCGCAAGCCGGCACCTACCGGTGGTTCCTGCATGGGATCATGCCCCAGCTGAGTTGAGCACGTCGGGGAGTTCGCCGGAGTGCACGATGCACAGCCGGTGGGTGGTGCGGGTGAGGGCGACGTAGAGGTCGTTGAGACCGCGCGGGGACTCGGCCAGGATCGCTGCCGGGTCGACCAGCACGACCGCGTCGAATTCCAGACCCTTGACCTGGGCGACAGTGAGCACGGTGACCGCTGCGTCAAGGTCGCCATCGCTCGCCGCGGGGAGCAGCGTGCGAAGCTCGGCCACCTTCGCGTCGGGGCCGAGCACTGCCACCCGGCCGTTTCCCACCGCTGCTACTTCCTCGCCGACGAGTGCCGGGAGCTGCTCGGCCAGCGCGCGGACCTGGACACAGCGAGGCAGGACGCCGGTGTGGCGAACCGAGCGCGGCGGCGTGATGTCGACGTCGATAGCGGCCAGCACGCGATCGGCCAGCTGCGCTATCTCGGCGGGATTGCGGTAGTTGACGGTCAGCTGTTCCAGCCGCCACCGCTGCGCGACGTAGGGCCCGAGCACGTCCTGCCACGATCCGGCGCCGGACCGGTTCCCGGTTTGGGCGAGATCGCCGACCACGGTCATCGAGCGGCTGGGGCAGCGCCGCATGAGCACCCGCCACGCCATCGGGGACAGCTCCTGGGCCTCGTCGATGATGATGTGCCCGTAGGCCCAGGCCCGGTCGGCCGCGGCGCGCTCCGCGGTGCTGTCGTAGTTGCGGGTTCGCTGCCGGTCGGCCAGCCGGTCGGCGTCGATGAGGTCAGTGGCGCGCAGCAGCTCCGGGTCCAGGTCCTCATCGAGGTCCAGGATGTCCAGCACGCCCTGCGCGTACTGCAGTTCCTCGCGGATCGCGGCGGCCTCCCGGGCGGCCTCGGCGCTGCCATCGGTACCGAGCAGCTCGGCCGCCTCGTCCAGCAACGGGACATCGGCGGGGGTCCACACCTGATCGAGTTGAGTGGCCGGGTCCGGAGCCGGCCGGGCCAGCAAATCGCACTCCGCGGGGTCCAGCAGCCGATGCGTGGCGCTGGCCAACCGCTGTGGATCAGCGTAGAGCTCGGTGAGCAGCTGCTCCGGTGACAGCGTCGGCCACAGCCCTTCCAGCGCGGCGCCCAGCTCTGGGCTGGCTCGTAGCTCGGCGCGGATGTCCGCCAGATCCTCGCGGCTGAGCACACTGTGTTCCCCTGGACCGGGGCCCAGGTCGCCGAAACCGCTCGCGATCTGGTTGGCCAGTGCTGTCACCACCTCCTGCCGGAACAGTCTCTTGGCCTCGTTATGTGCCCGGCGGGAGCGGCGCGCCCGGGTGCGGGCGGGCAGGCACACCGCGCGATCCAGCGCGATGGGCTGCCCCTCGATGGTGAGCTCGATCGGCTCCGCGGGCAGGCACTGGCGGTCCCGGACCGCTGCGGCCAGCACTTTCGCCATCTCGATACGCCCCTTGACCGCGGCCGTCTCGTCCGGCTCGACGCCGCGGGCGTGCAGCCCTGGGTGGAGCTGCGCGACCGTGCACAGCAGCACGCTGGTCTCACCCAGCGAGGGCAGCACATGCTCGATGTAGCGCAGGAATGTCGAGTTGGGCCCAACCACCAGCACTCCGCGCTTGGCCAGCTGGCGGCGGTGCGTGTAGAGCAGGTAGGCCGCCCGGTGCAGCGCGACGGCGGTCTTGCCGGTGCCCGGTCCGCCCTGCACGACCAACAGTCCCTGCGGCTTGGCGCGGATGATCCGGTCCTGTTCGGCCTGGATGGTCGCGACGATGTCGGACATCCGGCCGGTCCGGGTCTCGGTCAGAGCGGCCATCAGGGCCGCCTCGCTGGTCAGGTTGGTCGCGGACGATGGCTCGGCGGCAGCGGAGTCGGCGAGATCGAGCACCTCGTCCTCGAGGGCGAGGACCTTGCGGCTACGGGTCCGGATGTGCCGCCGGCGGCGAACGCCCTCGGGGCGGGCCGCAGTCGCGGTGTAGAACGGTCGTGCCGCGGGTGCCCGCCAGTCGATGAGCAGCGGCTGGTAGTCGTGCGCTTCGTCGAGTAGGCCCAGCCGGCCGATGTAGCGCCGCCCATCACCGTCGCTGATGTCCCGGTCGCACATCTCGCTGTGCAGGTCCAGGCGCCCGAAACACAGGCCCTGTTCGACGCCGTCCAGAGTGGCGAGCTGCTGGGAATACATCGCCGCCGCGGCGTCGCGCTCGGTGAGCGCTTGAGGAGTGCCGGTGGTGGGGTTGCGCAGGACCTCGGCGAGGCGTCGGGCGGTATACCGGCGGCGTTCGTCGAGGTGCCGGTAGAGCAGGGTGAGGTAGTCCTGCTCCACCGTGAGGTCGGGATCTAGATCAGGGTTCGCGACCTCAGGGGTTGTCGGGCTAAGCGACACGCGATGCAATCCACCTTCTCAGACGGGGACGACTTCACAGCAACCGTAGCTAGCTGCCGACCTTCAAAGGTACCCGCGCGATCACCGTCGATGTGGATCTTCCGCTACGTGATCAGCTCTCCCGTTCCCGAACTCAACAGCAGAGCCGCTGGCGCATGATCGAACAGCTCTGCTGTTGAGTTCGGGAGGCTCAGAGCAGTTCGACGGTCAGGATTGGCTGCCGGGCTCGGTGGTGCTGGGGGCCGGATCGGATCCGCTCCAGCCGACCCACCCCAGGACGTTGAAGCCGTGCATGCCCTGGCCGTTGGCGCCGGGCTTACCCGCCGCGCCGCCGCCGAATATATCGGCGGTGAACAGCGACAGGACGGTACGTGCGGGCAGCAGCTCTATGTATTGCTCGCCGAACTCGGCACAGCTCATGGCGTCTGACATCGAGATCCCCCTAGGACAGGCAACGGAAGGCATGTCACCGGCGGCAGAGCCGGTTCGCCCGTCACTTAGGGTGCCCACCTAGGCACGACGTTGCAATCAGTAGTGCCACGTAATTCCTTCGGGGGACTACTGATGCGCCGGGTCATCCGATGTAGGCGCGGCCCGTGTAGCGCTCCCCGATGAGCGTGGGCATCCGGGTCCACCCAGCGCGTCGCACGGTCTGGACGCGGAGATCGACCAAACCTGCGGGGTGGGCGTACACCAGCGCGTCAACGTGGCCCCAACCCAGCGTGGTGACGCCCGGCGGCATGAGCAGCGCGGGCAGCTCGACGAGCTTGGTAGCGCGGTCGACCTGCAGCAACGTGCCGCCGTTGTCCGCGTACACCGAGTTATGGATGATCGAGGCTTCCAGCCCGTCCCCCGCCCGCAGCCGTAGCGCAGGGGCCTGCGCCAGCCCGTTCCGGATGGCGATCTGGTCCTGGCAGGGCCACAATCCGGCGGACACCTGGTCGGCGAACACCGGCCGGCCCGCGATGACATCGGTGACCGGTCGCGGCGCGGTCACCCGTGGCTGCCCGACGGCCAGCCAACTGTCAGGGCCGGCGACGAGGTCGTTGACCACCACCCGAAGCGCGGTCGGCGCGGCCAGACCAACGTCGGTCAACGCGATGCTCGCCTGGGTCCAGTCCGGTTTGTACCCGAGTGCGGGCAGCTCCACCGTGCGGATCTGGCCCGGGGCGTTCAGGGGACCCGATCCGAACTGCACAGCGAGCTGCTGCCCGCGGGTAAGCGTGCCGCGCAGTGGCACGACTATCCAGTCCTTTGCCGTGCTGACCTGGCGCATCGGGTACCAGGGTGACCGGAGGGTGCCGGTACCACTGCCGCCGGATACGTCGTCATGCCAGACCGAACCGATCGGCCCCGGCATCGAGTCGGGTAGTGGCGTTGCCCGCATGTCGCCGGTGAGTTCGGCGGCCCCGGCGGGCGGCCCGAGACCAGGCCGGACGTCGGTGAGTACCTGCACCGACGCAGCCAGGCCGCACGGCCGGCCGGTGAGGGCTCGGAGGTTCATCAGCGCTACCGACGTGCCCGGGTACTGACGCAGCGGCGCGATGGTGAACACCAGCAGCATCAGCGTCACCCCCAGGCCGGTCGCGCTGGCCAGCACAGCCCGATCCGGGCCCAGCCGGCGCAGCCACCACCAGCCCACCGCGGCGATGGCCAGCCACAGCAGTGGGTTGCGTAACGCCAGCGGTCCCAGTGCGGGCGCGAGCAGTCTTTGCACGTACGGGGTTTCGACGAGGAGGTGGTTGCCGAAGGGCTGGCCCCAATCGGAGAAGGGACGCCACAGGTTGGGGCCGGCGAAGGCCACCGACGCCGCGGCCACCAGAGCGCCCGTGCCGATTGCCAGGGCCGCTGCGCCGACCCGCTGCGGTAGCGGGGATCGGATCAGCGCGGCGGCGAGCAGCACGGTGGCCGGCGCGGCGATCGCCCCGAAGTGGTTCACCCATTTCGTCGGGGTGAGTGCCAGGGTGGCCACGCTCAACGCGGTGATGGCCGCTGCGGTGCCGAGCAGGTGGCCGCTGCGCCCGGCGGTGCCGGCCCGCCGCCCCGCCCGCAGGGCCACCGCGAAGAGCACGGCCACGGTGAGCAGCACCGGCACTCGCTTACCCCAGGCCCCCCGGTCATCGCCCACCAGCAGGTTCGCGTAGTGCAGGTATTCGTCGTACCAGGCGTTCTGCTTGTAGTACCAGCGGTGCACCGCGACCGATTCGAGCACGTCGCCCAGGGTGGCGTCGGCGAAGGTGACCGGGATCACGATCGAGGCGGCCGCACCTGCCAGCAGCACCGCGGCGAGGCGGCTGGGCACCGTGGTGGCCCGCCACCACTGCCACAGCCACGGCAGGCACAGCACCAACGGCGCAGCGGCCACCGCGCCGGTGGGGGAGGCTGTGACGGTGAGTGCGGCGAGCGTGACGGCGGTGGCGAACACCCCCACCGAGCGCCGCCGCCGGGCCAGCTCGGCCAGCACGAACACCGCTGCGGTACCCAGCGCGATCAGCGGCTCGGGACGCAAGGTCAAGCCGTAGGGCAGCCACCACAGCAGATGGGCTGCCGCCACCGCCCACGGCACGGCGCGTCTCGCTACCCGGCCCAGCACCGAGGCGAGGAGCACCCGCAGCAGCGCGTAGCTCGCCAACCCGTAGCCCAGCGGCAACAGCCGCATCCACCCCAGGCTCCAGTCGCCGGCCAGGCCACCCCAGGCCTGCATGACGTACTGGCTGGCGGAAAACGGGTTCTCGGTGACGTTGAACTGGTAGATGACGTTGCCGATATAGCCCGAGGCCATCGCGTTGCGGGACATCAGCAGGTACCACGAGTCGTCAATGTTGAGCGGCCCGATCACCACCCACGCCAGTGACACCGCGACCACCACAGCATCTGCCCACGACGGGCGCGGCCGGACGAGGCCTGGACCATCGCCCCGCCACCACCGCCAGGCCAGCACGAGCAGCGCCGCCAGGGTGAGACCGTGCGCGATCAGCAACACCGTCTTCAGCGACGTGGGGGCCGACTGGTATCGCGCGTCGGTGTGCAGCTGCACCGACAGGCCGTTGGTCTGCCTAACGGCATCGGTCTGCAACTCGGCGACCTGCGGCGTCAGCAGGTCCGTACGGTTCGCGACCTCGACGCGCTCACGCGACACTCGCAGCCCACCGGAATCGGCGACGACCTGATAGGCGCAGTCTCCGGGCGGTAGCGGCTGGCGCAGTACCTCAGCACCGGACGCGGTGACCGTCACGAGTCCCCGCGTCGTGGCCACCACCAGGCCCTGACCCGGAGTGGTGCCCACCTCGGCGGGCAACGTGCGCAGCGCCTCCCCGCCGGCCGGACGGGTAGCCAGCGCCTGCAGCGTCGCGCAGGGGACCGTCGCGGTGAGGGCCAGCGGGCGGTAGGGCGACAGCGGCAGCACCGTGGAGGTGGGCTGTTGCCCGGCCCGCGGCCAGCTCACCACCGGATCGTCGGCCGTCACCGGCGCGAGCATCACCAGGATCCCCAGCACGCCGGTGACCAGAGCCAACGCGGCGATCGTCCACCCCACCCAGGGTCGGCTGCGGGCGTCGGGAATCACCGCGGCAGCCTATGGTCGTTACGCTTGGGTCCCCGGTCGGGGGCCGTCGGCGCAGGTGCCGGAAGGTAGCTTCCGCGTTCGGCCGGCCGCTCCGCGCACAGGGAGTTCCATGAACTGGTACCTGAAGGTCCTTCGCCAGTACGTTGACTTCACCGGCCGCGCCCGGCGGATGGAATTCTGGGTTTTCACGCTGGTCAGTCTCGTTATCTCGCTTTTGTTGAACGTCCTCGATTCGGCGCTGCACCTCGGTTCGATGCTGGACGTCGGTGTGCTCGGCCTGCTCTACTCGTTGGCCGTTCTGTTGCCGTCGTTGGCCGTGAGCGTCCGCCGGTTGCACGACATCGGCCGGACTGGTTGGTGGTTGTTGCTCGCCTTTATCCCGGTGATCGGCTGGATCGTGCTCCTCGTGTTCCACGCCCTCGCGGGAGACCGGCAGCCCAACGCCTACGGGCCAGACCCGAAGACGGCGGATCCGTTCACGGCTCTTTCATAACGGCCAGTCGGACATCACGGTGTGCAGGACGGTCAACGCGTCCCCATCGACGCGCTGGGTCACCGGCAGCCCGCCGGGCACGATCAGCGAGCAGCGCCGCCGCCGGATGGCGCTACACGAGTCCGGCTGCCCAAACCCGGCCAGGTAGATCTCGTCGACCCACTCGACGCACTGCCGCACCCCGCGCAACGGGCCGTCCTCACCGGGCGCGATCCGCTCGAAGGAGAACCCGGCGGTCTTGGCGGTATCCAGCAGCCGCTTGGCGGCTGCCAGCTCCGGGCTCTCACCCATCGTGGCCTCCAGCGGAGGGAGCCTGCTGCGCCCCAACCAGTCGCTCCGGCCCAGCGCCGGTCACAGCAGGGCTCACCGAGCGCACAGCGGGCGGCGACCACGGTCAGGCTCGGTCAGGCTCGCGGCGAGAACCTCGATGCCACACAACGCCAGAAAGCGGCCCAAGTGGCGATGCGCCGCCAGGGACTCATCGGTCACCAGGTGCTCAAGGTGAGTCTGCGCGTCCGTGATGCCCAGCGCGCGAGACCCCCGCTGGGCAGGGATCTGCGCCTGCGCCCTCCGGCGCTTGCTGTGCCGTCCTGCCATGGATCCTGCCTCCGGCTGTTCTGGTTCTCCCCTCGCCCCAGGTCGATGTCGGAGAGACGCAGCAGTGTCAGCTTTCAGTCCGGCCCCGGGGCCTGGTGAAAGCCAACCGGAGGAAGATCGCTGCGAACAGTGCAGGTCAGCGGCAGTGCTGATGCAGAACAGCAGGACCGGCTCCATGGGCATCGGGTACTGTCCGATACGTCCTGTGAGGGGGGCGGGAGCATGGCAGGCAAGCGGCACCGGCTGGTCAGCACTCGCAAGGCGGCCGGTTTCAGCCAGGAACGGCTGGCCGAGGCGGTGGGGGTTGAACGCTCCACTGTCATGCGCTGGGAACGTGGCGAGACCTGTCCGCAACCCTGGGCTCGACCGAAACTCGCGCGTGCCCTGGGCATCTCCGATCAGGCACTGTCCGAACTGCTGGATGACCCCGCCGAACCGGAGAGTGCGCCCTCGACACCTGGATCGATCCTCGGGGAGGTGGCATCGCTGTATCGCCGGGACTTCCTCAAGCACAGTGTCGTCTTTCCAGCGCTCGGGTTCGACGAGCTGCGGCATCTCGGAGCGGCCTTTGACGACGCTCGGCACTACCTGGATATCGAGGTTGTGGGCTACTTTAAAAAGCAGCTGAAAAACTGTGCCGCAAACGACGGTGCCCACGGCCCAGCGCAAGCGCTTCCGCTTGTGCTCGGCATCGTCGCCGCTATTGAGATCCATGCCCGAGAAGTAAAGGCCAATGTGCGGCGCGAGCTACTTACTGTCGGTGCCCAAGCCGCCGAATTTGTCGGCTGGCTCTACCGTGACGCCCGTCAGCCGCGTCTCTCGGCTCACTGGCGGGACCGCGCCACCGAGTGGGCGCAGGAGGCCGGTGACTGGCCCATGCAAGGCTACATTCTGCTCAAGAAGAGTCAGGCCGCGTGGGACGAGCGCGATGGCCTACGTATGCTGACCCTTGCTCAGGCAGCCCGTGACGGGCCATGGCCGCTGCCGCCGCTGGTACAAGCTGAAATCGCCCAACAAGAAGCCCGTGGCCTGGCGATGACTGGTGAATCCAGTGCGGCTGTTGACGCTAAACTCAACGAAGCCTGGGACGTCTTCACCGCCGCTGAAGCGACCATGAACAAGTTCGGCTGTCACTATGACCGCGCCCTGCTGACGATGCAGACCGCCATCTGTTACTGCGAAGCGGGGCGACCGGGACAAGCGGCGCAGTTGTACCGTGAGCACTTGGACGCTGAGCAGATCTCCCGCCGTGACCGGGGCTACTTCCTCTCGCTCATGGCGAGCGCCTTGGCGCACGCCGCTGAGCCAGACAACGCCGCTTCGGCGGGACACGAGGCCCTCACCGTCGCCGTCGAAACACACTCTCTGCGCACGATTCACGAACTCAAGCGCGTCTGTGTACTTCTTGCGCCGTGGCGCTCGCAACCGGCGGTGCACGAACTGCGCGAAGCTGTGTTTGCGCTTTAGTGGCTACTCATCCAGTCCGCCACCGCGCGAATGACCTCTGCTTGCCACTGCTGACTCTGCGGATTAGCATAGCTCGGGTCGTCGTGGACGGCAAAGCCGTGCTGAGCACCCTCGACCTCCATGAGTCTATGCTCGGTCGTCAGTCGCTGAACTGCCCAGCGAGATGACTCCACAGGAATGAACGTGTCCTTGGTGCCATGCACAATGAGCGTCGGAGCCTGAATGTCCCCAAGTGTGGTGTGCGGCCGCAGGTAAAAGACCTCGTTCAGTAGTGATCGCCCGAGCTTAAAAGTCGGTGAGTGAGCGAGGTAGCCGTGATTAAGCAGCTCGCGTCCGGTCTCCACATCGATCTGCCCGTTGTGCCAGTAGGGTTTGTCGTCGATAAGACGCTTTCTGTAGTCGAGCAGCGGGTTGAGCATCACCAGACTGGCCAGCTCAGCCGGGTGCTGGGCCGCATAATAGCCACAGATGCCGCCGCTGAAGCTGGTGCCAAGTAGGGCGACACGATCAACACAGACCTGGGACCGGGCGAGGGTGGTGGCGGCGCGGATGTCGGCGAGGACACCGGCGATGGTGAGGTCTTCCTGATGCCCTTCGCTGTCCCCATGACCGCGCAGGTCAAAGCGCAGCGATGCGATGCCGGCGTCTGCCAGCCCGGTAGCGAGTCGAGCGAAGAAGCCGCCCTCCTCCCGTGTCACACCTCCGCCATGCACCAGGACGGCCGCCTGACCAGCGCCGTCGGGCAAGACGAGAGCGCCAGACAAGTGCAGACCGTCAGGAGTGCGGACGGTCGTGATGACAGTCTGCGCCGACACGCAGGCTCCTCTCGCCATCCTCAAGCTTGTCACCGGTGTTTCTCAGCCACCCTACGAGCCGCACGTTCCGCAAGGCAGCGACGTTCACCCGCACGCATGCCGTGACCCTCGGGTACCTCGGTGCCGTGCACGCGCGCCGAGGCGAGATCGACCAGGCATGTTCCACCTGGTCCGCAGCGCTGGACGCCATGGACGGCATCCACTCAGCACGCGTCCGACAGACCGTAGTTGACATGCGTGCTGCGCTGTCGGCCTTCTGCCGTCGCGGTGTCCCGGCGACCGTCGACCTCGTCGCACGAGCCCGAAGTCGGTATCTTCGGCCATCGCAACATGCGCCGCCTGAACTGGCTGGGCGTCTCGCGCTGCCGTCTGATCAAGGTCGATGCCCTCGACTTGCACGTCGAGGAACTCGACGCCGTCGACGGCACCCCCATCCTTGACGTCAAACCCTGGTTCCGCGAGTTCGGTCCACGTGGCACCGTGTGGCAGGCCGCGTGGACGACCGAGATGCTCACCGAGTATTTCGCCACACCGCCACAAGATTCATGAACCACCGCTAGTTGGCTCAGCGGATGACCTGCACCGGCATATCGAGGTCGAGATCGGCCCGGGCGGGAATCCGTCTCGGTGTAGCCCGCGATGCGGGCGATCTCGCCCGCGGTCAACCCTTCTCCTACCGCACACTACCGATGTGACGGTCCAGCCGGGCGTGCTCCTGCGGCAACTCCTCATCCTTGTGGAGGTGGATTGGTGAAATTCCGCGTTTCCGATCGGAACCTGGCGTCATCTTGCAGAACCGCGGCGATAATAGCGGCATTCACGACGGTGCGGCCGTCGTGATGACGGCGGTGAAAACTCAGTCCATGCGAGACGGTGAGCCCGACAATGTGAAGAGTCACGGTGGTATCCGGCTGTAGTCGAGAGCGGGCTTGTTGGACCCGCTCTTGGGCAGCCGGCTCCATCGTCAGATCAACCAACGCTCGTTTGGCTCCATCTGTGCTCCACCACCGCTGAAACTGCTCCCAGCGCTGCTCGCAGCGCGCGCGCACCGCCCGTGTGTCGCTAAGGGAGGCAAACGAGGGGGCATCACAACCGATGCGGCCACGGTTACGTGATGCCCCCTCCGCGTCCGCAGATATGATTTCGGTCCACAGTTGCTGGCGCCATGACGACCACTCCTCATCGAGTAAGTCGTCCCACGCCATGTCGACCCTGCTGGCCGGCAACGGCTGGAAGTGATCAGCAGGCACGCGTTCGTTGACGAAGTACAGCCAGTTGAGGCGCCACGCGGGATCCAACGCGATGGTCGCGTCGTCTGGCTGGCGGAGCATCAACGGTCCTCCGGTTCCTCAGGATCAGGAGATGTATTCATCATCATAGACGCCCGGCGCCGCGGTGCAGATGTCCCCAGAATCGAGGATCGCGTAGCTGTCGTTCGGGTCGACATCGGTAGAGTAAAAGTCCGGCGCCGGAACCCTGCCGATGTAGTCGTGTGACCAGTCGAAAGAGTTGATGTTGCCGTGATCGGGGAACTGCTGTTGGTAGTACGTACCGCCCGCGCCGTTAACAAAGATCAGCCAGCCGAAGTAGACGGCGGTCGAGTTCACATGGAATCCGGTGAGTGCGTCATAGTTAAGTCCGCCATCGTCGTAGAGGTAATCGAACGAGTAGCCGCAGCTACCCGGGACGGTGTTGTCGGGGCTTACCACCCCTCCACTCCCGGGCGTTACTGCACCGTTGGGGGCCACGCTGCCATGGTGTGCGTGTAATGCCGACATCCAGCGATCGTATCCCTGGCGCGTCAACGTGATGTGCTGACCATTATCTAATGTGAGCGTCATCGTCTGGCTATTCACCGAGGCGACCCTGTGCGATGTAAGTGCCTTCGTCGCCACCTTGGTAGGCGTGGACGCTGCAGGCGAAGCAGCTCGAGGCGTGCTGGCAGTGGCAGGTGCGGCAAGTGACAGCATGATCGACCCGAGTACCGGGAGAAGCGCGACAAGGCGTACTGTCGCGTTCGCTGATGTGTTCATGGACAGTAGTTCCTTTAGTTTGAGGCCGTGAGTTGCTCCGGAGGGCTCAAGGGGAGTGATCGCAGATGTGGCCGCCGATCGGCGCAGGAATTTGGTACGTCAAGCCGTCGTTAAACCGCGACGCCGGGTCGAGCGGCGCTTGTTTCAATCACGATTACACGGGAAGTGACTCTGCTTGCTGATGGTGAACAGGCTGAGTCCGACCGTTGAGCAAGGGATGGCCACAAACTGCACCAGGGACGGCTTTAATAGTGCGTTGCTGACGGTTTGACTCCAGGGCAAGTTGCGTCCCCCGAGCTGGTGTACGAGCTTTCTGCTGGTGAGCGGCGTGGCCTCGCCTTGTTCGTGAACGCAATGATGTCGACGCAGGCCGATCAGGTGCGTGACGCTGGGCATGGGCCGCGCAGCGCCGGGCAGGTCAATCGGCGTAATGGCTACCGGGCGTCATGTGGGTCGATGCGCTGACAGTCAAGGTCCGCGAGGAAGGCCGGGTGTCAATGTGCACGCCCTGGTCGCGACCGGGTCAATACCGATGGGCACCGGGAGATCCTCGGGTTGGACGTGGCCTCGGCCGAGGACGGTGCCAGGTGGTTGGCGTTTGCGCGGGAGTTGGTCGCCCGTGGCCTGTCCGGGGTGCAACTGGTGATCTCCGATTCCCATCTTGGGCTGGTCGCGGCGATCGGCGTAGCAGTGCCCGGCGCAGGATCGTTGAACGAGCGAGAGTGCCGCTGGACGCCATCGACGGCTCAGCGGATGATCTGCACGGGGATGTCAAGGTCGAGATCGGCCCAGGCGGTGTCTGCGGTGACTGTGGTGAGGTCCAATCTGCTTGCCAGTGCCAGGCAGCATCGGTCGCCCAGGGACAGACCTACCGCGCGGGTGCGGGACCACAGGTTCGCGGCGATCACCGCGTCGGCCTCTGTGAGCGGCTCGATCTGGATCCCGAGGGTGCGCAGCCGGCTGGTGATCCGCTCGGCATCGATGCCGCGCTGGTTCAGCTTCTGGCACGCTTCCGACCAGTTCGCCGCCGACATGATCGCCTCGGGCAGCAGCGGGTGCACTACCTCGGCGCCCGGTTCGCCGCGCAGCCACGCGAGCAATGCGGTGGTGTCCAGGACGACCTTCACCGCTCATCCTCGCGGGCTGCCTCCGCCCGGCGCTCGGCGATCAGCTCATTGACCACGGATCCTTCACCGGTCCAGGCCGCAGTGACCTCCTGGCGAATGCGGTCCGCGAACTGCTCACGCTTCTCGATCATCACGCGCCCATCCTCCAGATACACCACCAGCGGGACGCCGGCTTGGATACCGGCAGCCTGCCGTATCGACGTTGGGATCGTCACGCCACCCTCGTCGTTGACGGTCAACGGCTCGCCAAAATGATCATTGCTCCGGGGCACGTTCCAGAGCATAGTCATGATCGATAACGGTGGTGGCGGCCCGGATCAGGTACTCAGACCCCGAGCTTGTGTCATTGACCCAGATCTTTCGTGACCGTTACTGCGAGCGGGCAACGGGTTGAGCTTCGCTGACCAGTACCCTTTCGTGATCCCGAAGACGTCGCATACCGTCCCGTTGTGGCGCCAGCTCACACACCCGTGCAGCAGTCAGTCTCGACGCTGCGGCAGCCCCTGCGTCCGGTAACAACACGGCTCGGGACGATGTGTGCTCTGCAGCATCGACCCACTGACCCAAGTCGATCATTCATCGGTGAGAACCCAGCTGACCCCTGATACTTTGCTGATCGTCGACGGGTGTTCGCGGCTCGTCCAGAGATCAACAGTTACTGGGACTTCCGTATCTGGCTGGACGTGGACTCAGAAACCTCGGTACACCGGGGCGCGGAACGTGATCAGTATTGGGCCGGTTTCCGAGGCTGAGACCCTGCACCGAACCCGCTACCGGCCCGCCGAGCGCCGCTACCTCGCCGAGGTCGGGCCCGGTGGCGTTCGTCGATATAACCATCGACAACGCCGTGTTCGACCGGCCGATAGTCCTTCACCACTGAAACCGTTTCGAAGCCGCTCGAGGCACATGGCAGCCCTCCAGTTTCCCGGAGCGTTGTACCATTGCGCGTTGTACATCTGTTGCTCCCACATTTTGGAGGTGGCGGGATGCGGACCGTAGGTGTGCGCGACCTGGTCAACCGTGCGTCGGCCCTGCTCGACGAGCTGGAGCAGGGTGGGCAGCCGATCATCGTCACCCGGCGTGGGCAGCCGATTGCGGTGCTGTCTGCGATCGACGCTGAGGAGTTTTACGATTACGTCCTGGCTCATGCCCCCGAGTTTGTTCGTGGGCGCCAGGAGGCCGATGACGCGATCGCCCGCGGTGAGCTGGGTGTTCCGCTCGCCGACGTCCTAGCGGAACTGGACGCCGAGGAGCGCGGAGACCGCCGGAGTGCCTGAGCTGCATCTGCGGCCCCATGCGGAGAAGGATCTCCGCCGGATAGGTCCTGGGCCAGAGCGAGCACGCATCCTGGCCGGGCTCCGCCGGCTCGGCGAGGACGCGTCGAACCTCGACATCAAAGCCATCGTCGGGGCCCCGGGCTGGCGCCGGTTACGTATTGGCACCTTTCGCGTCTGTTACCGCTCGGCGCCCACCGTCTCCAGCAACGGGGATTTGACCACAGCCTATGTCATCGGACGAATCGTGCATCGCCGGGATTTCGACGCGGCGGCCATGACCCTCCCCGCTCCCGACGATCCGTAGCAGTCCCCTCCCTCGCTGGAGCTCCTCCGACCACATTCGCGCTAGCGCCATCAACGATCACCGTGGTAGCTCTTGGTGGCCAGCGTGGGTAGCCGCGTCCAGCCGGCTCGCCGCAGCTGATCGACGCGCAGGTCGACCAGCCCGACGGGGTGGTCGTAGATGACCCGCTCGACCCGCCCCCAGGGCAGGCTGGGTCCTGCGTCGGGCACCAGCCGGGTGGGGATCCGGACGGCCGTCGCGGAGCGGGCCACCGGCACCTGGGTGCCGCCCCGGGACAACTCGAACCCGAGATCGAGAAACCCCCGGCCGAACCCTTCGTCGCTGAGCACCAGCATCTCGGGTGCCCGCGCGATGCCGTGCTCGACGCCGACCTGATCCAGGCACGGCAGCAGGGTCGCCGTGAGCTGGTCGACGTACACCGGCCGGCCGGCGGTCAACGCCGTCAAGGGCCGCCACCCAGCCAGCCGTGGCTGGCCTACCGCAAGCCGGTTATCGGCACTGCTCACCCGCTCGTGAATCACCAACCGCACGCTGGACGGTCGCCTGGCGCCGAGCGCCTCGAGCGGCACGGCCGCCTGCTGCCACTCGGTTTGTGGTGTCATCCGGTCCACCGTCAGTGCCACGCTGCCCGCCACGTTGGGGTCGGGTCCGGCAACGGTGGCGTACTCCATGGTCATCTTCTGGCCGGTCCGGGCCCCGAGCACCGGGACCAGCAGGGCGCTGCCGCCACGGGGGGGCAGCGCGAACCAGGACGTCACCAGCAAACCGCCGGGCTTGGTCAGCTGGCCGGTGTCCGGGTGGGACTCGAGATCGCTTCCCACACCGGGCGCGACGATGTCGTGCCAGACCAGCGTGCCCGGGGCCGGCGGGGGTACCGGCGAGGGCCGGCCTGCTGCCGCGGCGAACCCGCCGTAGCGGGACGCCGGCCCGGCGGGTTCCGGTTGGGGCGGGGTGTCCAGGAGCACCGGGGCCTGCGAGGCGAGCGCGCACG